>CACZTI010000025.1 GCA_902783985.1 uncultured Erysipelotrichaceae bacterium | reverse complement strand
TTTATAATTTAATAAAAATATGCTGAATTCATCCCCAACTTATTTAATAGAAGTTGGGGAATTCTTCTCGTTTTAGTTAAAGATTTCATTTTCAATATTCATATAATTCACCATAAACAAGAACAAGAGAATTATAAAAATTCTCTTATCACATTATTTTAACCCTAATCCATCCTTAAAGGCATTACCAACTCTTTCTTCTACTTTATAATATCCATGAGTATATGGATCAAAAGCGATTGCTGATACTTTAGAAATATCCACATTATCACCATTCATTACATTAACATCAGCGGTAGTATTAACAACTTTTCCTAAAACACCATAATCATTATATTCAATAAATTCACATTCTAAGCATAGTGGAAACTCATTAATAATTGGTGCATCAACATATTCTGATTTAACTGCTGTTAAACCACTTTTTTTAAACTTATCAGTTGTATTATTTCCTGATACTACTCCAAAATAATCAGCTTCCCTAACATGTTTACTATCAGCTATACTAACCGTAAAAGCTTTTCTTTCTTTAATATTTTTTACTGTTTTATGAGATTCTGTTAAATTTAATATAACTTGATCTCTATCATACATTGTTCCCCATGCAGCATTCATAACATTAATACTTCCATCTTCATTATAAGTAGCTATCATCAATACAGGCATTGGAAATATACCTTCTGTAGTTTTTATATTTTTTCTCATATTTTTATCCTCCATCAATAATTATATCACATAATTTATAAATTATTATAAATATCATCCACCAAAAAAACAAGTCAGACACATCCGACTTGTCAAGATGGGATCCGAAGATCATCCACCGCTATTCACATGTATAATATACCATAATTATAAAAACTATTCAATATTTAAATTATTTTTTTATGTTTCTAAATAATGCTAGAAACACATTGATTAAAGTTATTACTTCAAATACAATAGCAATATATGATTTATATACTATTGCATATATTAACCAACATATTGCTGATATAACACCAACTATTCTTATCTTATTTTCATCATTTGATAAAAAAGATATTATAACTATTGTTGATGCTATCATAGGAAATATTGAATATATATTTTGAAAATTCATGATATTAATTATTAATAGAATAATTACAAAAAATATTGATACTAAATACTTATTTTTTAATTTATATTTATCAAATAAATATATACTAACAAGGGCAAATAAACCAATTAAATTACATATAGCCCCAGTAATTCCATTTAATAAATAATAATGAATTGTAAAAAATATATAAGCTATTATTTCCATAAATAATATTTCTTTTTTATTCTTTTTAAAATAACTTAATGCTAATGTACCATAACCAATAGCACCAATAAATTGAGTTATTATCATATTTATATCCATATTCCATCACCTTTACTATAAATACACTACATGTTCAAAATATCTTTCTTGAAATTCTACTAAAGCTTCTATTGCCTCGTGAGAATAATTCTTATTAACTGGAACAACAATTAACTTATCATCATTATCATTTGTTCTATGAATTACCGCAATACATTTACCATCATATTCATTAACAGGTTCAAATACCCCTAATAAATATGCATCCAACTCTTCTTTGTCACCACTAATAGTATTAGGAACATATCCATAATTAATTGGATAAATAAAACCATATTTAGGATGCTTACTTCCCATTGGTCTATCTATTATAATATGCAAATTTTTACCTACATATTTTTTATTGTCCATAAACAAATCCTCCATAAAACATATTATAACATAGACTAATGTTTATCTTAACAAAAATTCCCAATTTAAAACAATATTTTAAAAAAAATATTGACAATTAATATCAATATTTTTATATATTATTTCTTTATTTATCAAAAATTGGATCATTTATGATTATTCTTTTATTATCATAATCAATTGTTGCCATAGCATCATATGGAATTATACATCTTGGAACAGAGTGTCCAAAATTAACATTGAACAATACTGGAGTATCTATATCAACAAAGATTTTTCGATATATTTCTTTATATTCATCATAATATTTTTCATCAATTGGTTTTCCAACAATAAGTCCTTTAACTAAATTAAAAATATTTCTCTTTTTAAATTCCATTAACATTTTTTCTAGTTCTTCTGGTTTTATTGCTAATTCACTAGTTTCTAAAAACAATACTTTCTCTTTCCATTCTTCTTCTGTTGGTAAAATACCATATTTTTCATAAACAGATGGTTCATCTTCAAAAGAAGTCCCAGTAAAAGCATCGTAGATACTTTCAATACATCCACCATAAAGTTTTCCAGTTACTACACCACTTCCATTTAATGTTTCAAATCCATGCTTTTCTTGATGTTTTTCTCTCGGTTTTCCTATTTCTTCAGGTCCATAACTTTTTCTATCACTATACCACAAAGGACTTGCTTTAATTTCAAAACCATCTTCATCCATAAAAAATTTTTCAAAATATTCTTTAGTATAAGGAAGCATATCATTATCTAGTTCAGCAATATCAACTAGTAAACAAGGTCCATAAAAAGTAGATAATCCTAATCTATTTAACATTAAGTGATTATTAGTTGTATCTGAAAATCCTGTAAATATTTTAGGATTATTTCTTACTGCATCCTTAAATTCTTCATCTTCCATTAAATAAGGAATTGTTTTATATGTATCAATTCCACCAATTGCTGTTATGATAGCTTTAATACTATTATCCATAAATGCTTGTTTTAAATCACTTGCCCTTGCTTCCGGATGTTTTTCAATATAATCCATATCTTTTAATGCATTAGGCATTATAACAGGAACCAATCCAAATTCTTTTAATCTTTTTATTGCAATATCTAATTCATGTTTACAAAAAGGCATTCCTAAAAGACCTCTTGATAAACTCACAATTGCTATTTTATCTCCTTTATTTAATTTCTTAGGTTTAACCATTATTATCACTCCTTTAAACATTATACTATCAAAATAATTATTAACATTGTTATTTATCAACTTGATTTTTAATCCCTTTTAAAATATTATAAATTTCTTTAGCTTGTTCATTAACTAAATATTTATCACCACCATAATTAACAAATTCATCCAATATTTCATTAACATTATTTATATTTACTCTATCTTTAATTATATACTTAGATATTTCTTCTCTATTTTTCCATATTAATGTTAATAAACATTGAGCTATTATTTTATTAGACAAATTACTTTTTTTATATAATTCTATTACCATTTCATCAGTTATTTTATGGGGATTAGTTACAATTATTTTATTGGTTCTATAAATACCTTTTTCATCATCAATCACAATCACATCTGCACCTTCTGGAATGATGACATCATATATGGTATCTCCTCGATGTAACCATCTTAATATTTTATCTTCAGTTCCAAAATTAAAGCCACCCATATCTTCTGGTTTTAAAGCATTAGGAGCCCACTTTTGTGAAACATTGATTTCATCTAATTTATATTCAAAACCACCAGCATTTGACTTTAATCCATCCATTACTCTAACGTATTTACTCATTTACAACTCCTATATTACCCTTTTTTCCTAGATAACACTTTGATTTCTCATTTTTATTATTTCTTGTATAGCATTATTAAAATTTGTTTTTAATTCTTGTGTTGTTAAATACATAGCAACCTTTTGATAATTAGAAATAATATATTCTTCATCATTATTAGCAATAAAGTTAGCAATAAGTTCTCTTTCTACTTTATTAATTAAATCATTTTCTACTTGGATATTTCCAAAAAAACTTCTTTTACCATTCATAAGTTCAATAATAATTGGAGTATTAGACATCATTTGTTTTCTATACCCCATAACTAATAATTTATCAATGGAATATATTTTTTCTAAATCAAACATAAATTCTTCAAATTTACCTTCATTACCAGGAAATACTTCAAATAATTTTTTTAATTGTTCCCTACCATCACTTCTATATCCTAATGCTAGAATTTGATTTAACGGTATCCCAAGTGAATATGATAACAACAATATAATATTACCATTTAATTGATATTGTGAAAGAGCACTATAAGGAATATGATTATTCAAACCTCTTACAGAATTAGATTGTTCTCTATAATTTAAATTAGTACCATTTGAAACATGATATAAAATTTCAGCAATAAATTGTGTAGCACCCTCTGTTAAAAACATTCCTGTATCTCCATTATAAAATGAACATTCTTCATGATTATTAATAAATCTTGTTTGGATAGCATGCGTTAATTCATGAAAGAAAAACAATTTGTTAGTTTCATAATCATTTTTAGAATTCATAGTGATAGTATAATTATCAGTAATACCATATATATCTAATTCTTTTTCTCTTACACTTTTCAACATTCGAGGAAGTGCCCTAGCTATCTTTATAGGATCTAAATATAATCCTTGTTGTTCATAATCTAATTGTCCCAATGAATCAACATAATCAGTAATTAACATCAAATATTTATCAGATATATACACATTGTTATTAATAAAAATTGTTTTAATAGAATTAAACATTCCACTATCTATTAATTGTCTTTCTCTTTCTTGTCTACTAATCATTTTATAAACTCCTATTATAATTATACCATAATTATTAATTAAATACTTTAATTCTAAGCATTTTTATAATTAAACGAAAATCAGCATTTGTTGGTAAAACATTACTTCTTACAACTTTTACAATAAAAAACACCGCAAAATCTTATTTTACGGGGTTTTCCTTATTATTTTCCACAATATTGTTTATATTTTTTAACACTGCCACATGGAAATGAGCAGAATTCTTCACTTTTTGGGACTTTTCTTCATATTAGCATAAATGTTGTAAACTATTTTATTAATGATATAAAGATTCTAATTATTCTTCTACTTGAACCCAATTTTCTTGTAACTTGTATCTAAATTTGTATCTAAAAATTACTCATTTATACTTTAATCTTCATCATCAAAAAATTCTTTATCAGCCCACATTATACCATAATCATCTTTTGATCCTTCTAATCCGCAATCTTCACATATCCATGCATCTCCAGATGAATATGTCATTCTTCTCATATGTCCTCCACAATTTGGACATTCTTCTTGATATGTTTCTTCATCTTCATCTAAAATATTATCATCCGTAACATCATTTACTGCACCACATTCAGTGCATGTCCATGTTCCACTTGCTGTTGTAAATCCTGGTTGTCTATTTAAATTTGCATCACAACTATCGCAAAACCAAGCAACATAATCATTTTTTTTCATTTCTTTTACCTTTTTCTTTCACAAATTTATTTTTTCTTTTTATAAGTAGATGTTAGCTTCATCATCTTTTTAAAATAAGTATCTCCATCAATTTTTTCATTACTATATGCTTTCATTAATTTGTCAATTTCACCTTTTAATTCCTTTCTTTCTTTTTTTGAACTTCCAAATAATCCCATTTTAATATCTCCTTTCAATTTTGCCTCATAAATATATACTTATTATATCATTTTTTTAGATTAATACAAGTTGTAAAATAGATACATCATTTACTCAAAAACAATGTATCTTTTAAGTCTTTCATTTAATTATAAAAATGTATCTAATTTGTATCTAAAGGATTTTTTCTTCCTATTTTTATTTTTATAAATCTGCCAATTCCTTGATACTACTGTCTTCCGCAACAGTTCTTATATTTCTTTCTGTGAGCAACATGGATGCGATATTTCAAGCTTCTGAAGATATAAAACTCTTTAAAACCTTTATAAAACCTCACAAATGGGCTTTTGCGAGTGTTTGAGAGCGTTCGAGAACTCTACCAAAACGTATGTAAAAACGTATGTAGAATTCATTTAAATTTATATTAAATTATTAAAAATCAGATTCATCCATAAGTGGAACTATATCAATTGCTGGTTCTTCATATGGATGCTTTTTTCTTAATTCTTGGATAACATTTTTTACATTTTCAACATCACAAATAACTTCTAATTTTTCTTCTTCAACAAATTCTAATTTGTTTTGTTTCCCAATATATGGATTTGCATTATCATTTGGAATAAACGTACCGACTGATTTAGTTGAAATTGAACAAAAAGTATAATTTCCAATAACACCAGCTCCTGCATTACACATAGCTGTTCTAACATCATCTAAATTTTCTTTAGGTACCGTAACAAATATTTTTACTTTTTTTAAATTATAATTCATTATTTTATCTCCTTTATTAAATGAAATCTTGTTTAGTATAAACTTTTCCAAACTTACTTGGTGTGAAATATTTAACTTCACCATTGTCATTAACAGCAAATATATGTAAGCATAAAACTTCTGCTATTTCTTTAGGAATTCTTCTTAATGCAACTTGAGCTGATTCCCAATATAAACCTAATCCATACTTATATGCATGATTTATACCTGAAATGCCAGAACCATCTTTTGTCATTGAATATCTTTTAACATCCATTCTTGTAATTATTTGTCCTAAAGCATTAAGCCATCCCTCACGATTAACAGATTTAGCCGATTTTGCATAAGACTTACCTTTGCATTCAATGAAAAAGTATTCACTATTTCTTTTCCCGCCAACAAGTTTTATATCTACTCCATGTTTATGCAAATCACTTTTTTCAACTTTTTCTTCATGCCAATTGCCATCTTCTTTATTTATCATAAAATCAATGATTTTATCAACAATAACTTCTTCTGTTAATTTTTCACTCATTAAAATCTACTCCTTATTTGGTTTATTAATTAAAACCGTGATTTTTTTTTTTTTTTCGATTGTATCCTTTCCATCATATTCAGTCGCAAAATAAAAATTATTCTTTTCATAACATTTTATTGCGTTTACATTTCTTTTAAACGGTCTTAAAACTATACAATCTGCTGAATAATTATTATAAATATATTTATTAACAATATTTACAACCTTAGATCCTATTCCTTTATGTAAATAATCCAGTTCTCCTATAAAAATATCATATTCATATATTTTTTTATATTCCTTTAGCCCATCAAATAATAAATCATCATATTTGTATATTTGAA
>CACZTI010000024.1 GCA_902783985.1 uncultured Erysipelotrichaceae bacterium | reverse complement strand
TACAAACACTAATATTACAACATCAAATGGTAAATTAGTACCAATTAGTTTAGATATAACAGCTACTAATTTAGGAACAGAAAATACCAATTATTTTACAGCAAGAGAAGATAAAAATGTTACAATTTATAAAAAATTAGTAGGAGATACTTTGGTAGGAGATCAAATGCTACTTGTTGGTTATATTAAACCTAATACAACAAGTGGAACTGCTGAGGGAATACAAAATGGAAAACTAACTATTAAAGCATATTTAGATAAAAATAAAATATTAATATCCGATACCTATGATGGAACAGAATCAGATAATATGGGAACACCAAATTCAATGGCACAGGGTAAAATAGTATTAACAACAACAGAATGGAATGCATTGTCAACAAGTGGAGTATCATTTCAAATAAAAGTAGAAGCAAATGAAGGAATATGGGTAAAGGGTTCTCTTGAAGAAATAATGCGAAAAGAAAACTTTGATGCTACTAAAAATAGAGGAATATTAGATAACGAGCAAAGTGAATATGTAAGTGCTTCAACAGGAATTAACTTTGGAGAAGGATCAAGTGATACCAATGGAAAAGGTGTCTATATGAGAGCAGGGACCGAAAATGATGCCTATCCAATATTATATTATAGAGGAGCAGTAGAAGATAATAATGTTGTTTTCAATAATAAATGTTGGAAAGCAGTAAGAACTACTGATACTGGTGGAGTTAAGTTAATTTATAATGGTGAAAAAGCACCTGTATATGAAAATGGCGATAACGTGCCACTATCTAGTTATGCTAATGTAAATAAAGTAACAGATGTTGCTGATGTTCCGGCACCATTTACATTTAATTCAAATGATAGTACATGGAATATTACATTAAATGGAGCATATTATACAGAATTTGAATTTAGTGTGCCAACAGGTGATAACTATAATTTAGTGATGACTGGAACATCTGGTTCTTCTTGTGGTGGTACAATGAATTTTTACAAAGATGATTCAAGTGTAAATAGTGCTACTTCTGGAGGCGGAAATGCCATGAATCTTACATATTCTTATGGAAATTTGACATCAACTAATAAAATAAAGATGACATTTAACGGAAATTCAAGTACCACATGCCCAATAACTTTTAAAATTAAAATGGAACAAAATTCATTAGCATTATCTAATAGTCAATATACATTAATAACAAATGGTGTAGATTCTAGTAAAAAATGGACATTTGCTGAAGATGAAAAAAAATGGTATGCAATTGTTTCGAATGGTAGTGCTGTAAAAATATCTTTTGGTGTAGCAACCACTGGATATTATGGGTTAAAGTATACAAACTCTAATGGATACATATCTATAAAAAAAGGAGATAATGTTCTATCAAGTTCTAATGGAACTAATTATATAATAAATTTAGGGAACGTATCGACATCAGATGAATATAGTGTTGAGTTTCAGCATGCAGGGAATTCATTTGCTGGGAATATAGAATTTGCACTTATCGAGCAAAATAATTTAGGACTTGGTTGTGACAATAGAGAATTGGCATCACAAATAACAGTGGATGATACAAATACATTTGCATTCAATACAAGTTCTTTATCACCAGCATATGTAGGGTATATGTATGGAACAGTGTACAGAATTAATAGATCGAATTGGACAAGTGGTGCAAGATTTGGAAGTGATTTTACATGGGATGGAACAAATTATACATTAGTAGATGATTCAGTAACTACACCAAATGCAACACACCATTATAGTTGTAATGTAACAACTTCAAATGGAACATGTACACAAATAAGATATGTTTACTCATTGGTTTCAGGAATGAAATCATATATAACATTAACAGGAGGGGATGGAGTAGAAGAAGCAATAGCAAAAATGCAAACAAATACAAATCCATCAAATGCCAAAATACAAATTGATGCATGGTATGAAAGTCAAATGACAGGAGTCACAAATAAACTAGAAGATACAATATGGTGTAATGATAGGAGCATAGCAAAATATAATGGATGGTTAGAAACAGGACCACTTAATTATTCTAATCTTTTGACCGAATTAGACTTATTATACGGAGCATATGAAAGAAGTAATTATGCAAGTTCAAGTAGTACAACTAAGAATCAACCAAGTTTAACATGTATAAATAAGAATGATAGATTTACTGTAAATAATGGAAATGGGAATCAAACTTTAGATTATCCGGTAGCATTATTAACAGCAGATGAAATGGTGCTAGCAGGAGGAGAATCATCCGAACAATATTTATACAGTGGAGTAGGGTATTGGTCTTTGTCGCCTAGTAACGCCGACAACGCCAGCGAGTTCACTTTTAGAGGGAGAGATGTCGTGAATCGGTCAAATGTGGACACCGCTCTCGGCCTTCGCCCTGCCGTTTCACTTAAACCTGGAACGCCTGTAATCAGTGGTGATGGAACTGTAACTGATCCTTATGTCATAGAATAAAAATAACATTATATAATATAGTGTGTAAATTCTAAATAATAGAATTATCACACTATATTTTTTAATTTAAATTAACTGGTAATGTTGAAAAATGTAAAAAAAAATGATAAGATATATTTATCGGGTGGTGTTATGCGCTATATTGGATTAGATTTAGGAACTAAGACTTTAGGAATAAGCATTTCAAGTGGTATAATAGCAAGTGTCTATGATACAATAAGGCATAATGAAGAGTATGATATGCTTGTGGATAAAGTAGCTTTAATAGTTGAGAAAGAGCATATTGATAAAATAATTTTAGGATATCCTAAAAATATGAATAATACTATTGGAGAAGCAGCTGAAAGAGTTTTAAGTTTTAAAGAAAAATTGGAAAGTAAAATTAATAAAGAAGTTATTTTAGAAGATGAAAGATTAACTAGTGTTGTTGCCAATAATGCTTTAATTAGTGCGGATATATCTCGAAATAAAAGAAAGAAAAAAGTTGATGGTATTGCAAGTGTTGTGATATTATCAAGTTATTTAGATAGAAAGGGAAATTAAAATGGAAGAAAAAAATACAATAACTGTAAAGGATGAAAAAGGAAATAAGGTAGTATGTGATATTCTTTTTACTTTTGAAAATGATGAAACTGGTAAAAGTTATATCGTGTATACAGATAATACAAAAGATAGTAAAGGAAAAACTCAAGTTTATGCATCTATTTATGATCCAAAAGATAAAGAGATGAAATTAACTCCTATTGAAACAGAGAAAGAATGGAAAGTAATTGAGACAATTTTAAAAACACTTCAAGAAGAAGTAGTAAAAAATGGTGAGTAATAGTGAAAAAATTAAGAAATTTTATGATAATATTTGTTATTATAGTTGGAGTTATTCTAATTGGAGGAGCTTTTGTTTTTAATCATTATACCAAAAGTATGGGAATTGATGAAAAAGTAGAAGTAACTATTGATAGTGGTACATCTCCTTCTAAAATTGGGAAAATATTATATGATAACGGATTGATAAGAAGTGAAACATTTTATAAATTATATTTAAAGTTATTTAATGTTAATAACTTAAAAGCTGGTAAATATGAACTTAATAAAAACATGTCTTTAGAAGAAATATTATCTAAATTAAAAGAGGGCAATAATTATAATGAAGATGAAATATCTTTAACTTTTAGAGAAGGTATTAATATGCGTAGTATTGCTAAAGTTATTGCTAATGGAACAGATAATACGGAACAAGCAGTGTTTGATTTATTAAAAAAAGAAGATTATTTAAAAGGATTAATTAATGATTATTGGTTTATAACAGAAGATATTTTAAATAAAGATATTTATTATTCTTTAGAAGGATATTTATATCCAGATACATATCGTTTTAATAATAAGCAAGTAACTGTTGAAGAAATATTTAATAAATTAATAAAGAAGATGGATAGTGTTTTAACACCACTTAAAGAAAAAATAGAAAAATCAAGATTTAGTACTCATGAATTATTAACGCTTGCTTCTATTGCAGAACTTGAATCAAAAGATAGAGAAGATTATCGTGAAAAAATTGTTAGTGTTTTTGCAAATCGTCTTGATAAAAAGATGAGTCTAGGTAGTGATATTACAACAAGATACTCAGTTAAATTAGATGATAAAAGAGCTTTAAAGAAAAGTGAGTATGCAACAGTTAATGCATATAATACAAGAAGTGAAACTATGGCTGGAAAATTACCTGCTGGACCAATTGCTATGCCTAGTTCATCAAGTATTTTAGCTGTACTTAATTATCCTGAAACAGACTATTTATATTTTATTGCTAATATTCAAACAGGAGAAACTTTCTTCTATTCAAAATACAGTGATTTTGAAAAGAAAAAACAAGAACTTTCTAAAGTAAATGGAAATTACTAGGAGGAGTATGGAAGAAGAAATTAAAAGAATAAAAAATTATGCAAAAGAAGAAAATATTCCTATTATGCAAGATGAAGGAATGGAATTTTTAACATCCTTTATTGAAAAAAAGCAAATTAAGGAAATTTTAGAGATAGGGACTGCTATAGGTTATTCGGCAATCATGATGGCAAATGTTTCTAAAGATATTCATGTTACAACGATTGAAAGAGATGAAGAAAGATATTTAGAAGCCTTAAAAAATATCAAAAAATGTCATTTAGAAGATCGAATTACTTTAATATTTAATGATGCTTTAAATGTAGAAATAAATGATAAATATGATTTGATATTTATTGATGCAGCTAAAGGAAAAAATATTGATTTCTTTAATAAATTTGAAACTAATTTAAAAGAATTTGGTTATATCATTACTGATAATATGGGGTTTCATGGTTATGTTGAAATGAATGAAGAAGATATTACTAGTAAAAATATTTTAGGAATTGTAAGAAAAATAAAAGATTATATTTATTTCTTAGAAAACAATATGACTTATAAAACCGTAATTTATAAAATTGGTGATGGGATAGCTGTTACTGAAAGAAGGTAAAAAATATGCAAGTTTTAGTAGGTTTAAATAATAGAAATATTTCTGATTATTTAGATTATACTAATTCTTTTATTATTGGATTAAAAGATTTTAGTATTAATTATTTAGAATTAGAAATAGATGAAATAAAAAAAATAATAGAAGATTATCCAAATATTAATTTATTTGTATCCATTAATGCCAATATTTTTAATAAAGATTTAAAAATATTAGAAGATAAATTAATTATTTTAGACAAGTTAGGTATTAAAGGTATTTTCTTTTATGATATATCGATTATTTCATTAAAAGAGAAATTAGGTTTAAAAACACCACTTGTTTGGGCACAGGAACATATGACAACTAATTATAATACTTGTAATTATTTCTATGATAAAGGTTGTGAATATGTATATTTATCAAATGAAATAACAGAAGAAGAAATAAAGGAAATAAAAGAAAAATCTAAAATAAAGATTATTTGTTCTTTTTTTGGATATCCTGAGGTATCTTTTTCTAAAAGAAGTTTACTAACTAATTATTTTTTATATCATCATGAGAATAAAGAAAAAGATGTTTATGAAATAAAAACTGATGATGATACATATTTAATTAAAGAAAATAAATTAGGTACTAGAATTACTCATGGTAAATTATTAAATGGTATTATTCCTTTTAAAGATTTGGATAATATAGTATCATATGGCATATTAAATGAAGAAAACATTGATCATTTAGTTTTTCTTAAAGTTCTTAAAATATTTAATGAAGTTAATAAAAATACTATTGATAAAAATAAGGCTTTTAAAGATATTTTAGATTTATTTCCTAATAGTGATGATGGCTTTTTCTTTAAAAAGACCATTTATAAGGTGAAAGAATGAAAAAAATAGAATTATTAAGTCCAGCAGGTGACTTAGAAAGATTAAAAATTGCTCTTTTATATGGAGCGGATGCAGTATATATTGGAGGTAAAGAATATTCTTTAAGAGCTAATGCTAATAATTTTAGTATTGATGAAATAAAAGAAGGATGTTCTTTTGCTCATAAATTAAATAAAAAGGTTTATTTAACGCTTAATATCGTTTTTCATAATGAAGATATCGATGGAGTTTATGATTATATTAAACAAGTAGTTGAAGCTGGTATTGATGCTTTTATTGTAAGTGATTTATTTATTGTATCATATATTAAAAATAATTTTAAAAATGTTGAAGTTCATCTTAGTACACAAAGTTCTATTACTAATTATGAATCAGTAGCTTATTTAAAAAAAGAAGGAATTGATCGTGTAGTTTTAGCACGTGAGGTAGGAAAAGATGATATTAAGGAAATCTATGATAAAACAGGAATAGATATTGAATGTTTTATTCATGGAGCAATGTGTACATTCTATTCTGGTAGATGTGTTTTATCTAATTATGCAACAGGAAGAGATTCTAATCGTGGTGGTTGTGCTCAAGTATGTCGTTTTAATTTTACCTTAGATGATAAACCATTTACGATGGCTGTAAAAGATCTTAATTTATCATATTATATTAAAGATATGATTGAAATAGGTGTAAGAAGTTTAAAAATTGAAGGAAGAATGCGTTCTGCTTATTATTTAGCAACTGTATTATCAAGTTATCGTAGAATTATTGATAGTTATTATAATGGTACTTTAAATGATATTTTGTTAGAAAAAGAAAATAGAATTTTAAAAAGAGTTTCAAATCGTGATAATTCATCACATTTCTTTCCTAAAGATGCTGATTTAACAGATCAATACTATTCTGGTCATTGGGAAATATCTAATCAAGATTATCTTGCTTTTGTTGATAATTATGATAAAGAAAAAAAATTATGTGAAATTCATCAAAGAAATTATTTCAAAATAGGAGATACTGTGGAAATATTTATGCCTAGCGGTAAAATTATTCACTTTACTGTGGATAATTTATATAACGAAAAGATGGAAAGTATTGATACAGCTAATCATGCTAATGAAATGTTATATTTTTATATTGATGAGGAGATAGAACCTTCATCAATGATAAGGAGACTATATGTTTAATAAAGAAGAAAATTTAAGTTTATATGCAACATTATCAAAAGATGGCGTGAGATTAAAAGAAGAAGAAAATGACTTTAGACCAATTTTTTATCGTGATATTGATCGTATTATTAATTTTGCATCATTTACTAGATATCGTAATAAAACACAAGTATTTTCTTTTTATGGTAATGATAATGTTCAAACAAGAATGATGCATGTTTTATTAGTTAGTAAAATTGCAAGAACCATTGGAAGAGCTTTAAATCTTAATGAAGATTTAATTGAAGCCATTGCATTATCTCATGATATAGGTCATTCTCCTATAGGTCATGTTGGTGAAAAAATCTTAAATGAAATTAGTATTCGTGATTTAGATGAAGTCTTTATGCATAATATTTTTGGCGTTAGAAATTACTTGTTTTTAGAGCATGATGGTAAGGGTGCTAATTTATCTATTCAAGTAATGGATGGTATATTATGTCATAATGGTGAAATGTTATCAAATATCTATCATCCTAAAAAGAAAACTAAAGAGATGTTTCTAAAAGATTATTATGATGCTTATAAAATGCATAAGAAAAAAATAGAATTAACTCCTATGACATTAGAAGGATGTGTTGTTAAACTTACTGATGTTATAAGTTATTCAGGAAGAGATTTGGAAGATGCCATAAGACTTAATTTTATAAAAAGAGAAGAGATACCTAAAGATATTAAAGAAATTTTAGGTGATAATAATCGTGATATTGTGAATACTTTAGTTTGTGATGTAATAGAAAATAGTAAAGATCATAATTATATTAAATTAAGTGAAAATATATATAATGCTTTATTACATTTAGTTAAATTTAATTATGAACATATTTATAATAAGGCTAATACCAAGGAGAGATTAGCATATTATCATGATGTATTTAATACGGTATATGATTATTATTTAAAAGATTTAAAAAATAATAATCATGAAAGTAGAATATATTTAAATTATTTAAATAAAATGGATAATGAATACATAAATAATAATGAAAAAGCAAGAATTGTAATTGATTATATTGCTTTAATGACAGATGAATATTTGATTAGAGAATATGAATTGATAACAAACAAATAATTCGTTTGTGTACAAAATGATTTATGTAAAAAACAATTGACTTTTAAGGTTAGTTATACTATAATGTATAAGTATATTTAAGTGAGGGATAACTATGGAAAAAAATAAAACACTTTTGACTAGTCAAGGATATCAAGAATTAAAAGATGAGCTTGATCATTTGATTAATGTAAAACGTCCTGAAAATATTAAAGCGATTAAAGATGCTAGAAGTCTTGGAGATTTATCAGAAAATGCAGATTATGATGCTGCAAGAAATGAACAAGCTGAAATTGAAGGAAGAATTAAACAGTTAGAAAAATTATTAGAAAATGTTGAAATTATTGATAGTCTAAAACAAGATAAAGGTATTGTCAATATAGGAAATACTGTTGAGATTAAATATATGGATGATTCAGATGATGTTGAAGAATATCAAATTGTTGGAAGTCAAGAAGCTGATCCTTTTGCATGTAAAATTTCTAATGAAAGTCCTATTGCTAAGGCACTACTAAATAGAAAAGTAGGAGATATTGTTGACGTTGAAAGTCCAAATGGTGTTTATCAAATAGAAATAACTAGTATAAAATAAAAAAATTATTGACACTAAACAATATTTTTTATAAAATAATGTTGTTTAGTTTATTTGTCTGGCTAGCTCAGTTGGTAGAGCAACTGACTCTTAATCAGTGGGTCTAGGGTTCGAATCCCTAGCTGGACACCATGAATGTAAAAAAATCACAATTTTGTGATTTTTAATTTTATAAAAAAATAAAAAAATTTTATGTAACATGTTGCTAAAATAACAAAAATTTTTTATAATGAAAAAGTGGAGGTAATAATGAAAGTTAAAGTTAATCAAGATAATTGTATAGGATGTGGAGCGTGTGAAGCAATTTGCAGTGAAGTATTTGCTTTAAATGATGATGGTTTATCAACTGTAATCACTGATAATTTTGAAAATGTAGATAAAGACACAATCAAAGAAGCTACTGAAGGATGTCCTACATCAGCTATCGAAATTGAAGAATAAAAAAATTGCGTAAAGCAATTTTTTATTTTAAATAAATTTTAAATTCTGCATGAAGAATATTGTTAATATTATTTAATAATTCTTCATCAATTTTTGAAAAATATAATTCATATGATTTATTTTTATCATTTGGTAATTTAATGGTATTAGCAAGACATTCACCCATATCAAGTGTTTTAATTTTTAAATCATTTTCGATTATTTCTTTTAATAATGGATAATGGGTACAACCTAATACTAGAATATCAATATTCTTTAAATCTTTTAGTTCTTGTATTATTTCATTTTTTTTATTCATTATTTCATTATTTTCTATAATTGGTACAAAATTTGGTGTTTTTTTGGATATGATATTTTTGTTTTTAATATTAAATATTCCACTATCTATTGTTTTAATTGTTCCTATAATACCAATATTTTGAAAATTTGAATCTTTTAAATAATTAATAGTTGGTGAAATAATATCATATATTGGTATTTTATATTTATTTTTTAATTCTTGGTAACAATTGGAACTAATGGTTCCACAGGCAATGATTATAATATCAACATTTTTGCTAATTAAAAAAGTAATTGCATCATTGGCTAGTTTTAATAATTCTTCTTTACTTTTATTACCATAGGGAATGTTTTTGGTATCACCAAAGTAAATATATTCGTTATTGGGAAATTTTTTTATTAGTGATGATAATACATTTACACCACCTAAACCAGAATCAAAAAGTCCTATTCTCAAACTAATCACTTCCTTATATATTATATGTTTATGTAAAATAAAAACCTTGATAAACAAGGTTTAAAATCAAAATGGTGACCAGTACGGGATTCGGACCCATGAATGCTGCCGTGAAAGGGCAGTGTGTTAAGCCACTTCACCAACTGGCCAAAAAAAATGGCGCCTCAACT
>CACZTI010000023.1 GCA_902783985.1 uncultured Erysipelotrichaceae bacterium | reverse complement strand
TAAAATATTATCTGCATCGATAAAGGCCTTGATAGTTATTGAACCATTTATTCCATATTCTCCAGATTTGATATATCCAGCAAGAAGATATTTTCCTGTTTCAATATCAGTTATTACTTTATGAGTTGTACTATTAATTACTGTATCAGTTCCTTCTGCTTTATACATTGATGCTGTTTTTGCATCTCTTGCTGTATAATAGTTTGAATTTTCTGCTACTGCTACATTATTTTCAGTAATATTTACATCCATAATTAAACTTACTGGAACATTGGTTGTTCCTGTTACGGAATCAATAGATAATAAATATTCCATTCCTTCAGTATATTCAGTATCTCCATTAAAGGTTACTACTAAAGTACCATTAGTTGATGAATCAGCAAGTGCTTGCTCTTTAGTCATTGGAAAAACATTATTTAAAGTTATTGTATTTTGATTTGTTTGCTCGGTACTAAAATATATTCTTCCAGTTCTCAAAGTATTGGCAGAACCTGTTCTTGTATAGTTAAAAAAGGCATATGTTGTTCCACCAACCAATAACACCAATGTAAATATTCCTATTACTAGAAACATTTGTTTATAACTTTTTATTAAAAATTTATTTTTCTTTTCTTCCATAATTTAAATCTCCTTCTACTATTTTACAAAATAATATTATCATATTTTTTTACTAATGTAAATACAAAAAAAGATGTTATCTAGTAACACCCATTTCATTTAATATTTCTTCTTGTAAAGAAAACATTACTTTTTCATCTTCCTCTTTCATATGATCATATCCCAATAGATGTAAAAATCCATGTACTGCTAAAAAACATAATTCTCTCTTTAAGGAATGTCCATAACTTTCACTTTGTTCTTTAGCTTTATCAATTGATATATAAATATCACCTAAAATTCTTTCTTCTGGATTAAATGTATCATCATCTTCTAGTGCAAAAGAAATAACATCAGTTTCTCTATCTACACCACGATACTCTCTATTTAAATTATGAATATAATCATTATTTACAATAATTACATTAAATATTGCATCTAAAACATTTAATTTTTCTTTACCATGATTTAAAACATCTAACATCAACTTTA
This sequence comes from uncultured Erysipelotrichaceae bacterium, assembly GCA_902783985.1. Taxonomy (GTDB): domain Bacteria; phylum Bacillota_I; class Bacilli_A; order RF39; family UBA660; genus RUG12783. Next base: position 33,672 of record CACZTI010000023.1, on the reverse strand, counting down.
TTTCTTCATCTAATTTTTCATCAGTTTCATTAAAAATATTTACGTCCATTCTTCCTCCTACACAAATATAAGTGCAATAAATACAAGTGCTGTTAATAAAGCTACAATAACTATTGCTCCTTTAAAATTTTCCGATGACTTTCTAAATATCTTATCAACAATTCGATATAAATAGTATCCTAAAATACCACCAACAATATTTAAAATAATATCATCAACATCAAAAGCCCTACCTATTTTAAGTTGAATTAATTCAATAATAATTGAAACAACTAAAGTCGTAAAGAAAATAAAACTTTTCTTATCTAATTTTAAATAGTATGATACAAAAAATCCAAAGGGAATAAATAAAATAATATTACCAATAATATTTCGATAAAAAAGTCTTGAACCAATATGATATCTCGTTAACTCTTTAAAAAGCGTTATATTAACTCCATGTACACCAGACACATCGTTATTAGTAACAATTTGGAACATACATAATATATAAACAATAAAAGCCAAAGTCATAATTTCATTACTAATTGAAAACTTTTCTTTATTTTTTATTAAATACGCAATTCTCATTATACAACATATTGAAATTGTTAATAAAATCATTGGCCATGTACCAGATAATACTTCTTTAATCGCGGAAATTATTGTCTGCATCACTATCACCTTCTTTTATTTCTTCATAACTTGTTATATCTTCGTAAACTTTCATAAACACTTCAACTACTATTATATTATTTTCTTCATATAATTTCAATTTTTTTTGTAATAATATCTCACTATTTTTATCTAAATTCTTTAATAAATATTCTTTTGATAATCTCATAGCTTCATTTAAAGCAGTATCATATGTATAAAAACTTTTATTATTTTTAACTTCACATATCCGACTTTTATTTAAAGATAAAGGAATAATATTATTAGTTATAATATTAGTATCACTAATATCATAATAATCAAATTTTATCTTTTTTAAAATTAATAATCTTTTATCAAAAATACTTAAAGTTAAACTATTATAACAATTATTAGTTATTTTTTTATCATCATAAGATAATGGAAGTTCAACTCTAACATTATACCATGTCTCTCCAAAAACCTTTCCATCAGCATTTACAACACCTTTAATATTTTCCCCTTTTTTAATTTTACCAGATATAATTACTTCCCCTTTATTAACATAATCATATACTTTCTTAACAACTTCACCACTTGTTGCTCTAATTTCTCTTATAATAGCATTTTTACTAGAAACAACATTTTGTTTAATATCGTTTTTAACATTCTTATCCTTTACTCTTTCTAATACATTAACCTTATAAAGAGAACCAACTAAATCTATTTCTAACCATTCTATCTTATCTTTATAATCATTAAGTATTTTTTTCTTAATCATCTCTTTTTCTTTAAAACTCTTAACAAAATGATATTTCTTAATCCCAAAATCATTTAATTCTTTCATAATTATATTAACTATTTCTTTATTATTTGACATTATTTTAATGTCAAATGTTATCTTGGAAAACATATAAATCATTACTAAAGATAATAATACTGTAATCATAAAAATATTATATTTTTTTAATAATAATTTATATTTAAGTAATCCTCCAATTTTATAAACATCAATATTATATATTTTAAAATATTTCTCAATTTTATTAAAGTTATCTTTATTGACATATAATAAAACATATTCTTTTTTATATTTTATTTTAAAAAAAGATATATCTTTAAAAAATAATTTAGATAAATCTTTTTTATTATTTAATCTTAATACATAATAACTTTTAAACAAGATTATCACCTCGATAAATTAATATTTTTTATATATCCTATAATTAATAATTCATCATCTTGTAATTTATCTATTCTTAAATTTTCTCCTTTAATTAAAATAACATTATTTTCTTTTTCAATAGTTACAACACTATCTTTAACTTCCAATAATTTATCATAATTAATAATATCTAAACTATTATTAGTAAATATTATTTTAAATTTATCATCTTTTATATAATTAATAATATCTTTTATCATCATTAAATTATATTAAATATAAAGAAAAAAAGAACTGTTGTTCTCTTATCTATTTATCAATTCTTTAATCAAAAATACAGCATATAAAGGAACTGATTTAATTTTAGTATCTTTATTATATCCAAAATCTTTTGAACTTATTCTAATCATATATTTTGGATGATATAAATCATTATAAACTTTTAAACTTTTTGATTGAGTATGATTATCTGCCTTTACCTCAATAGGAATTATTCCATCACTATTTGTACTAATTAAGAAGTCAACTTCTGATTCTCTACTACCTTTCCAATATAATAGATTAATACCACTAGTTTTTAATGCATTTGCAACATAATTTTCAGTAATAATTCCTTTATATATTCCCATATCATCAATCATAACTGTTTTTATATCATTACCAACTATTCTATTAAATATACCAATATCTGAAAAATAAACTTTAAATGTATCATTATCGACAAAACCTAAAAGTGGCTTTTGAGGATTTTTTACACATTTACATATTTGAACCATATTACTTTCCTCAAGCCAATTAAGTGGAAGATAATACTCTCGAGATTTTGCATCTGAAGAAATTACAGAATATTGAAATTTTTTTGATGCATTACTAAGTTGTGATGGCAGAGAATCATATATTTTTCTTATTTTTAAAGTTTCAACAGCTCCTTCTACATGATTATTCATATCATTTTTATAATCTTCTATAATGTCATTTAAACTAGTTAAATCAAAATTATAATAATCACTATCACATTCAATCATCTTTTTTACACTATCAGGCATACCTCCTGATAATAAATATTTTCTATAATAATCCATTGCTTTAACATGAACAACTCCCATAGATTCATTATTATTAAAACAATTTCTTATATGTTCTATTAATTTTTCTTGATTAAAGGCTAATAAAAATTCTTCAAAATCCATCGGATATAAATATAATCTACTAACCTTTCCAACTGGAAATGGTTTTTTTAATCTAGCAAGTTTAACACCTAATAATGAACCAGCACAAATAATTCTAACATTACTATGATTTTCATTAAAATATTTTAATTCAGAAATTAATTCCTCACATTCCTGTATTTCATCTATAAATAAGATAGAATCAGGTCTATCAAAATCAAAATCTAAAATTAATTTTAAATCATTATACTTTTGATCTGAATTTTTCTTTGACTTATATAAATCAATAACATTAGTATCATCAAATAAATTTATTCTTTTATAATGTTTAAATTCATTTTTACAAAATTCGTCAATTATAAATGTTTTACCACATTGTCTTACCCCTAATACAATAAGAGGTTTAAATACATCTTGCTTTTTCCACTCTAATAAATCATTATATATTTTTCTTTTCATCATATCCTCACAAAAATAATTATACAGCAAAAAACACCTTTTTGCAACCACTTTTTATATATTTTTACACCTTTTTGCACCCACTTTTTTAATAATTTTACACCTTTTTGTAACCACTTTTTAATTTCTAAAAAATATCAACAAAATTGTTGATATCTATTTATAATTATATTTCATATTTTTTCTTGATTCTCTTTCAAGATCTCTTTCTTTAATGGTTTCTCTTTTATCGAAATTCTTTTTACCTTTACATAAACCAAGTAATATTTTGGCTTTATTTTTAACGAAATATAATTTTAAAGGTACTAAAGTATATCCATCTTGTGATATGCTTTTAAGAAGTTTTCTAATTTCTGACTTATGTAGTAAAAGTTTTCTTGTTCTTTTAGGATCATGATTAAAGATATTACCTTCTTTGTATTCACTAATATTCATATTTAAAAGATATACCTCATTATTTCTAATAATTCCATAACTATCTTTCAAATTAGCTTTACCATCTTTGATAGCTTTAATTTCAGTTCCTACAAGTACTATTCCACATTCTATTTCTTCTTCTACAAAATAATTATGTCTTGCTTCTCTATTAAGTATTTCCATTATAACTCCTTAACAATTACCTTATCGGACATACTAGTCATTATCTTTTTAAATTTATCATAATAAGTTTTATAACCAGATAAAATACTATTATTTAATTTACTATAAGGTGTTACAACATATTTATGATTTTTGTCTGTATAAATAAATTCTGCTGTAGGATTTTCTAATGATATAGTTGTTTTACCATGATAAGTTCTTTTTACGATGTTAGCTGAAGCCATTAAACCAGTTTGTTTATTATAACCACTTTGGCAAGATACAAAATTACCAAGTGAATAAACAACTAAAGTATGATCAATATAAGTCATTGGTTGCATAACATGAGGATGACATCCAATAATTAAATCAACACCAAGACTTGCAAGATATTTTGCTTTTTCTTTTTGACCAGATGTTGGATTATTTGTATACTCTTCTCCCCAATGCATTGCTACCATCAAAACATCAACTTTATCACGATATTTTTCAATATCTTTTTTTACTTTATCTTTGTTATAAACATTAACTAAATAACTTTTACCAGATGGTACTGGTATACCATTAGTATGTTCTGTATAAGAAAGCATGGTATAAGTAATACCATTAACTTCTTTTATTACTTCTTTCTCTCGTTCTTCTTCACTAGAATAACTTCCAGCAGCTAGTACTTTATCTTCTTGTTTTTTCCAATATTCTAAAGAATTTTTAATATTTTTACCACCTTGAATATAATAATTATCTAAAGTGTGATTAGTTGCAAGACTTACTAAATTAAATCCTTGCTTAATAAAGGAATCTCCTACTTCTTGTGGTGAATTAAATTGTGGATATCCTTTTAAAGGTAATGAACTACCTCCTAAGATTGTCTCTTGATTATAATACTTTAAATCATAATCTTTAATAATAGGACCAACATATTTAAATACGCCTGCATAATCATATGTTTTACCAGTTTTATAAGCATTAACAAGTCCCATGTGCATTAGAGCATCCCCTACCATTACAATACTTGCCTCATTTTTAACTTCGGTATTAATTACATCAAATTTTACATCAACATATTCATTATGGAAATTTTGTTTTCTTTGAACATAAAAACCAATTATAAAAGTAACTATACAACAAAGAAGAATAACTAATATATTTCTAACTTTTCTTTTTAATCTTTTCATCAACATCACCAACATATGTAAAGTCTATTTCACTAGCTTCTTTTGAAGCTCTTGCAACTTTTACCCTTATTCTTTCACCTAATTTAAATACTTTATTAATTCTAGGACCATTTACTTTAGCAACTTCGATATTTTCGTCATATTCATATATTGCTTCAAATGAATCATCACGAATAAGTCCTTCTATCATATTATCAAGTTCAACAAACATTCCATAACTTGTTATTCCAGAGATTAAGCCTTCATATTCTTCATCAATATGACTTTCCATGTATTCAGCCATTTTCATTTCTTCAACATCTCTTTCACATTCTTCACTATTTCTTTCAGTTTCACTAGAATGCATTGCAATTTCACTTAATATTTCTTTGAAATGCTCTATTTTCTCATCTGTAATACCATCTTTTGAGAAGAAATAATTATGAAGTAATCTATGAACTGTAGTATCAGGATAACGTCTAATTGGTGAAGTAAAATGAGTATATATTTTAAGAGCTAAAGCAAAATGACCAATATTTTCAGGACTATAAATAGCTTTATCCATACAACTTAATAATTTTTCACATAAAATACGATATTCTGGATAACCTCTTAACTCTTCAACAATTCTTTGAATTACTTTTGAATTCATTTTACGAACATCTGTTTTTAAACTAATTCCAAGACCAGATAAAATTTTTAAAAACTTTTCTAGTCTTTCTTCATCAGGCATACCATGAACACGATATAAACTTGGTAAATCCATGTAAAAGAAGTGACTTGCAACTGTCTCGTTAGCTCTTACCATAAAGTCTTCAATAAGTCTTTCTCCTTCACCACGGCTTCTTAAAACTACATCAACAGGAATTCCATGTTCATCAGCAATGATTTTTGCTTCTTCAACATCAAACTCAATAGAACCTCTTTTATTTCTTTCTTTACGAATGATATGAGCTAGTTCATTCATTTCTTTTAAAGTGTCTGCAAATTCTTCGTAATCATCTGGAATAGCATTTTGTTCTAAAATCTGATTAACTTTATTATAAGTCATTTGTTTTCTTGAATGAATAACACTAGGGAATATATCATAATTAATCATTTTTCCTTCACTATCTATTTCCATAACACAAGAAATTGTAAGACGATCAACATCAGGATTTAATGAACAAATACCATTTGATAATTGATGAGGATACATTGGTATAACTCTATCCACTAAATAAGTACTAGTACCTCTTTTTCTAGCTTCCAAATCAAGAGGACTATTCTCTTCAATATAATATGATACATCTGCTATATGAACACCTAATTCATAATTACCATTAGGAAGTCTCTTAATACTTATGGCATCATCTATATCTTTAGTATCATCACCATCTATAGTAAATATCATTTCATCTCTTAAATCACGTCTACCTACTAAATCACTTTTTCTAACTTCTGTAGGAATAGTTGGAAGTTGTTTTTCTACATCAATTGGAAACTCTGTATTAATATCATGTTCAGCAATAATAGATAAAATATCGATATCAGGGTCATTCACGTGACCGATTCTTTTAACAAGACTAGCCTTAATATAATCATCTTTATTATCTTGTAAAGTAACAACAATTTTATCACCGTCAACCAATCTTCTAGTTTCAGGATTATCTTGTAAATATATTAATTTCTTAATCTTCTTATCATCTAAACTAACCATTGTTTTCTTTTCAAAATGATAAACTTCACCAACTTTATTATTAAGGTCACGACTTATTATTTTGACTACAGTACCTTCTGCTCTTTTATCTCTTTTACTACCTTTAGTAATAAATACTAAAACAGTATCTCCATTAATTGCACCACCTGTTTTACTACCATGAATAAAGATATCCTCTTTCATAGCATCAGATCTAACAAAAGCAAATTCACCCTTTGTTTCCATAAATTTACCTTTAACATAATTACTATTTTTTTCATTCATACTAAATAACATATATCTATTTTTATTTGTTAAAGTTAAATCATAATTATTAACCATATTAGTTAAAGTATAAGCAAGTCTTTCATCCATGCTTTTAGAATAACCCAACGCATCACTAATTTCTATAAAACTTAAAGCTTTACCACTTTCTAGTAATTTTAATATTTCTTTTTCCATAATCCCACATCCAATCTACTAAATATTATAACATTTATAAACAATTCTAACAATTAATTTGTTAATATTTATAAAAAAAAGAGAAAATAGATTCATTTTCCCTATCTTTTCTTTACATTAATTTTATCATTAGATATCGATTCAACATATGTTTCATTACCAAAATCAATATTTACATTTTTAGCATTAATAAGTTTTAATATATCATTAAGTGAATTAGAAAATAACATGGCATCATCTTTTTTTATACCTAATGTTACACTATCAATTACTCCTTTTTTAGATATATTAGTTTCCATTCTAAACTTAGTTATATCTATAAAAATATTTTTGATATCTTCTCCAAAAGACAATACAGTTTCATTAAAATAATATCCATTTAAATTATCATTGTAAAGTGAATTTCTTGAATTGTGATATAAATTAGAATATATAAACTTAATAATATTTGGATAATATATAAAATACATTTTTAATATTTCAAGATAAACATTTAATAATACATTTTCACTAGTTTCAAAATCTTTACTACTTTTTATTTTATTTTCGAAAACTAATCTATAAAGTTTGTAAAAATCATTTATAAAGAAATTGTCAAGTAATTCTTTAGCTTCATCTAATTTATTATCTTTAATGTTATCAAGATATTTTTTTATTATTAATCTACATTTTTCAATTATCCATTGATCCATTACAGAAAGACCATCTTTTTTATCACTCAAATTTAATTTATTTTGATTAATATATAAAGACATCTTCCATAAATATTTATAAATCTTATTTTCCATAAATCCCCCTAAAAAATTTTATCGTCCACCAGAGACTCCACCACCGAAGCCTCCGCCTCCACCACCACCGGTTGAGAATCCTCCTCCACCAGCAGAATAGTTTCTAGCAGCAGCTACAGCTGAATTAATTGTATCTCTTGAAAATGTTTGTGCCATTAAAACACTATTATATGTATCAATATTTTGTTCAATAATCTCTGGATATAATTTCTTTAACTGATCAAATACTTTATCTGCAATACCAAAAAGATATGCAAACATCAAATATTCATCCCATAGTTTTACTTCTATTGTTTCTCTTTCTTTAATATTAGAAAACTCATCCAAAAATATTTTTAATCCCAATAATCTTTTGGAATCTTCATACATCTTATCATCCATTACATTTTTTGATTTACATTCGTTCTTATTATTTCTTTTATAAATATGTTTTTCTTCTTTTAATTTATCAATACCCATTTCTTCAACTTTTTTAAAAGTATTCATAAATTCTTCAGCATTCATTCTTGCCCATTTCTTAAGTTCGTTAGATTCTAAGATACCATCACCACTTGCTTCATACATCATATCGAATATCTTTTGTTCAGCCTTATTATTAAATGTTTTTTTACTACTTAAATCAATCGAATAACTTTCTTTATTTTTAAACAAACCATTCTTCTCTTCCTTAATAAATTTAACTCTATCTTCTTTAACCCATTTTAGAATAACTGCTCCAAATATATTTGTTTCTTTATAATTAAAATTATTTAATTTAATTAAAGAATTAGCATAAAAAATATCTTTATTACATGGAATATCCCGAAAAGCAGGAGTATCCTTTTTATTTATTTTTTTATTATCTTTATATCCATATCCATTTAATCTTGCAAAATAAAAAACTAAACCTGATATACCTAAAAAACCTGCAATTGGAAGAACAACTGATAATATTCTTTTTAATAAACTTTCTTTATAGACAAATGTTCCTTCCATAAAAGCACTTTTTACATTTTCAAAATTCTCGTATCTAGTATCAACATAATCTGTTTTAAAAGTATTTAAAGGAAATTTAACAAGAACACTGACATAACTATCTTCTCCCATTTCTGGATTTTCTACATTTGATAAATATATTTTCCCATTATCTACATAAGATAATCCTTTATAACCTGTTCCCCAAACATCAAGATTATCTGGAAAACTATAAAAACTTGATATAACCACACTAAAATCTTTAAAATTATGACCTGGCATTTTATTAATTATTTGTCCAATTAATACCTGAGCATCTCCTGTGTTAAAAATAGCATTTGTAAGAGTATAACTAATATTAAAACTATGTCTATTATAGTCATATTTGCCAAAGTTAAGTTCATATCCATTATCAACTATTCTTCTTCCGTAGTATCCCTTCTTTTCACTTAAACTTTCATTTATATCCCACTCTTTATATGTTAATGGCATTCCATCCATAAACACCTTATAATCTTTTATTTCTTGATTATTTAAATTCAATATTTGTTTAAACCATTCACTACCATCATCTGCTTTAACATCCCAAACCTCTGATACTTTCATATCTCCATTTTCTTCTAAATAAATATTCATATCTATTTTGTAGATATCACCTTTAGCATATACATTAATAAAACTAAATGTAAAAATAAATGTTAATAAATAAAATATTTTTTTCATAAGATCACCCACATAGATATAGTTTATCAAAAAAAACAATAAAAGTCATTATTTTTTTGTTAATATAACAAGAAAAAAAATGGATATGTAAACATAACATATCCATTTATTAACAACCTAAAATATCTAGTTATTAATATTATTTAATTTTTTCATCAACATGAGGTCGATTCATCAATGAAATAATCATACTTTTATCTTCTATTTCTCTATATCCTCCTAATGGATCAAGAAATAAAGACATTAATGATTCATCATTTTCCCAACAATCATTTTTTAGTATCTCAAAATGATTAATTTCTGGATTATATCTAAAATAATATCCATTTTCTATTTTATAATATTTGTATTCCATTTTTACCTCCATTTAATCAAATTTTTCCCCAATTATACCTTTAGGTACACTAACATCTTCTTGAGCTGACATTTGAATGGTATTTGCCAAATCTTTTTCTTCAGCAGTTGTATATTTATTTCTAAATATTTCATAATATGTATGTGTAACACTTTCTTTAGCATCAAATGATTCAGCAGTGTGAAATTGAAGTTCAAAAGTAAATGATGTTTCTCTATCAGTTATTGTAGCATTAACGCCTTGATATGCAGGATTTCCCCAATGATTTGAAACATTAACAATATATCCCTTATCTCGTAAATCATCAACTACTTCATGAATCTTTTGAACATAATGATCATCATCAATAAGTAATGTATATCTTAAACTATCATGTACTCTACTAGCACCATCAGATAATGAGTTATCCACATGTTTCTCAGCATAGTCGATTATTTTTCTTGAAATACTAGAAACTTCTTTCAATTGTCTATCAAGACCAACTAATACTTGATATTCAGTTATAGTACCATCTTTTATTCCCTCTTGAATACTTTCAAATGTTCTTCCACTTAATTCACCATTATCATATATTTTAACAAGTTTCTCAAACCTTTTTTGATTACTTTTAGCTTTTTCTGCTACTTCTTCTGCTAAACTATCAGCTATTCTCTTTATTTCAGGGTCAACATCTCCCGTTTGTTTGCCAAGCTCTTTTAAAGTCATTCCTTTTTCTCTAGCAATTTCATCTAACCTAATTCTTGCTTCTTCTGCTTTTTGACGTCTTTCCATTTTTTGTTTATTAATAAAGTCCGTTTTCATTGTCTCTATCAAAACATCATGAGCTTGAGCTTGTTTAATTTTAACAATTTCATCTAATTCAGTACTAGATGGGATAGATATTCCATCAAGAGATTTACTTAAATCATATTTTCCAAGAGTTATAATTGATTCCGTTGATAAGCCTAAATTCAATTTTTTCACAACTTCATCAACTAAATCTTCAGGAAGATTAAAAAGAACATCTAAATCTTTCGCATAAAATGTACTATACATATGATCTAATTCAACTTGATTATCAGATGATAAAGATAAAACTAATCTACTATCTGAAGTATTATGTTTAGTAAAGTATTCATTTATTAAACAAACAGCTTCATATTTATCCAAATGATATTCATCATCTAAATATTTTATTATTCCATCTAATGATTTATGAATTAAAGATTCATCAAATATAAACTTCTCTTCTAAGCCAAGTGATAAAACAGCTCTATTAAATTCATCTACAGTATATCCATCTTGACCAATTGAATTAGATTTTGCCATAGGAGCACCTTTTTCAACAAAACGATTGATTGCACATAAAGCATATATTAATTGTTCATCAGTTATTTTTTGATTAAATAATGATATAATTTCCTCATTCGAAATAGAATCATCTAATCCTAAATCAATTCTTATTCGATTGATATCATCATCACTTTCTATATGCATATTACGTAAAGGATCACTGAAATCAGATTTTTCGGTGCTTAATTCATCACGAGTTTTTAATAAATGACGAACTACTGTCCTTCTAAAATCAGGACTTCTTGTAGCAAAAAATTTATTAGAATCCCATGTTGGATCGGACATAAAAATGGCATTTAACTTATATTTTAAATCTTCTAAATACGCTAATGAACGATCATGATTATCATAATCAACAGTAGCATTTGTTTCGCTTTTGGAATTTACAGACCAATGTGCAAGATTTAATTTACCATCGCTATAAACTAATCTTTCTAATAGTTCATGCAAAAAGCTTACATATCCTGCACAACAAATTGGTCTATTATCATGTTTATTAATAAATTCATAAACAGATCTTGTTAAATCAGAATCATATCGAAATCCCTCAAGATTATACTTTGCAAATTTTTCAGTTATAATAAAAGCTGCAAAAAATTTTTCAAATGGTGATAATGATTTTATATTTCCATTTACATCAACTTTATCTCTTAATGCACTAACATATGTCTCAATAATACTATCTCTGTAAATAAAATCATCATATGTATAAGTATGAGTTGCTGAATTAGTATTACCCCATGGTCTTATTAATAATTTATCACCAACTATTGAATGTAATTCCTTCAAAAATTCATTTAACTCAGACGTGTGTTGATTATTAGTATTAGCATTAATAGTATAAGTTATACCATCAATATTTTTAGTTTTATCTAATATAAATTTTATATCTTCAAGATTATCATTTTTTTCTTTAAAATCTAAATAAAAATTAAATTCATAGCCATTTAAATATTCAGGATGATTACTAGCTACTAATGCTATTAAATTTTTATCACCCATTATTCTCATTCCCAATATATCAAAAGCACTTCGATCATAATTTCCTGATGATAATAATTTTATTAAAGACTCTGGATTTTCTACCTCATCTTTTAATAAGTAAATGATAATATTATCATTAATTGTTATATTATTCTCAATAGAATAGTCTAATATTTCCTTTGAATAATCTAATAAATATATAAATGACTGACCTTTACGAAAACTATACATACCTTCACGTACACCATCAATTGCATCATTAATATCGTTTTTAATAGGATATAATGGATCTAATTCTTTAAATACAGGAACTGTACTATCTATAAATTGATGATAATCAATTTTGCCTTCAATAATTTGATTATAAATATTTTGATATATTTTCATTAATTCTTCTTTATGATTAACATATAAATCAGATTCTTGAGATATATCAAAAGAGTGTAATAATGTTTGATATTTATCTGTTGTTGATGCCATTTGTAATAAATCTAATTTATCACTTGGCATTAAATCATCAAGTTTATACATATAAGAAGGTAACATTAATGGGTCATTTATAATTATATTTTTAATTTGATGACTAACTCTTTCTTTTAAATCTATTTCAGCACTACCAAGCATACTTAGAAGATCAGTCATTTCCCTCATTCTATATGCTCTCAAATTAAATCCTGTAACAAAATCACCTCCAGAATATCCATATTCAACACTTGGCCATCCAGCATCATAGATAACATTAGAATAACGAGGTATTAATGCATTATAATTTCTACTTATTGAAAGTGAAACTCCATCACTTGACAATGGATCTAACATTTTTAATGCCACGTCAGCAGATATTTCACAAACAATAGGATCTATTTTACCATTTCGAAGAGTAGGTTGCGCACTATCAAAGATATAATATTTTCCGTTATCATGTATTACATTAAACGCTTGATTTGCAATAATACCATTTTGATCAATTTCTGACATTTTAAAAGTTGAATCATATCCCAATTGCTTTAATAAATTTTGAGCTAACATACTTCTTTCTATACCAGTAGCTGCATTTTGATGAGCAAAATCAGATACTTTATCTCGTGGTTTATAACCATATAAATTATTTGAAAAAATACCAAATCTTGTTTCTAATGAAGAATAATCACCAAAATACATATCAACAGTTTCTTGTATTATACGCATTGTCTCTGATAAATTAGTAGGTTTTTTCAATGTTATTAAGTCTGTCATGATATTGAGAGCTTCACTAATATCGCCAATTGTTATATGTCTTTTTTCACCACCAAATTCTAATTGAACATTGTCTCTTTCAGTAAATACTCCATTGAACGTGGACATGACACCATCATGATAAACTCCATTTGCATCACGAGTTACACCAATAGCATCAACTGTTATTTCTTCACCATTAGAATTTATAACTGTATATTTGTTATGTATATTTTCTTCATGATGAGCAATTATATATTTAATACCTAACTCATTTAATTTACTAACAACTTCCATACTAGGTGCTTTTAAAAATATCACATGATCAATATTATCAATTGAATGGTTATATCTACCATATATTTGAGTTTCAATATATCCATCTGTATCATGGTTTTCTAGAGGTGAAAAGTTATATAATGTTGCATTTCGCAAATCTTCTATACTTTTAATACCTTCCATTCCAAACCAGCTATTTGTCTGAATTGGATTCTTCGCATTTGTTGGTGCTTGTATTCCACCATACCTACTTAACAATTCAGGATCTCTTCCATGCTCAAGTGAATCAGCATTTGTAAATGTTGTGTAATCTAAAATAGCATCTTTTTTTAAAATAATAACTGCTTCAGTTGAATAATCTAATTCACCATTACCCTTTCCATACCAATAACCAGGTCCGTAATTATAAAACTGTACCGATTTTGAATCATTTTCATCATATTTAGGAAAAACCATACCATAAATAGGAGAATCTTGTCCTTCAATTTCTTTGGGTATTCCAAAAAGGTATTCTTCATGTTGTTTTCTTTCTTCTGAAGTATCTAACCTCTCACTTTCTGTAGTATGACTGTTTTTTATTTCCCCACTAGTTAATATTTTAAGTAAGGAATCATTTGACACTCTTATACCGATATCAGATTCATCGATAATTCTTTTAAATGTCGAAGCATATACTTGTTTAAATGTTTCACTATCTGTACCAAGATATTTCGCTATTTTTGCAATATAATTATCTATATTTTTCTGTCTTTCACTATCATTTATTATTAATGAATCTATATTGTCAATATGATTTAAAAGCCAATCATTAACAAGTAATGCCTCATGATGTTCATTCAATTGTTTTATTTCATACTCAAAATTTTGTGAATTCAAACCATCTTTTGTAATAGTAAATTCTTCACCATATTTTGTTTTTACTGTAAATGTATTATTTTGATTTGTTATGACACTACTAATTGCATCACCCAAATTTTTCTTAAAACTTTCAACACTTTCCCAATTATCAATAACATCTTGTCCTTTTATTACTTTTACCATAGACAAAGGAACAGGATTCGCTTGAGTGGATGATTTCATATGACGTACATGATAATCATCAGCCATACCCAACCCATTATCAATAGAAGGGGTAAAATATGTTTTATCAGCAGGAGCCTCTATAACAATAGTATCAGCACCAGATGAATATTTTCCTGTTGGACTAGCAGCACCACCTAAATACCAATCAACTCCTCCATTATTCTCTCCAATCTTAAATTCTGGTTTATTACTGACAATTTTACCATTTTTAACATACTCAGCCCATGCTTTAATATCTGTTACTCTATATACATGATCAGGCTTTAATTGATAACCATCAATTTCTTTGACTACATGATCACGACCACCTAATGCAATTTTATCTCCAATTGTTAATTTTTCACCTTTTTCAAGCTTATCAATTGCTTCTTGTCGTTTAGGAATCTCTGATAATGGCATTGTATCAATATGATATAGGTTTTCATCACTACTAGTCGTGTCTTGTAATGTATCAGAAGCATAATCTTTTACTATTGAACCATTTTTCTGAAGTGTTTTTAACAATTCATCTTTCATTTTAATTGGAAGCTTTGACTGTTCAAATAAATAATCAAAATCATCTTCTGTCACTTTACTATCATTTTTATTTATACTTGCCTCAATATCATCAATTTTACTTGCAATAGCCAATTGTGAAGGAGTGAAAGCACCTGTCGACTTATACCAATCTGTTCTAGATGTAGAACCTGTTTCACTGCCTTTAGATGCAACCTTTGGAATAGTAGGAGCAAAAGGCAACACATAGCTATCATTATTTATTACGGTAAATGAATTATTTCCTAAACTTTGCCCAGGAATAGTTATATTATTATTCACTACAGTATTAGCAATATTTGATACACCAACTCCTGTACTATCTACAGTAACAGGATTAGTTGCAACTTCAAGCATTTCTGGTTTAATTTGTTGAATACTACCTTGATCTGTAACACTAGGTACTTCAACTATTTTTGTTTGTTGAATACTTCCTTGGCTTGAACCATTATTTGAACCACCGACATATATTTTATTAACAGTTTGTACAACATTACCATTCTCATCTAAAGACAATTGTATTTCATATTGATATTCAACTTCAGCTGCTCCAGATGTTCCATCAGGATTATCAGACTTGCTTGTCATTAATTCGTAATCCCCAAATCTACGATATCCATAATAACCACCATTTTCACCATATGTATCACTACTTGGACTCTTTGGTGTAACAGTAATCCATCCATCTGGACTAGGTTCTGGCTCAATTGGTTCTAAAGATGGAGTTTCTATACCCTCAAATGCTTCTTCAAAATTGATATTTTGATTGGAATTTTTCTGATGATAAATAATTCCATCAGCTTTTATTCCACCTAATATAGCCCCTGGCCCAAATGCTAGGGCAAACGTAGAGAATGAATTAGCCATATTATCACTGGCAACATACATATATGCTTCAAAGTCAGAACAGCCATCATGTGCCATTTTATAATTATTATATTTTATTTGAGCATCGCTCATATCACCATTTATTAAAATATCAGCAGCTGATATTAATGTTTGATCTATAACCGCTGTTTGTCCAGATACTGCACCTTGTGTACCCATGCAATACGCAGTTAACAACAAGTTTTTTGAAAACTCTGGATTGCTAGATAAAATTTTAGAATTACTTACAATACCACTAATTTTACTCATTGCTTGACCAGAGGTTAAAAGATCATTAAACGTATCTTCAAGTCCTGTCGCCTTTGATAACATATAAGACGTTGATAATGTACGAGCCGTTGCACTAACAAGAGCAAACCTAATTGCTCGATCATCATCTATATTCTTAACTTTTGCATTATATACAGAACTAGTAAATGTAGGAGCACCATATAGTAATGCATTTACTCCTATTGAACCAAGCATTCCTCCACCTGTTGCGTATGTTGCGACAGATGCCATCATTATACGATCTGTACTATATAAAGTATCATAAACATATCCAAGAACATCATTTTGCTTATGCACATCACTAGATATTGTTGCATTCCATGTATTAGCTGAACTATATGAATCATAGTAATGTAAATTTTGACCAGAACTTTTTCTCGTACTAATCTTACCAGCATTTACAATAGCTTCTATAGGTGCTAAAAATAGAGATACAGCCCCTAACCATGGGTTAGATTTTGCACGTGCTGTATCTTCAGCTACTTGTATATCGTGAAATCTTGCATCAAATTCGCTTTCTTTTCCTTTTAAATATTCGTATCCTGCAGCATATCCTTGAGTATTACATATGTAATTAAATATTTCTTTTTCTTGAGGATATATTACTGCTGCCTCATCTTCTCCTTTATCTGTACTTGCATTAATCCAATCACGATATTCACTAAATAATAACTGTCTTTCATTACCATAGAAATAAAATTCTTGGCTATCACCTACTACATTTAAAGCACTTCCTTGAAAATCAGGAATAACCGTAGCATCACCATTTATCATACGAGCAAGCAATGCTCCTCTGTATTCATCTGAATCCATAAATGTATATTTGCCATCTTCAATACCAAATATATTTACAACAATATTTCCACCATTATCAAAATGAGTGATTTCTCTAGTTTTTTCCTTATCAAGTCCACTCTTTTCTTCAAAATCTGATTGCCAAGTATATTTAGCATTATCCAAAATCAAAGATATATTACTTGCAATAGATTCCTTTATTTCTAATAATTTTTTTCTTTCAATTTCCAATTCGGCACTTTCGTTTTTTAATGCATCTGCTCCAGAATGTCCATAAGAAATCTTTCTATCTATTTCTTTTTCTCTTGCCTCGATTTCTGCAAGTCTTGCGTCCATATCTTCAATTGTTCTATATGAAAAATCCTCTTTACTTGTATCACTTAAATCTGCATCAATTGTTTTTAATTCTTGCTCATATAATTCTATTTGTTTATCAGCATCACTAGAGTATGCTTCCTCTGCCGTAACGGCATTTTCTTGCATAACCTTAAAAGCATCAAAACTTTTTTGATCAAATTCATGAACAACACCATTATCATCTTTGTATGTATATTTTTTGGTTTTAGAATCGTATTTTGCACCATCTACTACTTTTTTATATAATTCGCTTTCCTTTTTTGCTGCTGACTTTCCTGTTTCTAATTCCGCAATTGATGTTTCAATTTCTGTTTTTCTGTTTGATGATTCATCACGAACAAAATACATATTGCTTAATAATGCTGATTCAATCAAAGGCTGAAATCTAGTTGAATCTCCATTACAGTATTCTTGATATATTTCTTGATATAATTCTGACGATGATATTTCTCTATTTATTAATCTTTCAGCATCTTTTTCTGTATAACCTCTTTTAACAAGTTCCTTTTTATATTCTTCCTGACCTTTTTTATCTTTAATTGCCTCAATATCAGCATCACTTAAAAAATCAGAATTAATAGGACCTTTCCCTAATCCTAATATATCTGCATTGGTTATATCCCCTAATACTTCTGGCGATAACCCTTGTATAAATAAGACAGTTTTTAGAGTATCACTTATATATTCATTACATTTTATCATAACATCTAATGTCGTTGACGATACTGAATTTAATAAACTAATAACTCCACTAAATCCACTTATACTTCCTCTTAACCTGGAATCTAGACTACTTGATGCATTTTCGACATTACTTATTGCTTTTTTTACCAAATCATGTGCTGCTTCAACAGAAACAAGGCCATCATCTACACCTTTATTATCTACTTTCATTTGGATTCACCTTTGCTTTTCTTTTTTTTCTCTAATTCTTCTAATCTTTGTAATTCTTCTTCTATTTGTGAATTAATTCCTTCAAGTTGTGACTTTGCACTATTTAAAGATGAAATACAACTTGTAATTAAGGAAACAATATTATTTATTTTCCCATTATCATTACCACTAGTTATTTTGCTAATAGCACCTTCATATTTACTTATTGCTGAATTTATATTATCAATCGCTCTTTTATTTAAACTTATAGACGTTCTAGACATTTTTTCACCCTCCTATTATATAATAGAAAAAGGTGTTAGGATTATAGACCTCCCAACACCCCCAATTTTTGTTAACATAAACATGCTATTAGTAAAATATATTTTATGCTATATTTCCGCCAATACCATCAAGTGATGCTTTAATTTTTGCTTCTCTTGCTGCATATTCATCTTTTACTTCAGCAACTTTACTTCTCATTTTATTCAAAGGTTCTTCCATAGTTGCTAAATAAGTTCTTATTGTATTAATTGTACTCTCTATATTATCATGTGCTGAACCAGAATATGAAGTTACATCAATTTTTTTTGATAAAGCTTCCATTATATTATTAATACTAGTTTCAATACTTGCTAATGCTGCCTCAAGTTGTACATAATCAACTTTTTTTGCAACTCCTGCTTTTGAAGCTCCACCAATACCTGGATCTGAAGCATCATATAATTTTCTTATCTTTAAGTTCATATTTCTCCCTCCTAACCTTGATAAACACTATTAAAAGCTTCATGTACTTTTGCAAATATATCTTTTCCACCTGCCATAGCTTTTTCTTGTTCAACTTTTATTTGTGCAATTAAATCTTTTGCATCAGCTATAAATTGTTCACTTTTTTCATCTTGCCAATAATTAGGCATATCATCTAGGTTGTTCTCAATGTTTGTTAATTCTTCAGTAATTGTATTATTAATTTCATCTAGTTTATTTCTTTCAACTGCAAAGCCATTATTCTCATATTGCATTGCTTCCATATTTTCACCTCCACATTTATAAGACTGACATATCTTATATATTTTTATTATATCAAAGGATAATTTTATTTTCAATACAATTTACAGTTAAATTTTAAATCAAAAAAAGTTAGATTTCTCTAACTATTACAAATATTTTTTTAAAGTTTCTACACTATCTTCTTGCATTTTTACATATTCTTCTATGATATCATTTACTTCTTTATTTATCTTTTTATTATTTAAAATCTTTCTTCCTTCAATAATTCCCATATTAACACCTTGTAAAAGTAATTCTGCTATTTTAGAGTTACTCTTATCATTCATTGTTTTCATTTCAATCCCAGACCATGTCATTGCTTTAGTCATCACACCAGTTTCATGTGGTTTACCATCATTATATTTAGGATATACTTTTTCTACTTTTTCTTTAATTTTATTATATTCCTTTTCTTCTTTTTCAAGTTCTTTCTTTAAACTATCATCCTCTACCTTATCTAATACAAAACTAATAGCATCAATCCCCATACAAGCTCCTTTATGTATTTCATCAAGAGCATTTATATCTTCTTTTTCTTTCATTTATTCCTCCACTTCTATTATGGATAAATATAATTAATCTATACAATAAAATAATTAAACTAGTATATAAAAGTTTTTTCAAGCGTACTTTCGTTATAGTTTTAGTATCACAAGATAAAAATTATTAAAAATAACCAAAATAGCATAAAAACTTTTTGGTTATTTACTCTCTTATATTCCTTTAGTTCATAATATTATTTATTGATTAATTTCTAATGATCCAGGACAAACATCAAGAATGACAGCTTTATTAATTTTCCAATTATTATTTTCTTTTACTAATTCTAATGTCATTGTATTTAATCCACTTAAATAATTTTGATATTCTGTTTTATTTTCTAAATTATCTTCATCATCACTAATATAATCTTCATATGCTAAAAATGGTTCTTGATGTGTAATTTTAATTAAGTTATTTTCAATTTTTTCCACTTTAAATTCACCATAAATTGGCGTGGAACTACTACCTATACCACAAGAACTTTTTAGGTAAAACTTATTATCTTTAACAGCATAATTAATTAACCCTTCAGGATTACCTTTAACATTAGTACTATAGTAATTATTATCGGTAATACTTCTTTCTGCAAAAATATCTTTTAGTGATAAATTACTAGAAAAAATAGTATAAAATTTATTTGTTATATCATCCTTTGTGGAATAATAATATAAATCACCATACTTATCATTACCTGTATATTTTTTATAATAATCGTTTAGCTCATTATATAAATCCTGTGCTTCAGATAATTTCTTTTTTGCTATAGTAAGTGCTTCTGCATTTGATAATAATGTATCTTTTTGATTATCATTAGTTTGTGTTTGACTATTACTAATAGATGTTTCATTTTTATCTTTCTTAATAAATACAAAATATATACATAATGCTAATAATATAACTATAATAATAGATAATAAAATAATAATCATTTTTTGATTTTTTGTTTCTTTATCCATCTTTAACTCCTTTCTTTTTTATTTTAGCATAATAATAATAATAATAGTAGTAGCAAATAACAACTATCAAACAATATATGTCAAATAATGTAAAACCTTTCATTTCTTTAAATAATCGAATTAACATTTTACTTTGTTTTACTGCAAGATCGCCTTTTAAACTGTCATTAACATATAAATTCCACTTTCGGTAAAAGCATAAGGTAGATATGTTCTTCCTCCTTTAACACCTTTAGTTTGCATCGAGGTCAAAATTTTTGACCTCGATAATTGCATTGTTTCCTCTATTGTTAATTGAAATCTAAAATCAGCATCAAACTTATCAATATTATTTTTAATCTGTTGATTAAATGCTTTGGTAGTATATCCATATATTTCTGCTAAATGAAAATCTAACATTACTTTTTGCCCTCTTATAGTATATATTTTATTTTTAATATCTTCTTTATTTAATTTAATTACTTCAGTTATCATCTTTTTCTCCTTCATATATTTAATTATTTCATAGCTATTTCTTTATTTAATTTATTTTCAATATATTCTAAATTATTTATAGATTTGTTATTTTTTAGTAATTCCACTCGTTTTCTTGCAATTTCATTTAATTTTATGAGTCTTTCTTTTTGAGATATTTTTCTTTCTATTAATTCAGCATTTATGTTTTCAAGATTATTTAATATTATTAAATGTAATAAATCAGTATAATCTCTAATATTTTCTTTGTCTGCTATTAAAGGATTTTTTTCTCTCCATTCTTTTGCAGTCATACCAAATAAAGCAACATTTAATATATCCGCTTCTGATGCGTATATATATTTTTTTTGCTTTTCAGATAATGTTGGAACAATAATATTCTTTATAGCATCTGTATGAATAATATAATTTGCTTTAGTTAAAAGTCGATTAACATGCCAATCAATTTTATTTTGATATGCTTCATTTCTCTTTAATCTTTGAAATTCTGTAATTAAATATAATTTAAACTCTGGGGAAAGCCAACTTGCAAATTCGAAGGCAATATCGGAATGTGCAAATGTGCCTTTACTATATTTTCCACTACTAGGTATAATACCTATAGAATTAAACTTTTCTTTCCATCTTTTTGGAGTCATAGTAAATCTATTATATGGAACTTCTTCAATTTTAATTCTATGTGATTCCACGGAATTAAAATTAATATTATTTATTTCTTCCCATAAAGAATAAAACTCAAATGAATTTTTATTCGACATCCAGTTTCTAATAACTGATGATGGATCATCTTTATTGACATACCTTGCCAAATCAGTTAAAGAAATATATTCCTTATTATTTATTATCAATACATCTACTTTTTGCTCTTTTACAACTATTTGTGTTTTTACATTTTCTTTATTCATTTTTTTCCTCCTTATAGAAATTTATTATCATAATATGTGGACAACAAACACAAAAAAAAGAACCAGTTATTTAACTAGTTCAATTATAGATACTAATGCTCCGTCTCCTCTTCTTTCATCAACTTTAAGGATTCTTGTATAGCCACCGTTTCTATTTTCATAACGTTTAGCTAAATCATTAAATATCTTTTCTACAACTTCTGTATCATTGTGAAGGAAAGCAAGGGCATTTCTTCTTGATATTAGATCCCCTCTTTTACCAAGAGAAATCATTTTATCAACACTCTTTCTAACTTCCTTTGCACGAGTATCAGTTGTTTTAATTCTTTCATTCATGATAACTTGTTTAGTAAGAGTAGCAAGCATGCTTCTTCTATGTTTGTTATCACGACCTAATTTTCTATATGCCATAAATCTCTCCTAATCATTATCTTTTAAATCTAGTCCAAGTTCTTTAATTTTGTCTAATACTTCTTTTAAAGATTTCTTTCCTAAATTTCTTATTTTCATTATTTCAGTTTCATCTTTACTAATTAAATCTTGTAAAGTATGAATATTAGCTCTCTTTAAACAGTTGTATGCTCTTACTGAGAAATCCAAGTCATCAATACTTGTTTCAAGAGCTTTTGTCTTTTTATCTTCAGTTTTTTCTTTGATGTTAACCATATCTTTAGCATCATGTTCCATCATTTCAAAATGTTTTCTTAAAATCTTACTTGCATCACCTAAAGCTTCTTCAGGTTTAATAGCACCATTAGTCCAAATTTCCATTACAAGTTTATCATAATTTTCATTTTGACCAACTCTTGCTGGTAATGCTTCATAAGCAACTCTTCTAATTGGAGAGTATAAAGAATCAATTGCAATAAATCCTAATTTACTATTATTAAGAATTTTCTTGTTATCTTCACTTCTTACATAACCTCTACCATTAGATACAGTCATTTCCATTCTTAAATGAGCTCCTTTTGCTAAAGTTGCAATTGGAAGATCTTTATTAATTACTTCAATATCACCATCTGATGTAATATCACCTGCAGTAACTACTCTTTCATCTTCATCATTAGTAATATCAATCTTAATTACTTTATCATCAGCTGAATGATTAATTAAAACTACTGCTTTTAAATTTAAAATAATTGTAATTACATCTTCTCTTACACCATCAAGTGTTTGAAATTCATGAGCTGCCCCATCAATTTTAACACTGGTAATAGCTGTTCCTGGAAGAGATGAAAGTAAAACTCTTCTTAAGGCGTTACCTAAAGTGGTAGCGAAACCTCTTTCAAGTGGTTCTATTTCAAACTTTCCATAAAAATTATCTTCTTTGTATTCACTTACATGATAATTAGGTTTTTCAAATTCAATTACTTGACTATAACTAGTCATTTCATCTTTCATATATTCCTCCTTTTACCCACTAAAACTTTTTTTATCCTCTAGGACGTTTTGGTGGACGACATCCATTATGTGGAATTGGTGTAACATCATCAATTGCAGTAATTTCAAGTCCAGCTGTTTGAAGTGAACGAATAGCAGTTTCTCTACCTGGACCTAATCCTTTAACAAATACTTCAACTTTTCTCATACCAAGATCATATGCTTTTTTACCAGCAGCTTCACTTGATTGACCAGCAGCAAATGGAGTTGATTTCTTACTTCCTTTGAAACCTAATGCTCCTGCACTAGCCCAAGCTATAGCATTACCATCTTTATCAGAGATAGTTACAATTGTATTATTAAAAGTAGCATGAATATGTGCAATTCCTTCAGGAATATTCTTTTTTACTTTTCTTTTTCTTTGTTTATAAGCCATGACTTATTTCCTCCTTATTTTATTGCTTTTTCTTATTAGCAACTACTTTACCTTTACCTTTTCTAGTTCTTGCATTTCTATTTGTTCTTTGACCACGAACTGGAAGACCTTTTTTATGACGAGTTCCTTGATATGAATTAATTTCCATCTTGGTTTTAATATTCATATTAACTTCACGTCTTAAATCTCCTTCTGTTAAATGTTCATTAATAACATCACGAAGACGATTTTGTTCTTCAATAGTTAAGTCTCCTGCTTTTTTTGTTGGTTCAACTTTTGCTTTTTCGCAAATAGTTTTTGCTAAACTTCTTCCAATACCATAAATATAAGTAAGTGATATTGAAATATGTTTATCATTAGGTATATCTACACCTTTAATACGTGCCATAATTCCTCCTTATATTACCCTTGAGTTTGTTTATGCTTAGGGTTTTCACAAATTACCATTACTTTACCTTTTCTTTTAATAACTTTGCATTTTGCACAAATTGGTTTTACTGATGGTTTAACTTTCATATTTATCCCTCCTACTTCCTATAGGTAATTCTCCCACGTGTTAAATCATAGGGTGAAAGTTCTATTACTAGAGTATCACCTTCTACGATACGAATGTTATTCATTCGCATTTTACCAGAAACGTGAGCTTCAATTATATGGTTATTACTTAACATAACCTTAAATTTATAACCTGGTAAAACTTCTAATACTTTTCCTTCTACTTCTATCGTATCATTTTTAGCCATCTATTCCTCCCGTTAGAATTTCGTAGCCATCACTGGTTACTAAAACTGTATGTTCATAATGTGCTGTTGATGAGTTGTCAACTGTTTCTATAGTCCAATCATCTACCATTTCAACATCTCCTCTTCCCACTGCTAGAACAGGTTCAATTGCAAGGACCATACCTTCTTTAAGTTCTTCTCCTAAATCCGCTATTCCATAATTTAGAATATCCGGTTCTTCATGAAGTTCACGTCCTATTCCATGTCCAGAAACTTCTTTAACAATACTAAGATGATATTTTTCACTAATCTTACTTATTGCATGTGATATATCACCAATATGATTACCTGGTTTAATAGCATTAATTCCACTAAACAAGGCTTCTTTTGTACATTTCATTATCATTTCTCTCTTGCTTGATACTTCTCCTACAGGATAAGTCCAAGCTGAGTCAGCATGAACCCCCCTAAAACATACTCCTATATCAATTGAAATGATATCACCATTTCGAAGTTTCCTTTTACTTGGAAGAGCATGAGCAACCTCTTCATTAATACTTGTACAAATGCTACTTGGATAACCATTATATCCTTTAAATGATGGTGTTGCTCCTCTTGATAATATATAATCTTCTGCTAATTTATCAAGTTCTTTTGTAGTTATTCCTTCCTTAATAAAAGGAAGCAAATACATCCTGGTATCATGAACAATACTACC
Source organism: uncultured Erysipelotrichaceae bacterium (assembly GCA_902783985.1). Classification (GTDB taxonomy): domain Bacteria; phylum Bacillota_I; class Bacilli_A; order RF39; family UBA660; genus RUG12783. Next base: position 7,780 of record CACZTI010000023.1, on the reverse strand, counting down.
AGCGATTTTAAGTAACTCTATTTCATCGTTACTCTTTATACTAATCATTAATAATCCTTTCTACTTCTTTAAAAGTTTCAACTGGATCTAATGATCTTACACGATATAAGATATTTCTATCTTCATAAAATTTAACCAATGGATATGTTTTATCCATAAATGTTTGATATCTTGTTTTAAATGATTCGGCATTATCATCACTTCTTTGATATAATTCCCCACCACATTTATCACAAATACCATCTACTTTTGGAGTATTAACTCCTGTTAGTACATTATAAGTACTTCCACATTCTTTGCATATTCTTCTTCCAGTAATTCTCTTTTCAAGTACTTCTTTTGGAACATCAAGATAGATTACCACACCAAGCTCTTTATTAACTTCCTTTAAAATTTTATCATATTCATTAGCTTGTGATAAATTTCTTGGAAAACCATCTAAAATAAATCCGTTATCCAAGTCATCCATTAATAATCTTCTTTTTAGTGCTTCATAAACAATATCATCACTTACTAATTGTCCACTTTCTAAAAGATTTCGAAGATTTTTTCCAAATTCATCTTCACTTTTACTCATTTCTCTTAAGATATCTCCAGTAGAAATATGAGTATAATTGTATTTCTTAACCAAATCCTCTGAAACTGTCCCTTTTCCAGCAGCTGGAGCTGCTATTAAAATGATATTACGCATTATCTTCTACCTCTCGTTTTTTTATAAGTTCTTGTTGCAAGAGAACCTTCAAGTTGTTTATAAGTTTCAAGTGCTACACCAACAACGATTAGAATACCTGTTCCACCAATAGCTCCTGCACTAGAAAGTCCTGTTAAATTTTGCACAATTATTGGTATAATTGCTAAAATAATTAATAGAATTGTTCCGGTAACAGTGATTCTTGATAAAACAAATTTAACATGTTTGGCTGTTTCATCCCCAGGTCTAACACCAGGAATATAACCACCATTCTTCTTTAAGTTGTCAGCAACATCACTTGGTTTTAATTGTAAGAATGTATAAAAATATCCAAATAAGAAAATTAATATAATATATATTACTAAACCAACTGGTTTAGTATAACTTAAATAATTTTCTACAAAATTCTTAAATCCTTGATTATTTACGAAAGCTGCAATCGTTGATGGAATAGCAAGTAAGCTTGATGCAAAGATAACTGGCATAACACTTGCTGTATTAAGTTTAATTGGAAGGAATGATTGTTCACTTCCATAACTTCCTGTTGTACGATTAGCATATTGTAATGGAATTCTTCTTTCTGCTTCAGATACATAAATTACCCCAATGATAATTAAGAAATAAGCAAGAACGAATCCAACAAATTTAAGAATTCCTAAATATAATACTGAACTATTTAGAACTAATTCATTAAATGCTGTAATGAATGTATTAGGAAGTGTTGCAATAATACCAGCCATAATCATAAGACTAATTCCATTACCAACACCTTTTTGCGTTATTTGATCACCCAACCATAATGAGAAAGCAGTACCTGCAGTTAAAACAACTGCTACATATAAATAATCTAAACTACTTGCATTTCCCATAAAAGCATAACTAAAAGCATAACCTTGTAAGAAAGCAAATGCAATACCGATATATCTTGTTATTTGATTTAACTTTCTTCTACCAACAGGTCCTTCTTTAGAAAGCTCTGTAAAATATGGAATAATATCCATTTGTAAAAGTTGAATAACAATACTTGCCGTAATATAAGGTGATACACCAAGAGCTAAAATACTAAAATTCTTTAAAGCTCCTCCACCCATAGCATTCAAAAGTTCTAAAAATCCTAAATTATCAGTTAAATTTTTTGTTTGACTTACTGGTACTCTAATATTAGTACCAACAATAAAGATTAATAAAGCTCCTAATGTAAAATAGATTCTTTTTCTTAAATCTTTATTAGTAGGTGCCTTAATTTGCTTTAAAAGAGCAAACATACTAGATCACCTCTTTACTACTTCCTGACTTTTCAATTTTTGCTATTGCTTCTTTAGAAAATTTATGTGCTTTAATAGTCAACTTCTTTTCTAAATTACCATTTCCAAGAATTTTAACACCACATAATTGTTTCTTTAATAATCCTCTTTCTTTTAAAACTTCTGGTGTAACAACATCACCATCATTAAAGATATTTAAATCAGAAACATTAATTACAGCGTATCTAATTTTAAATGGAGCATTAGAAAATCCTCTTTTAGGTAAACGTCTATATAAAGGTAATTGTCCACCTTCAAAAGTTGCAGGAATACTTACGCCACTTCTAGCTTTTTGTCCCTTTTCACCTTTTCCACTTGTTTTTCCAAGTCCAGAACCCATTCCACGACCAACTCTTTTTCTTACGTGAACTGATCCTTCGGTTCTTTTTAATTCATGTAATTCCATTATCCTAATATCTCCTCTTTAGTTTTTCCACGTAATTCACATACATGCTCAATACTCTTAAGAGATTTAAGAGCGTTCATAGTAGCAGTTGCCATATTAAGTTTTGTTCTTGCACCTAGTGATTTACTAGAAATATCTTTAACACCAGCTAGTTCAAGTACAGCTCTTACAGCACCACCTGAAATAATTCCAGCACCTAGTGGAGCAGGTTTAATTAAAACTCTTGCAGCACCACTTTTACCAACTACTTCATGAGCAATAGTACGATTATCAATTAAATCAACTTTAATTAAATTCTTATTAGCTTGTTGAATTGCTTTTTTAACAGCATCTGGTACTTCACTTGCTTTTCCAATTCCAATACCTACAAGACCTTTTCTATCTCCAACAACTACTGTTGCTGAAAATCTTCTTTGTCTTCCACCTGCTGTTACTTTAACAACACTTTTAACTTCAATAACTAATTCTTCTAATGTTTTAACATTTTTTTCTTTTCTATCTTTTCTTTCTTTTTGCATATTGCCCTCCTAGAATTCTAATCCATTATTTCTTGCAGCTTCTGCTAATGCTTTAACTTTTCCATGATACATATATCCACCACGGTCAAATACAACAGTTGTAATTCCAGCTTTTTTGGCTTTTTTAGCAATAGCTTCACCAACTTTACTTGCTGCTTCAACATTATTATTCTTTATTTTTAAATCTTTATCAAGAGAGCTTGCAGATACAAGAGTAACACCTTCTTCATCATTAATGATTTGTGCATAAATATTAGTATTTGATTTAAATACACAAAGTCTAGGCATTTCACTAGTACCAAATATTTTTTCTCTTACTCTTTCGTGTCTTTTTAGACGCATAGAGTTTCTTGATTCTTTACTTATCATAAATATCCTCCATTATTTAGCAGCTTTTTTACCTTCTTTACGACGAACATGTTCATCTTTATAACGAATACCTTTTCCTTTATATGGTTCAGGACTTCTAACTTTACGAACATTAGCCGCAAATTCACCTACCATTACTTTATCACAACCTGATATTGTAATTTCAGTATTACTTACTGCTTCAACTTTAATTCCTGTAGGAATATTCATTTCAACAGGATGAGAATATCCTGCATTAATAACAAGAGTATTTCCTTTAAGTGAAAATTTATATCCTACACCAATTATTTCTAATCCTTTACTGAAGCCATGGTTAACACCTTCAATTAAATTAGTTAAATTAGCGTTCATTGTTCCATGTAACATATTAGCAATTTTAGTATCAGCATTCTTTTCTAGAGTTATTTCATTACCTTCTATTTTCATAGTTATAGGATTTTTTAACTCCATTTCAAGGTTACCTTTTGGTCCACTAACTTTAACTATATTATCATCTATATTAACTGTTACTCCAGCAGGAATCATTATTTTTCGATTTCCTATACGACTCATAATCTCTCCTTCTACCAGATGTAGCAAAGAACTTCGCCGCCAAGATTTTGTTTTCTTGCTTCTTTATCAGTCATCATACCATTACTTGTTGATATAATAGCAATACCAAGTCCATTAAGTACTTTAGGTACTTCAGAGGCTTTTGCATAAACTCTTAATCCTGGTTTTGAAATACGTTTTAATCCAGTAATTACTCTTTCTTTATTTTGTCCATATTTTAAGGTAATGACAATTGTTCCTTGAACATTATCATTTTCTATTTTATAATCTTCAATAAATCCTTCTTCTTTTAAAATTTTAGCAAGACTTATTTTAAGATTTGAAGCAGGCACATTAACTTCATTATAACGCATACTATTAGCATTTCTTATTCTTGTTAACATATCTTCAATTGTATCAGTTACTTCCATAAATAATATCCTCCTTTTTACCAGCTTGATTTCTTAACACCTGGTATTTGTCCTTTATAAGCAAGTTCACGAAAACAAATTCTACAAATACCAAATTCACTTAGTACGGCATGTGGTCTTCCACATCTTGTACAACGACTATATTCTCTTACTTTGTATTTTTGTTTTTTATTTGCTTTATTTATCATACTTTTTTTAGCCATATTTTCCTCCAACTACTTTCTAAATGGAATTCCAAGTTCTTCTAGTAAGTCATAAGCTTCTTCATTTGTCTTTGCAGTTGTTACAAAAACAATATCCATTCCTCTTACTTTTAAAACATTATCATATTCTATTTCAGAGAAAATTAATTGTTCTTTTATACCTAAAGTATAATTTCCTCTTCCATCAAATGCTTTTGGACTAACACCACGGAAATCTCTAACTCTTGGTAATCCAATAGATATTAATTTATCTAAGAAAGTATACATTTCTTCTCCTCTTAGAGTAACTTTACATCCAATTGATTGACCTTCTCTTACATGAAATCCTGCAATAGATTTTCTAGCTTTAGTGATTACTGGCTTAGCACCTGTAATTTGTTCTAGTTCATTAACTGCAGCATCTAATAGTTTAGAGTTTCCTGTAGCATCACCAACACCAATATTAACAACAATTTTTTCTAATTTTGGTACTTGCATGATTGATTTATAACTATATTTTTCTTTTAAACTTGGAACTATATCATTCAAGTATTTTTCTTTTAGACGGTTCATTTATACCCTCCTTAATCAAGACTTGCCTTTGAGCGTCTTGCGATTCTAATCTTTTTATCTTTATTCATAGTATGACCGATTCTTGTAGCTTTTTTTGTATTAGGATCAATTATACTAACATTACTTCTATGAATTGGTGCTTCAACTTCAATGATACCACCATTTCCTTGGCCATTGTCTTTAATGTGTTTTTTTACAATATTAACACCTTCAACAATGACACGATTTTCTTGTTTTAAAACTTTTTTAATTGTTCCTTCTTTTCCTTTACTAGAACCAGCGATTACTACTACTTTATCTCCTACTTTAAGATTCATAAATACACTCCTTTATAGTACTTCTTTAGCAAGAGATACAATTTTCATGTAATCTTTATCATCTCTTAATTCTCTTGCTACTGGTCCGAAGACACGAGTTCCAATAGGACTCTTATCATCTCTTATAATTACACAAGCATTATCATCAAATCTAATAGTACTTCCATCATTACGATGAACACCAAAATTAGTTCTAACAACAACTGCTTTAACAACTTTTCCTTTTCTTACAGTTCCATTAGGAGTAGCTTTTTTAACAGTACCTACTACTATGTCACCGATATTACCCGTTTTAACTTTGCTACCACCAAGAACACGAATAACTAATAGTTCTCTTGCTCCTGAGTTATCAGCAACTTTTAAACGACTTTCTTGTTGAATCATATTATATTCCTCCCAATTCTAGAGTTATAGAATAACTGCTTCTTCTATAATTTCTTTTAAATAGAAATATTTTGTTTTAGATATAGGTTTAGTTTCAACGATTCTAACTTTATCGCCAACTTTAGCCTTATTACTTTCATCATGAACAGCATATTTCTTTGAGCTTTTAACTCTTTTTCCATATAGTGAATCTTTTTTATAAGTTTCAACTAATACAGTAATTGTTTTATTGTTTTTAGAACTAACAACTTTTCCAACTAATTCTTTACTCTTTGTTTCCATTTTTCTCTCCTTCTAATTCTCTTTCACGAAGTACAGTTTTCATTCTAGCAACTTCATGTCTTAAATCTTTTATTCTTGAAGGTTTTTCAAGGTTTCCTGTTGCTTGTTGAAATCTTAAATTAAATAGTTCTTCTTTGCAACTTACAATTTTTTCATTAATTTCGGTAGAAGATAATTCTCTTATTTCTTTAACCTTCATTCTTCTCACCACCATCTTCTTTTTTAATAAACTTTGTTCTAACAGGTAGTTTATGACTAGCTAGACGGAAAGCTTCTCTTGCTGTTGCTTCATCAACACCACCAATTTCAAACATAATCTTTCCTTCTTTAACTACTGCTACCCATTCTTCAACGGCACCTTTACCTTTTCCTTGACGAACACCAATAGGTTTAGCGGTTCTTGGCATATGTGGGAAAATATTAATCCATACTTTACCACCACGTTTCATATATCTTGTCATAGCAACTCTGGCTGCTTCAATTTGATTTGCATTAATCCAAGCACCATCTCTTGCAACTAATCCATAATCACCAAAACTAAGTGTTGTATTTCCTTTAGCATGTCCATCATAAGGTAAGCGATGTACTCTTCTATATTTAACTCTTGCAGGAATTAATGCCATAATTACTTACCTCCATTTTTTTCTAGGATTTCACCTTTATAAATCCATACCTTAACACCAATTTTTCCAAATGTTGTATCAGCTTCACTTGTAGCGTAATCAACATCTGCTCTTAAAGTATGTAAAGGAATTGTACCTTCTGTATATCCTTCACTTCTTGCCATATCAGCGCCACCAAGACGTCCTGATACAGAAGTTTTAATACCTTTTGCTCCTGCTTTCATAGCATTTTTAATAGCTCTTTTTTGAACCATTCTAAATGATGCACGATTAGTAATTTGTTTAGCAATACTATCAGCTACTATTTGAGCATTTAAGTCAGGTTTCTTAATATCAACAATAGATACATATACATTAGTACCAATTAAATTTGAAAGAGTTTTACGAAGTTTTTCAATTTCTTCTCCACCTTTACCAATTAATACACCTGGTTTAGCAGAATGAATAATTACTTCACATTTCTTTTTATTTCTTTCAATTTCTACTTTAGCAATACCTTTATCTTTGATATTTTCTTCAATATATTTACGAATTTTAATATCATTTGCTAAATTTTCTTTAACATTCTTACGAGGAGCATACCAACGTGACTCCCAGTCTTTGTTTATACCAATTCTAAGTCCTACTGGACTAACTTTTTGTCCCATTTTCTCCTCCTACTCACTTACAGCCACTACAATGTGACTTGTTCTTTTATCTTTTCTTCCAACATGTCCTCTTGAATCGAACATCATTCTCTTCATAACTGGACCCATGTCAATTCTTGCTTCACTAACTTTTAAATTTTCTTTTTTCATACCATTATTATTAACAGCATTAGCGATAGCAGAATCTAATACTTTCTTAATAAGACGAGCTGCCTTATTATTATAGTTTTCTAAAATGATCTGTGCATCAAGTGCTTTTTTTCCTCTTATCAAGTCAACTACAAGTCTTGCTTTAATTGGAGAAATTCTAACACTTTTTGCAATTGCTCTTGCTTCCATCAATTTATCCTCCTAAATTAATTCTTATCTTGACCATGGCCACCAAATTTACGAGTTAATGCAAACTCACCTAATTTGTGTCCTACCATGTCTTCTGTTACATATACAGGAATAAATTCTTTTCCATTATGTACTGCAAATGTATGTCCAATAAAGTCAGGATAAATAGTAGAACGTCTTGAC
>CACZTI010000022.1 GCA_902783985.1 uncultured Erysipelotrichaceae bacterium | reverse complement strand
TTACTTGAATTTTTTTATATAAATTTATAAATTTTTCATCTGTAAAGCTCCTTTCAAAATAATTCCACTTTCATTTTAGAATAAAGAAAGTATTATAATATAATCTTTTTTATTGAAAACAAACTGATTCTTATGATATACTTTTTCCGTAGGTGATTTATGAAAGTTGTAAATGATTATATTGATTTTGAAATAATTGATACAAGTAATGGAATGAAATATGAAAGATGGGGTAATATTTATTTATTAAGACCAGATCCATTAGTTATTTGGAATAATGGTGATTTATCTAATAAATACCATAATATCAATAGTATTTATCATCGAAGTAACAAAGGTGGTGGATATTGGGAAGATTTAAAGACTGTTCCAGAAAATTGGGTTATATCATACCATGATATGAAATTTAATTTAAAAAAAATGGGTTTTAAACATACTGGATTATTCCCCGAACAAGCAATTAATTGGAATTATATAAGAGAAAAAATAAAAGAATCAAAAAGAGATATTAAAGTACTTAATCTCTTTGCTTATACTGGAGGCGCAACTATAGCAGCTATGATGGAAAATGCTCATGTAACTCATGTTGATTCTTCAAAAGGTATGGTAGCTTGGGCCAAAGAAAATGTTAAATTAAATCACTTAGATGAAACTAAAGTAAGATTTATTATTGATGATGTTATTAAATTTGTTAAAAGAGAAATAAGAAGAAATAATAAATATGATGTTATTATTATGGATCCTCCATCATTTGGAAGAGGCGCTAATGGTGAAGTTTGGGATATTGAAAAAGATTTATTTGAGTTAATAACTTTATGTAATGAATTATTAAGTGATAAACCATTATTTATGCTAGTAAATTCTTATTCAGGACTTTCTCCAACTGTTCTATTTAATGTCCTAAAATTAACAAATCAAAGAAAAGGTAATATTTCTATTGATGAAATAGGACTACCTATAAAAACTAATGATTTAATATTACCATGTGGTATTTATGGAAGAATTGATTATGAATAATTTAAATGTTTTATATGAAGATAATCATATTATTGTTGTTGTAAAACCCATAAATATTTTAAGTCAAAAAGATTCTACAAATGATTCTGATATGCTTACCATTATTAAGGATTATATAAAAGAAAAATATCATAAACCAGGTAATGTTTATTTAGGACTAGTTCATAGACTTGATAGAGTAGTAGGTGGAGTAATGGTATTCGCAAAAACTTCTAAAGCAGCTGCGCGTCTATCTAATGACATAAGAGAAAATAAAGTTCATAAAACATATCTTGCAATATGTCATGGAAAAACCAAAGAATCTGATACACTAAAAGATTATATAAAAAAAGAAAGTGATTTTAAATCCGTTATTACAACCAAAGAAGATGGAAAACTTGCGATACTTGATTATAAATTAATTGATTATAATAAAGAAAAAGATTTAAGTTTAGTAAAAGTAAATCTTAAAACAGGAAGACATCATCAAATAAGATGCCAATTTAAAAATATAAGTCATCCCTTAGTAGGTGATAAAAGATATGGAAATGATAACTATAATAATATCGGACTTTTTGCTTACAGCCTATCTTTTATTCATCCCGTAAAAAAAGAAGAAATGACTTTTACATATCTTCCAAATCACTATCCTTTTAATATATTTAATATTAATGATAAAAATATATAATATTATTTTGTATTAAAACTTAAAAATAATTGTTAGAAAAACATTTGTATAATTTTGCTAAATTAGTTGAAGAGGACAAATATTTATGTTAATATTATCAGTAGGAAATATTCAGTTGTTGGATGTCTACCTCCATCTTTAATAGGAAGGAGGTTTGAAGAAATGAAAAAACGTGAATACAATATTTGCATTCTACGTCTCATCTCTCTCATTTTACTACTCTTAATTATTTTGATTATTGTAATAAAGAAATGACATCTAATCATTAGATTAAATGTCGAACTAAAATTATTTTGGTAAACATTCAACACACAAAAACTGAATGTTTCCCTTTTTTAATATATGCAAGTTTCCTTGCTTACATACTAATAATACCATAAAATATTGTTTATTTCAATAGATTTTGCATAAGAATCATTAATAACATGAATAATATTAATTTATTTTAATATCTTTAATTACCTCTTTTAAAGTATCAATAGATTTTTTAAATCTTGTCTTTTCATCATCATTTAATTTAAAAGGTAATCTTTTAACTGCACCATTTTTATTTATTAAAGTAGGGTATCCTATAAAAATATCTTCTTCATCAATATAACTTGAAACCGTTAAAATGGCATTCTCATCATTTAAAATAGCATTAGTAATTCTTGTTGTAACCATACCAATACCATATGAAGTATTACCTTTCATTTTAATGATATTATATGCCATATTTCTAACTCGATCTTCAAAATATATTTCTTCTTCTTTTGTTAAATATTCATTAAGATTTGCAAGACCAACTGTTGCACAAGAATAAGGAACAAGCTCGGTATCCCCATGTTCCCCAATGACATAAGCATGAATGTTTTTAGGGTTAATTTGTAAATGATTTCCTATTTCATATCTTAGTCTTGCAGAATCAAGTGTAGTTCCTGTACCAATAATTTTTTCTTTAGGGAAATTAGTTATTTTCCATGTAATATAACTCATGATATCAACAGGGTTAGTAGCAATAATAAAGATACCATTAAAATTATATTTCATTACATTACCCAAAATATCTTGAAATACTTTAATATTTTTATCAATTAAATCAAGTCTAGTTTCCCCAACTTCTTGATTACGACCAGCCGCTATCATAATGATTTTAGCGTCATGACAATCACTATAGTCACCTGATTTGATATCAATCTTACTAGGTCCAAAAGGAAGTCCATGATTAAGATCCATCGCTTCTCCCATTGTTTTTTCCTTATTAATATCAATTAGTACTAATTCATTAACACTCGTTTTTTGATTTAGTAAAGAATAAGCATAACTCATTCCAACATTTCCACATCCAATAATAACAACTTTATTTTTCATAATCATCTCCTATAATTATTATAACAATTTTTTATAATTTTTAATACCATTTTACATAATTTATGTTAGAATATATATCTAGGTGGTCTTATGAGATTAAGAAATATTAGTTATCTTTATACAATAATTATGTTTCCCTTTTTATTAATGCTATGGATTCTTATATCTTTAAATATGTTAAAAAGTGATATTTATTTTTTGAGTGGTATAATCTTATCATTTATTTATGTTTATTTCTTTATCGTATGTTTATTTTGTACAATATCAGATATTAAATATAGTAATCAAAAATGGCATGTTGTTTTATTAATTCTATTTCCCTTTATTTACATACCTTATTTTTATGGTAAATATATCTCTCAAAAAGATTCATTAATGTGTAATATTATATCTATTTTAAATATTATTTTAATTATTGTTTTTAAAATAACCTTTGATCATAGTTATAGTAATTACTTATTGGATAATTATAAAAAAAATATTAAAATTAATGAAAATTATACATATTTAGATAAAAGTAATTTATTCACTATCGATGTGGATAAAAATTATGTTTGCAATAATGATTTAGGAGAATATGATTTAACTTGTGAAGATAATAATACTGATTCCTTTATAGGTATTTATCTATATGAAAGAGATAATTATAATAAAAAAGATTTATCAGATATCCTAAATTTCCATTTAGAACAAACAATATCTTATATTAAAGAAAATAATTATGAATATCGACTTTCTCAAGATAAATATACGATTGTTAAATATCATGATATGATTGTATATTTAGATAGTCATTATTATGAAGTAAATGATACAGTATATTACTTAATAATTATTAAAGAAACTAAAACATATCAAGATAATCAAGAAGACTTTGAAAGATTAGTAGAAAGTATTAAATTTATAGAAGAGGTGTAATATGAAAAAAGGTATTATTATAGGTATTATTTCATTAATCATAGTAATTATATCATTTATAGTAATTTATCCCATTTATAAAGAAAAGAAAGAAATAAATAGTATTCGTAATGAAGTAATGTTAATGAATAATTATTTAGAAGAAAAAGAAACTATTGATAATTTAAAAAATATTATAAATGATGATATTGCAAGTGGAGAAAGAAAAGATATTGAAACTAATATTGATAATTATATAAATGATTTAATAAATATTAAAGATAAGTTAGATAATCTAAATAATAAAGAAAAAGATTTATTTAAAGAATTTAATAAAGAAAAACAAGAAGAAATAACAAAAAGTTTAGAAACGGATAATAATACAATTAAAGAAATTAAAGAAAGTATTTCTAACACTCAAAATAAATATCAAAATAAAAATGAATTTATTAAAGATATCAAACTAGATTTATTAACAAATAAAATAGATGAATTAGAAGAAAGTATAACTAATAATCAAAAGATAAATACTTATTTAAAGAGTAATAATAAAACTTGGAATAAAGAAGAAGATAAAGTAGTCTTTTTAAAAAGAAAAAATTATAATGAGTATCAAAAATTAAATATTAATAATTTAAATTATGAATTAATTAGTGATACCAAGGGACCTAATATTAACGCCAAAGATATCACTATTAATAAAGGAACTAAAATTAATATTAAAGATAAAGTATCATGTATCGATGATGTTGATGATAAAGTAGAATGTATTATTGATGGAAAATTTGATAATAATAAAATAGGTACATATAAAATAAAGATAACATCAAGTGATACACAAGGCAATAAAAGTGAAAAAACAATTAATTTAAAAGTTCAAGAAAAGAAAGTTAATAAAAATAAATATTATATTGAAGTAATAAGAAATCATAATATTGTTATTGTTTATGGATTAGATGAAAATAATGAATATAAAAAAATTGTTAAAGTATTTACATGTTCTGTAGGTAAAAATAATAAAACCCCAACAGGTACTTTTAAAACTAGTGATAAATCATCTTGGGGATGGCTTGTTGGTAATGTTTATGGACAGTACTATACCAGAATAACAGGAAGTATTTTGTTTCACTCTGTACCATATTATAAAAAAGATAAAAGCACTCTAGAATGGGAAGAATATAATAAATTAGGTACGGCAGCTTCTAAAGGTTGTGTAAGACTAGCAGTCCGTGATGTCAAATGGATTTATGATAACTGTAAAAGTGGTACCACAGTAAAAATATATGATGGAGAGATACCTAAAGGTGTTACAAAACCATCAACAATTAAAATAGATGCCGAAAGTCCTAATAAAGGTTGGGATCCAACAGACCCAGATAAAAAGAATCCTTGGAAAAATTAATTCTAAGGATTTTGTTATTTGCACAATAAAAATCATGTTAATTGCACAATAAAATTCGTGCTAAATGCACAATATAATTGACATTTTTATAAAATAATGATAGTATATTAATTGTATAGGAGGAATAAAATGGCATTAACAAAAGAAGGATATACTGAAAGACTTATTGATAAAGAATTAGATGAATTACTAGAAATGTTTGGTGCAATTAGTATAGAAGGACCAAAATATTGTGGAAAAACATGGACGGCTTCTAATCATGCCAATTCATCAGTTTTGCTAACAAAATCTGATAATCCGAATTCTGATTATCAAAGAGCTTTAGTTGATAGGGAATTAATTTATACAAATGAAAGTCCAGAGTTAATAGATGAGTGGCAATCAATTGAACAAATATGGGATGATATAAGAACAAAATGTGATGAAGATGGAAAAAGTGGAAAGTTTATTTTAACTGGTTCATCTGTCCCTGCTGATTCAAATAAAATTTTTCACTCGGGTGCTGGAAGAATATATAAATTACAAATGTATACCATGTCATTATACGAATCAAAAGATTCAGAAGGAATTGTATCATTAAAAGATTTGTTTGAAAATAAAAATATTACATCTCGTTTAAAGGAAAAACCAACATTAGAAAAATTAGCAGATTTAATAATTCGTGGTGGATGGCCAGCAAGTTTAAAATATAAAAAAGAAAATTATTATAGATTACCAGAAAGTTATATAACTGATGTAATTGATCATGATATCTCATACGATGGCGTAAAAAGAGATAAAGAAAAAATGTTATTGCTTTTGAAATCCCTTGCAAGAAATGAGACAACCTTGGTTACCAATGAAAAATTAATAAATGATATTGAAAATTATACTAATGAATTCAATTATCAAATAAGTAGAAATACTGTTGCAGATTATTTAAATGTTTTGGAAAACATTCATTTAATAAAAAATCAATTACCATATTCAGAAAAAATTAGATCAAGTGTAAGAGTTGGAAAGATGGCTAAAAGACATTTTATTGATCCATCTTTAGCATGTTCGCTATTAGGACTTACTCAAAGACAATTAATTGATGATTTAGAATTATTTGGACTTATGTTTGAAGCACTTGTTATACGTGATTTAAGAATATATATAGAATTTTTAGGTGGAAATATCTATCATTACCATGATAACAATACTGGTGAAGAAGTTGATGCCATAGTTGAACTAAAAGATGGTACATTTGGAGCTATAGAAGTAAAATTGGGTGTTGGAAATATAGATACAGCAGCAAAAAATTTAATAAGTTTTTCTAGTAAATGTGATAAGAAACCTAAATTTTTATGTGTAATTAGTGGAATGATTGATTATGCATATCAAAGAGACGATGGAGTATATGTTGTACCAATTATGGCATTAAAACCATAATTGGTATTTTTATAATGAATAAAATCTCTAGACAACTATATAAATCCATATTATAATTATCTTGAGGTAGTATGAAAAAAATAGAAAAAGATAATCTAAAAAAACTAGGTATTAATAATATCTTTGAATTAATAAAAGAGCCCTCTATTATTGAATTTCGAAGAAATATTAATTATATTATTGATACATTAGGTAATACCAATATTTTAAATAAAGTATATTCTTATTATGATGAAATATTAAATTCTTATAATCAAGATACTAAATTATTTAAAGATTATGAAGTATGTTTAAAAGAAATAGAACAGTATGGTTTTATTAAGAAGAAAGATAGGGAAGATTATTTAATTAGTAAAAAATTATACTATAATTTTGATAGTGATTTTATTAATAACCCCAAAGTTTATTTACAAAAACTAACTAGTAAAAAGATTAGTGAAATAGTAGTAGATTATCTCTTCTCTGATAATATTTATAATGTATTTTTAAATATTGAAGAAATCATTAGATATCATGAAAATAATAATATTTCTTTAATTAGTAAAAATGTAATTAATTTTTATAAAAAAATATATTTTATAGATAGTTTAGATAATACTGAAAAAATAGAATTATTAAATATTTTTAAAAATAGTCATATTGATATAATGTATTATTATCACTTGAATTTATTAAAATTAGATTCTTATAAAAAAATAAATAATAAATTATTAAAATTTAATGATCATAAGACATATGATTATCATAATAAAAAAGGATATTTATTAGCAAGAAGTTTGCATACACCTTGGACACTTAAAACTACTAATATTAGAGATTCATATTTTATAGTTGATTTAAGTAATCCAAAATTATTTCATAATGATTTTATTTATGGGTATAATAGTTTAAATATTAATAAAGTTATTCATGTATCAAATAAAGATGCTACATCAACTAATGATAAAAAAGAAAATATCTTTGTTAATAGAATTATGAATATAGATGAATTAACCAAAGGTAAAATGAATGAAATTCAAATACTTAATGATAAAAAAGATCATTATTATATATCAAGAAAACCTGATTATATTATTGCAATAGAAAAAGTAAGTGATAAAGTATTAAAGGAAAGTAAAAGATTAGATATACCAATTGTTATTATAAAAAAAGAAAAGATAAATAATATTCATGAAGATAATAATATATTAAATATAACTTATACTAGTGATTTATCTTTTGAAGAAGAAAGAAATAAAAGAAGATAGCAAAAATAATAAAAATATGATATAATATCCCGTAATTAAAGGAAGTGATCCAAATGTTTATTGATGAAGTTAATATTAAAGTAATAGCAGGAAATGGTGGAGATGGTTGTACTGCTTTTCGAAGAGAAAAATATGTTGAAATGGGAGGACCATATGGTGGTAATGGAGGACATGGTTCTAATATCATTTTAAAAGTTGATACAGGTCTTCATACTTTAATTGATTTAAGATATATGAAATTAATTAAAGGAGAAAAAGGAGAAAATGGCGAAGGTAAAAACAAACATGGTAAAGCAGCTAAAGATATCGTTATTAAAGTACCCCAAGGAACCGTTGTCACCGATCTTGATACTAATAATGTTATTTGTGATTTAAAAGAAAAAGACTCTGAAATTATTATCGCTAAAGGTGGAAGAGGTGGTCGTGGTAACACAGCTTTTAAAACAAGAAGCAATCCCTGTCCAACATTTTCAGAAAATGGTGAACCAGGAGAAACTAAATATTTAAAATTAGAATTAAAACTTCTTGCCGATGTCGGACTAGTTGGTCTTCCATCAGTTGGTAAAAGCACCTTTCTATCTAAAATTAGTTCTGCAAAGCCAAAGATAGCAGATTATCATTTCACTACATTAAGTCCAAATTTAGGTGTTGTAAAAACCATTGATAATCGAAGTTTCGTAGTAGCCGATCTTCCAGGACTTATCGAAGGAGCTAGCGTTGGAGTTGGTTTAGGAGATAAATTCCTAAGACATATTGAAAGATGTAAAGTAATCGCTCATATTATTGATATGTCAAGTACTGAAGGAAGAGATCCATATGAAGATTATTTAACTATTAATAAAGAATTAGAATCATTTAGTAAAAAATTAATAAAAAAACCCATGATTGTTATCGCTAACAAAATGGATATGCCAGATAGCATTGATAATTTAAATAAATTTAAAAAACAAGTTGATTGTGAAGTATATCCAATATCTGCAATAAATAATGAAGGTATTAATGAAGTTCTAATTCATTTAGCAGATATGTTAGATAATATTAAAGATGAACCACTATATGATGAAGAAGAAACAACATCTCATGTTCTTTATAAATTTGAAAAAGAAAAACCATTTACAATAACTAAAGAAAATGATGAATATGTAATATCTTCAAGTGAAGTCGAAAGACTATTTAAAATGACAAAATTTAATTCTGAAGAAGGAATGTTAAGATTTGCAAGACAATTAAGAAATTTAGGAATAGATGATGAATTAGAAAAAATGGGAGCTAAAGAAGGCGACATGGTAAGAATTCTTGATTTCTATTTTGAATATCGAAAATAATGATATAGAGAGTATTATCTCTATATTTTTTTAGTTTACATCAATAAAAAAATATGATAATATTAAATTATCAAAAATAGATAAAGGTAGTGATAAAGATGATATTGAATAAGTGTCAAATAGTGTCAATCTGGGGGGTCATTATTAAAGACCTTTCCCTATAGAATAAGAGATTCATAAAGTAAAATAATTTAAAGAAATAATAAATGTTAAAGGAAGGTAGATTTTAACAGGAAGGATGGTATTAAAGTGATGAAAGAAATCAAAGACAAGAAAATAATTTTTTTAATTGTCGGGATTGCTATCTTGGTAATAGGAGTAGTTGGAGTTACTTATGCATTTTTCAACTATACTAGAACAGGAGCAGCAAATAATATTGGAACAGGAAGAATATATTTCAATTCA
>CACZTI010000021.1 GCA_902783985.1 uncultured Erysipelotrichaceae bacterium | reverse complement strand
TGTTTTATCACCAAAACCAAATAAATCAAAATATGAAAATAATCTTTCTTTTCCTAATAATTCACCTAACTTAACAAATCCTGGATTACATGAATTTTCAAGTACTTGCAAAAATGTTTGATGACCATGACCACCACTTTTCCAACATCCAATTCTAGTACCATTAACATGAACACTACCAGAATCATAAAAAGTATCTTTAAAAATATCAATTACTTTTTCTTCAACTGCACTACTCATAGTTATAATTTTAAATGTACTACCAGGTTCATATGTCATCCAAACTGGTAAATTACGATTTAATGTTGTTATACTATAATTTTGATAATGATTTGGATCAAATGTAGGACGAGATGCAAGAGCAAGAATTTCCCCAGTATTTGGATCAATAACAATTCCTAAACTATTATCTGGTTCCAAAGTACTCTCTGCATTACTAAGTTCTCTCTCTAACGCTAATTGAATATTAATATCTATTGTTAAATAAACATCCATTCCAGGAGAACTATCTAAATATATATCTGAAATATCAAGTTTTTTACCTTTAGCATCAGAAAAATACTTAATCGCCCCACTTTCCCCTTTTAAATATTCATCATACATCATCTCTATCCCAGATAACCCTTGATTATCAATCCCAACATATCCTAAAACATGAGCTAACAAGTTACCATATGGATAATATCTTTTTGATTCCCTAACTAAATAAACTCCATCATAATGAAGAGCATCAATTTTATCAGCAATTTCATAACTTAACCTTCTTCCCTCAGGATGAACTCTTTCAATAGAAGTATTTTTTTTTACATGTTTAAGCATCTCTTCCTTACTAACTCCTAATATCTCAGCTAAATCAGTACTAACTTTATCAGCATCCTTAACTTGATTAGGAATAATTACCAAACTTACTGTTGTAATATTATCTGCTAATACAACACCATTTCTATCTAATATTAAACCTCTATCACCTTCAATTGGTAAATCTCTAGACCATAAATCATTAGCTAAACTAGATAATTTCTTATATTGAAAAAGTTCAATATACACCACTCTTCCAACAATAACCACAAATACAAATAAAAAAAATACTAAAATTAATCTTATTTTCATATTAACTTTACTTTGAAACATAATATCACCAATAAATAATATGAAAAACAAATTATTTTAGTAATTATTTTAACTTTTTTGAAACAACATGTAATCATCATCTTCCATAACCAAATGATATTTATCATTACCATATCTACTCAATGATAAATATAAATTATCCTTCTTATTTAATAACAAATAATCAAACTGATATTTATCTAAGAAATCACGATAATCTATCAGATTTTCTTGTAAATCATAGTATTCCTTTACTATATTATCTTGATTCTTAATTTTCAAGAAAATTTCCCCTCGAGGATCAAAATAACAATTATATCCTCGATATTCGGCATAAGAGCCATCAAAATAATTAGTATATAACTTAATATTTTCTTTATCTATAACTACACTATCCAAATAATCAATAAATTTACTAGTAACAGGTAAATCAGGATTTTTCAAATTTCCAACAACAAGACCCAAAAATATCATAAATAATAATCCACCAATGATATCAGACATTTTAGAATACCTAACCTCAGTCTCCCTAGATTCACACAAAAAAGGAATAGGAAAGATTGCGCAAACAAAGAAAAAATTATATGATTTTATAGCATCTAAAGCAAGATATGTTGTTCCCAAAAGCAACAAGAAATGTCTTAACATAATTTTTTTATAATGTATAAAATAAATAATATAAATACTTAAAATAGATATTAAAATTATTTTTCCACCAAATAAGTGAAAATTAGGAGCTAATAATTCTACAACACTATCACGAAATAAACTACTTGTAAAATATGATTTAAAACCATAAGTAAAGATTTTATATCCATATGGATTAATAAATCCCGATAAAATCATTAGTACATACACAATAAATAAATGTTTTTTCTCAAAACCTGATGATTTTATTCCAAATATCTTAAATTTAAATGTTTGTATTAAATAAGGAAGTAAAATAATTAATAATACCATATAATAAATACCATGCATATTTACTTCAATAAATGATAATACAGGTAGAAAATAAAGATATTTTTTTTCTTTAGTTTTAAAATATTTTTCTAATAAATAAAGCATTATTGTTAATATCAGTGTTGTAAAAATATGAGGTCTTGTATTAAGAAAAAATAAAGTATATAGAACCATCATAAAAAATGTATATTTTAAAGATTTATTTTTATTATCAGATAATGCATAACATAACTTATAAAAATAATATGATGTTAATAATGATACTATTGTTAATAAAAATATAATCCCTATATATCCAAAATTATGATAAATACTATAAAATATTGTTCCAGTTCCCCAACTTTGATATAAAAAATCAATATCATGAATAGAATTTAATGCAAAAGTAGGAAAAGAATGATTAATAACATATCTCCCTTGATTAATAGTAAACCAAAAATCATTATCAAAATTAAAGAAATAGAATCTAATAGCAACTATAGAAATAATTAATAATATATAACTAAAATTACTTAATCCTTTTTTATAAAAATTCATATTTCACCCAAGAAAAGTATATCATTAGATCTTATAAAAGTAAATTTTTTTAAAAAAAGGCAACATTTTGTTGCCTAATTTCTAATTTAACCCAATAACATTATCTATTGGAAGGGAAAAACACATTCCTTGAGCCGTTTTATTAATACCTTCTTTATCTAAAATTTCACTCATAATTTTATTTTTATCATTCTTATGACAAACTATTAACAAAACATCTTTTTCTGGTTCAATATTCATATTGAAAAACTTTAAAGTTTGATTCTCACCAATACTTCTACCTTTTAATAAGGTACCCCCATTAGCACCATTTTTCTTAGCAATATTCATTACTTTATCAGCATATCCATCATTAATAATCGTAATAATCAAATGATAATCATTCTTCTCTTTCATTTTTTCACCTTCCATTTTAAAAGCATCTAATACATATTTACTTGATGAAGATAATTTTATAGTAAAACCTATTCCACTACCAATTTCCTTTATTTTAAGCGATTCATCTAAATAAGATAATATTTCTTTTTCTTTAACATCTGGTACTAGAGACATTAAAACATTTTTTTCTGTTGGTACTAAATTAAAAAAATTAAGAATACCTTTACTTGCTGTACCATATCCATGCATAATGGTATTAAATGGTAAATGAAATTTATTAACAAACTTTATTAATTTTTTTTCATTATCATTAATAATAAATAACATTTTTATATTCATTATGCCACCTCGTAATCGATAATTGTTTCATCAAGATTTTTCTTAGTTCTTAATAACCTTAATTTATAATCATAAATTATTCCAAGCATTTCAATTGTTATAATTGGTGTTAAACAAACAAGTGATCCAACACCAAATGCCAAAGATAAAACATTTCTTTCAAGAAAAACACACACTCCAATACAAAGTGGTAATAGAAATGATGTTGTTAAAGCACCACAAGCCGCTCCTCCAGAATCAAAAGCAATATTAATAAACATTTTTGGAGTAAAATACATTAATAACGCTGCAATAAAATAACCTGGAACAATTATATATATCATTGGAATATTATATAATACTCTAGCAAGAGATAAACCAACGGCAATAGATACTCCAATTGATAATGATAAATTAATCATTTTACGAGATATACTACCTTCTGTTAAATCAGATATTTGTTTAGTTAAAACTTTAATCGCTGGTTCTGCTGTAATAATAATATATCCTAAAATCAATCCTAATGGAATCAATAATAAACTATATGATGAAGATGCAATATTATATCCTAAAAGATAACCTATTTCAATAAAACCAGCTTTCGCCCCAGTTAAGAATAAAGTTAATCCCAAAATAGTTAACACTAATCCTAAAGAAACTTTAATAATTTTATCTTTTGTTACTTTATTACCAAAAATAATTGAAATAATAAATAAGATAACTATTGGTAATAAAGAAACAATAATCTCTTTAAAACTTGCAACAAAACTATTGATGATTCTTTCTAATATTCCTAAATCACTAACAAACCCTGTTGTATCAAAATAACTTCCAGTCTTATAAAATAAACCTAATATTAATAAAACAATAACCGGCCCCATAGATGCTAATCCACCTAATCCAAAAACATCGCCAGTACTGTCTTTATCGCTACGAAATTTTGCAATACCATAACCAAAAGCAACAATAACCGGAACACTTAAAGGACCAGTTGTTGTACCAGCTGCATCAAAAGAAACAGAAACAAAATCCATACTTGTAAAATATAATAAAAACATGATAATCATTAAAGAAATAGTCATAATTTTTTTATATGATTTTCTTTTAATAATTCGAAATACTCCAAGCATAAGAAATAATCCAATACCAAAAGATACTAAAACTATCATTAAAGAATTTGGAATACTTGGTAATTCACTTGCTAAAACCATTAAATCAGGTTCTGACATAGTTATCACTATTCCCATAATTAAAGTAACAATTAATGTTAAAAAAATCTTACCTTTTTTTACAAGAAAATTTCCTATACTCTTACCTATTTCAACAATTGATATTTCAGCCCCTGTTGTAAAAAAAGTAATTCCGAATATCAAAAATATTGAGCTAAGAATAAAGGAATATATTGTAATATTTGAGATATTTAAAAGATAAGATAGTATAACAATAATAATAGAAATAGGAATAACCGATTTATATGAATCAATTAAATTTTCTATTAATTTTTTTTTCATAACAACCTACTATTTAAAAATTAATTTATAAAGTAAATTCTTTTTATTTAACATTGTCTCACCATTATAAGCATTATTTACTGTTTTATAACATAATTTAAGTAAACCATCAATATTACCTTCAGTAATAATATAATTACTCTTAGTTATTTGTTTACTAACATAAATCAATGGTACTTTATCATACTTAATATGGCATATTTCTTCTTTTTCATTAGGAATATTTTTTTCCATAGAATACAAAGAACTTACAATAATGTTTAAATCATTATTTACAAAAATATTATAAATTCCCTTAATAACATTATCAATTTGAGATAATGATTTTTGTAACTCTTCTACTGTTTGACATTTTGTTATATCATAATTTAAAATAATTAATTCTTCATTTCTAGTATTAATTGTATTAACAATACTCTCTACATTATATTGAATTGGTTCAATATCCATATATGTAATATCTGAATTATTAATATTCTGTAAACCATTTAAATAATAATTTATAACAGATACATCTTTGGTTTGAGATAGCATAAGAGTTTTAAATCCCAAGCCTTTCATATTAGCAGCTAAAGATTTTTCAGATATCTCATAATCTAATATATTAGGAATTTGTTCTTTAAAAGTAATTGGAAACAATGAATAAAATTTAATACTATTAGTAACATCTTTTCCATAATTAATAGATTGAATACCTGTAATAAAATTTGTTAAATCAATATTATCATAATTCCATACAATAAATAAATCATTATTACCAACAGAAAAGCCCGTATTAACAACAAAAGGTTTAATACTTGTAGGAGATTTTTTAGTACCATAACTTACATCTAACTTTTGCTTAAATGATTGCCATCTCTCTCCTACTTCAGTAACTAATGTTTTTAAAAAGAAATTAAGTTCTATCACTGGATTAGAATTTAAAATAGTTTCAAGTCCTAATACCATACCAATAGTAGCATATTCACTAATATCAATATTAATTCTACTTAATGTATCTAGAATTTTAGGATAATCTTCATAATTAGTACTAGTTAAAACAATATGAATGAATATTTTTTTATTTTTTTCTTCATTTATCGTTTTTAAAAATGATTTAATATTTTCAGATATTTTTAATGAAGTATCAACAAAAGCAAAAAGATGAAGTTTACTTTTTCTAGTATCAAGTTCACTCATAATATTAGTTATTACAGCATTTTGTTTAATATTACCATTATCACTCTCTCTAGAATAAATATGATAATTATATAATTCCCCAATCTCTAAAGACATATTACGATATCCTTCATATACGGTATTAACATCAGATGTTATTCTTGAAAAAATATACTTTTTCATCATAGTATCAAAAGTAGGCATTAATTCTTGATTATATACCTCATATGAATCATCTGTTTCAATTCCAAATCCATTAATTAACATCATTACTGTTTTCATAAATCACCCTATTTTTCTCTTTCTATTATAAGATGATTATATCACAAATATTTTTATTTGTACAAACATTTTTCCTATTTTAGAAAAAAAGATAAAGTTTAACTCTATCTTGGTATTTTAATAGTCTTTCCTATTGATAAAATTGATGATAAATCATTGTTTATTGCCAATATATCATTTACAGTAGTATTAAACCTTCTTGCTATCGAGTATAGTGTATCGCCTTTTTGAATAAGATATTCATCATAAACTTCATTTACTGGATTCAAAGGTATTTGAATTATTTGCCCTATTGATAATATATCAGACATCAAATTATTATATGATTTAATAGCATCTACCTTGGTATTATACTTTCTTGCTATTGAATAAAGTGTATCTCCTCTTTGTACCTCATATACAACATAATCAGTTTCATTAACGGGAACTTTAGGTATTATAAGTTGTTGACCAATAGTTAAAATATTACTTGTAAGATTATTAGCATTAATTAAATCATTTACGGATACATTATATGTATTAGCAATACGATATAAAGTATCATTTGGTTTTACAGTATATATTAAATCATTATTAGTATCTCCTATACCTGGTATTTTAATTACTGTTCCAACTGGTACTGATATTGATGGTAAGTTATTATAATCTATTAAATCTTGGACATTAACATTATATCTATTAGCAATAGAGTACAAACTATCTCCTTCTTTAATAGTATAAGTATTTACATCATCAATTATTTCTCTTTGTGGTATTTTAATTATCTGTCCAATACTTAAATTATTACTAGATAAATTATTTAATTCTTGAAGTTCTCTCACTGTTGTATTATATTTTCTTGCTATTGAATATAAGGTATCTCCTCTTTGGACTGTATAGGTATCACCTACTTCATCACTTCCTGGCAACATATAAGGAACTCCTATATATTCACTTACTGCTTTAACTACGGCTTCCGCATAATTTTCAATATTATTAACAAGTTTTTGTTGATCTCGTGGATTATCAATAAATCCATATTCAATAAGTAAAGATTCAGTATTTGGTGTTTCTCTCATAATGTAATAGTAGTCCTTAGAAGGATTTTCTGGTAATACTCTTTGATATGTTTTTCTTTTAATTTGTCCTTTAGCTCCTATTTCATTTAAGATATTATTTGCAAGAGTACCATTTGATCTTAGTGGATAAACTACTTCAGCTCCTTCACCACCACCAGCATTAATGTGATTAGAAAGTACTAAAACTTTAGAATCATTTCCAAAAGTATTTCTCATGGTATTAAGTCTTTCACTTCTTGTTAATGTTTTATCAGTATCTCTTGTTATAGCAACAGGAATACCTAATTCTTTAAATCTATTATACATATAATTAGCAGCTTTTAATGTTAAATCTTTTTCTTTAAGATTACCACTTACGGCACCAGGATCAGCTCCACCATGACCTGCATCAACCACAACACGATATCCATTATTATTCATAAAATTCACCCATAATATTGTATGTAATAACTTTTATTTGTTGAAAAAAGATTAAAAAAAAAAGATATTTAATTATTTGTTTAATATCCTTATGGCTAATTCAAGTGCTAAATAAATGACTTCCTGTTTAACCTCAAATTTTGTTAATCCACTAATACTTCTTTCTTCCCATGCTACACTATCTAAGTTATCTCCAGCATAATAAAAAGTAAAATAATCTAAATTTCTTCTTTGACATACTGCTGCTATAGCTGTACCTTCCATTTCAACACATACACATCCCTTATTCTTAAAATAATTAATTTTTTCCCGTGTCTCACGATAAGGAGCATCTGTTGTCCATGTATATCCAGTTGTGTAATCAAAATGTTTTTCATTTAATATATCAATAAATTCATTAATATATTTTTTATTCATATCAATTGTTTCAGATTCTTTAATATAATGATAACTTGTTCCTTCTTCTCGATAACCTTTTGTAGGTATTATAATACTACAATCAGGAATATTCTTATCCAATACACCACAATTACCAAAAATAATAAATGTTTTAACACCATTAACTTTCAATTGTTCAATATTATCGGCTATTCTTGGGGCACTAACACTAGCCATGAAAAAGGTTATTTCTGTATCTTTATATTTAATAATATATACATCACTATGCGAATTAGCACAAGAAAAATAACCAACATTAACTGATTGGAATTTTTCAATAATATCCTGATATAAATATCTAGAAAACACTCCTATTGCTACACTTGGTAGTTTAATGTTTATTATTTCATTATCTTTATGTAATCCACTTATTCTTACTATTCCTTCACCATCACTATATTTAATCATAAAATTCTCCTATATATCAAAATAGTAAATATTCTCTTTTAAATTAAGTCTTTCAAAAATACCATCTTTAACATATTTTCCACCAATATGTTCATAAAAAGAATTAGTTGAATTTCCTTTTAAACAGGCAATTATCATATTATTAAATCCCATATTTTTAAGATTTAATTTAGCTTTTTCTACCAATTCTTTTCCAAATCCGAAGCCATGATATTTTTTTAATATATAAAGTGCTACTATTTCTCCACAATTATTAAAATCTTTATCTTCTGCTTTTCCATATCTTACAAATCCAACAATATTATTATCAATTTCTAGAACTAATTCTTTATAATTAGTATGATTAAAATCATTATAATGCATTTTAGTTCTTTCATCTTCATTTTTCTTTAATTCACTTAAAAATTCATCAGGGACTATACCTTTATATGTTTCATTCCATGCTAATGTGACTACATGCATAATACCATAGGAATCATCTTTAACACTTTCTCTTATTAAATAATCCATTACAAACCTCTTCATTTTTCAACAAAAACTTATTTATAATTATAAAATATTTTTGTATTTAACACCACAATTATAAATGTTAGCATTCTCTATAGTATCATATAAATAATCAACTGGTTTATCAACATCATCAATATTATTAACCAATTTATACTCAGAATGTTCATCTTCTTGTAAAACAATATTTTTCTCACTTTGACCTGCACAAAGTGTTGCCTGATATACTATCCTAGTAAAGACAGTTCCTTTTTTTTCATCATAATTACTATCTTCGTGTAATACAGGGCCAATCAAAACATCCAAATTTACTTCTTCTTTTGTTTCTCTGATTGC
>CACZTI010000020.1 GCA_902783985.1 uncultured Erysipelotrichaceae bacterium | reverse complement strand
AGGCTCTCATGATGAAACCCATTATAAAAATGGTGGAGCAACAATTAATAACTTCTTAGATAGATGTCGTAAAGATATGATATATCTAGGACAAGATACAGGCGCTATTGATATTAATGGAGTAAAAGTATTATTAGATCATCCAGGAGGAGGATCTAGTCAAAGTGTATCTTATAAAGCTCAAAAAAGAATTGAGATACTAGAATCTAAACATAAACCAAAAGTAATGCTAATAGGACATTATCATAAGAGTTATACATTCTTATATCGTAATGTATTCTGTGTACAAAACCCTGCTTTATGTGCTAGTACACAGTTCCAACAAAAACAAGGATTATTAAATTATGTTGGTGCACATTTTATAAAGATATATTCTGATAAAAACGGTAACATCCAATACTTTGAACCAGAGGAAGTATTATTCTCAGGAAGAGATATTTGGGATGAAGCTGGTAAAGATAAACATAAAGTTAAAAAACTAGAAATTAAAAAGAGTATTTATTAATACTCTTTTTTAGTTCTCTCCTTCTAATAAAACAGTCTTATTAGATTTAATTGATTTAGGTATATCGATTACTCTTTGATTAGAGGAACCTCTCCATTTTAGTCTAAAATCATGGAGATCTTTTTTATATTGTCCATCTACTAACACGTCTATATATTTAAATATTTCTTCATTTTTAATATCTTCAAAAATATATCCAGACCACATCCAGATATTCTTATTTGGATATTTATTTCTAAATGCTTTAGCTACTTCTAAACTCCCTGGACGATTTACTGGATTCATTGGTTCACCGCCTAATATAGATAGTCCTTCTATATAGTCTTCTTTTGCAAGATCAAGAATTCTATCTATAACTTCAGAAGTGAACTCTTTACCTCCATTAAAATCCCAGGTTTCTTCATTAAAGCATTCCTCACAATGGAAATGGCATCCTTGAAAGAAGATAGATACTCTTACTCCAGGACCATCAGCAATATCCATTTTACGAATTAAGTTATATCTTACCATTATTCGTCTACTTTATTATCTACGTGTAGTACTCTTTCTTTAATCTCTTGAGTTCTTCCTTTGTTCCAGAATTTAGCACCAATATATCCACATGTACGTCTTGCTACGTTTAACTTAGCATGATCTCTATTACCACAGTTAGGACAGTACCACTCTAGATTATCATCTAGTAGTATTTCTCCATCATAACCACATTCCTGGCAATAATCGCTCTTTGTATTAAGCTCTGCGTACATAATATTATTATAAATAAAATCTATTATCTTTAAGACAGCTGGTATATTATTTTGTAAGTTAGGAGTTTCAACATAGCTTATAGCACCACCTGGTGATAATTTTTGGAATTCACTTTCTAGCTTTAACTTAGTAAAAGCATCAATTTCCTCAAATACAGGTACATGATATGAGTTAGTAATATAATCACGATCAGTAATACCTTTAATAACACCAAATCTTTCTCTTAGACCCTTGGCAAATTTATATGTAGCAGATTCAATAGGAGTTCCATAAACAGAATAATCAATATCTTCTTCACCTTTCCAGGTTTTGCATTTATCATTCATATACTGTAGTACTTTAAGTCCAAATTCTTTACCTTTACCATTATCAGTATGTGAGTTACCTGTCATATATTTAACACATTCATAAAGTCCTGCATAACCTAGACTAATAGTTGAATAACCATGATGCAATAATTCATGAATACTTTCTCCTTTATCAAGTCTGGCTAAAGCTCCATGTTGCCATAGAATAGGTGCAACATCGCTTGTAGCGTGACTTAGTCTTTCATGACGAAGTTTTAATGCACGATGACACATATCAAGTCTCTCATCAAATATTTTCCAGAAACTATCCATATCACCACCACTTGATAAAGCAACATCAGGAAGACTTATTGTTACAACACCTTGATTAAATCTACCATAATATTTTCCTTTACCTTCAACATAGTTTTTTGCTTTAGCAACATTACCTAAACTAATACTTCTATCTGGTGTTAAGAAACTACGGCATCCCATACAAGGATAGCAATCACCTTCACCATATTCATTTTTCTTTAATTCTTTCATTATCTTTTCACTAATATAATCAGGTACCATTCTTTTAGCGGTACATTTAGCAGCTAATTTCGTTAAATAATAGTATTTTCCTTTAGGATTAATATTATCTTCTTCTAAGATATACAATAGTTTTGGAAAAGCTGGGGTTACATAAACACCTTTTTCATTTTTCATACCAAGAATTCTTTGATTTAAAAATTCTTCAATAATCATAGCAAGTTCTTCTTTGTATTCATCAGTTTCTCCTAAGTACATACATACTGATAAGAAAGGAGCTTGACCATTAGTATTAGTCATAGAATTTACTTGATATTGGAATGTTTGAACACCATCTACTATTTCTTTTTTAAGGTCTTCCATGACAAACTTATCTATTTGTTCTTTAGTAAGTTTTCTTGATTTATATAATTTTTCGTATCTTTTTTTAGAATCTCTTACAAAAGGTGCTAAGTGAGTTAATGAAATAGTAGCTCCACCATATTGCGCAGATGTTACCGCAGTAATAATTTGGGTTGCAATAGTCATTGCTGTTAAAAATCTATGTGGTTTTTCTATCATAACTCCATTAATGGTTGTACCATTTTGTAACATATCATCAAGATTAATTAAATCACAGTTATGTAAAGCATTTTGGGCAAAATAATCAGCATCATGAAAATGAATGATTCCTGCATCATGAGCATTAACAATATCTTCTGGAAGTAAGAATCTTCTTGTGATATCAGTACTTGTAATACCTGCTAAATAATCTCTTTGAGTAGTAACTACTTTTGCATTTTTATTAGAATTTTCGGTATTCCAATATTCATTTTCCCCATCAATTAATTCTTTAATGGAAAGATCGGTGGTATTACTTTTTCTTACAAGTTCCCTATGATAACGGTATGTAATATACTCTTTAGCTAGTTTATATTTACCAATACTCATTAATCTTTCTTCAATAATATCTTGAATATCTTCAACAAGCATTCTTTTTTTCTTTAATCCTTCAATATATTTAATAATATTCTTTATTTGAATATCACTAATCATTTCATCTTCAGTTACATCTCTATTAGCTCTTTTAATAGCATTAAATATTTTATCTGGACAATAATCAACTATTTGTCCGTCTCTTTTTATAATCTTCATACTTTCCCTACCTTGAGAACATGATAACATGAATAAATTATAAAATATTGTTGCAAATGCAACAAATTAAAATAAATATTTTTTTTAATTTTAAAGTCCTTATTTTTCAAGAAAATAGAAATTATTACTTAACAAAAATTGACATTTATATTAAAAAAATAATACCATTTGGTATTATTTTAATAAATATTTATAATAATCATTTTTAAGAATCATTTTGCTAACACTTAATCTATTTTTTACTAGATTATTAATATTAGTAACATATTCAGTATCTTCCTCACCATCATACTTTTTGGTGTTAGCGTGATATACTCCTTTATCAGTAATCCAACTATGATTATTAAATATTACTAATCCATCACTAGTTGATAGGATATCTCTTCCAGTAAGTAATCTTGAATCATACTTAACTCCAAATAAATTATAGACGGTTGGCAACACATCACTTGACATACATGGTTTTGATATATGGGTATCAGTTTCATTATTATTCCAAAGAATTAGATTATTATGGTTTACTTCAATTAAATTGTCTCTTTGATAACTTGACAGTGAATTAATAGATTTTAAATCTAATTTATAGGGATAGTGATCTGCTAATAAAACAATAACAGTATTATCAAGTTTATTATTTTCTTCTAGTGTTTTAACAACATATTCAAGAGCTCGATCTAGTTCTATTTGGGTTGCTACATAAGCTTTAGCAGCAGTTGATACATTAAGATTATTTACTAGTTTACGATTTTTATAGGCCATACTATTATCACTAAAATTATATTGGAAGTGGCCTGATACCGTCATATAATATGCAAGAAATGGTTCTTCACTATTAATATAATCTTTCATAGTAGCTTTCATCATTTCTAAATCACTTTGGGGCCATGCTTTACAATTCATTCTTTTTTCCATGCCATTATAGCATCCTATATAATTAGTAAATCCCTGAGATTTTAAATATTTATGACGATCTTGAAATCCATACCAGTTATTATGATAGGCATAAGTTTTATAACCTAAATCTTTAAAGATGGTTCCAAGTCCATATGGAAAATAGTTTGTCCCTTTTCGCCATTTACTAAGAATTGATGAATCAGGGTAAAGTCCTGTTAATGCTTGAAATTCTCCACCAATAGTTGACAAAGTATTTGGTGTATAGTATTTGTCAAATATAAGTCCTGTATGTGTCAACTTATAAAGGGTTGGTGTTAACTCTTCACTAACACCTATTTCGGAGAAACTTTCAGCTACTATGTAAATTAAGTTATAACCAGAATATTTTTCGGTATATTCATTTTGTTTAGAACCACTAGTATTTTTCATATAAGTATTTATAGTTTTAATATCATTGTTTTTCGTTTCTTTATCAAAATTAATATCTAGTATGTTATCTTCATAAACAATTTCTTTAATCTCTTCTTTTTCTTCTATTTCATTATTTACTAGAGTTATCCCTTCATCAAAACCAAAGATGGTTCTTTTAATATCAATTAAATACGAATTAATAACACCAAATTTTGACATATTAAGAGAGATATTATTAGTATCATGATATAAATAGTAACTTCCATTATTAACACCTTTTGTTAATAAGACATGACCTAAATAGATACTTAATGATAAACATAAAATAATTACATGAAAGATAATATTAAATTTATTATTCTTTGGTAAATTAAATTTCTTTTTAAAGACTAAATAAACAATAAATGGTATAAAGAATACTAAAATATAAAGAATATTATCTTTAATAGCGGTTAATGTTTCATTCATAAAACTTGTTAATTGATCAGATAAACCTAATATTGAAAATGAAAAGAATGTTTGAAAAGTATTATAAAAGACCAATTCAATAGAGAATAATACTCCTATGATAAATAAAATAATTAGTGATATGATGTTGTTTCCTTTATCTTTAAATAAACCTGTAATTATACTTAAGATACTTGATGATATAACACTTGATAAAAAGATATTAACAATACTTTCAAAATCAATAGTACTTGATAGGAAAATAGCAAACAATGTTTCTAAAAATAATAATGATATTAAATAAAATAAGAATCTTTTTAAATTAATATCTTTAAACAAATTTTTCACTACACACCTCATAAAATTATTCTATCATATTTTAATTATTGGGAAAATATTTTTATGATCAAAAATAGTATTTTAATTTTTTCTATTTCGTTATTATTTTGATTATTCCTATAAATTAAAAAAGAGATTAATCTCTTACAAATAAAACTCTTGTATATATTTTATCCATAACATTTCCTCGAATGGAACTTACTCTAAAATTATTAGAACCATTTTTTATAGTTAAACGTTATACTTCGACAATTCCTTAATTTTTTTACATATATCTTCATAGTTTTCTAATGTACCAATATCATAACGTTTACCAGGCATTTTATATGCATAAACTTTTTTCTTATCATATAAATAAGAAATAAATGATCCTGGAGCATCTATTTTACAACCATTATTAATGGCTTTATCTACTTCTATTACTGCATCTTTAGAATAAATATAAAATGGTGGGCAGCACCAATTTGATTTTGGTTCCATAGGTTTTTCTTCCATATTTAAGACTAAGTCATTGGAATCAATTAAAAGACAAGCTGATTTTTTTATCTTTTCTTTATTTTCTTCGAAATACCTCATGACGACAGTTGATTTCTTTTCATAATAATAATTAATAAAATTACTTAAAGAAAAATCTAAGATATTATCTCCTGCAATAACCATTAATTCTTCATTAATTTTTAATTTATTAATAGCAAGACTAATATCAGCTACAGCACCTAATCTTGTTTCATTAGATGTTGTACCATCATCGATAATAGTTATTGGACTATTTAATTTTTTATTTTTTTTCCAATCATTAAAATGATTAATAAACTTGTGATTAGAAACAATGATATATTCATTTATCTTTTTTGTTTTATCAATATCATCTAATAAATGATCAAGGATTGTTTTATCTCCTACCTTTAATAATGGTTTAGGAAAATTTTCGGTTAACGGATATAATCTTGTAGCGTAACCAGCTGCTAATACTAAACATTTCATAAATAAATCCTTTCTTTAATTTTGGGAATCAATAAATTCCTCTATTAATTCATAATTTCCATTATCATATTTTATTTTAGTTAAACTTCCATTAATAATAATATTTACTGGATCAATATGACCAATATTGGCATTGATAATAATATTCTTTTTATCACTTAAGGCTTTTTTAATAGCATCTTCATAGGTTATATTACCATCTATTGTTTCATATCTAATACTTCCAAAAATAAAAGTATCACTATATTTAAACCATCCGGCATATTTAAGTTGTAAAAGAGATAGATAAACATCCAAGGAATTCATAGCGAAGATATCAAAATACCAAATTATTTTTTTATCTTTATATTTTTCAATAAATTTATTGGTATTATCAAACTTTGTTCCAATGATATTTTTTATTGAATCAAAACATCCTCCAATAATAATACCAGTATCAGTAAAATTACCATTAACAGATAGAACATCACGATCTTTAAAATTTGTTTGTTTAATTAAATTATTTTGTAATAAATTAATATTTATTTGATTATCTATAGTTAATTCACTAAATCTTTTAGCATTTTTTCCATAGATTGTAGCGATATCATATTTGGTTGTTAAAATATATAAAAGTCCTGTTGCATCAGATGCTCCTTCAAACCATATATTACTATTCTTTATTAAATCAAAATCTAAGTAATCTAATATTTCATATAGATAATCTCCACCTCTTGCAAGTAAAATTAATTTAACTTTTTTTGCAATTAATTCATTTAATTCTTTTACTCTTTCATGAGCATTAGAACTTACAATATAACTTCCATAAACATTTTGGGTAGCATAAACATTAAAATATTTTTCTAAGTTTTTAATAGCTTCATTCATTGTTTCAATCGAGTCACTAGCTCCACTTGATAAAGCCGTTATACCGATATCATCATTTTTTTCTAATAATTTTGGATATTTCATATAAACCTCTAATTTTTTCAATATATACTTTTATATTTTATCATATTATTTGAAATATTTTATAAATAATTAAAAAAAATTAACTAATTAAAGTTAATTTTATAAATATTATCTTTTTATTAATTTCTT
>CACZTI010000019.1 GCA_902783985.1 uncultured Erysipelotrichaceae bacterium | reverse complement strand
GTTATGAGTTTATAAGTGTCAAACAAAAAAAAATTTTGATAAATTGATAATAAAATGTTGACTTAAAATTAAATACTATGATATACTTTGAATATAGATAGAAGGAGAGTAAGATGAAAAAGATGAATAAAAAAGGTTTTACATTAGTAGAATTATTAGCAGTTATCGTTATTTTAGCATTGATTATGGCTATTGCTGTTGTTAGTATGAGTGGTATCATGACCAGTGCAAGAAATAGTACATTTAAGGAGACAGCTGTACAAATTATTAATGGTGTACAACAACAATTAACTCTTGCCAATGAGTTATTACCAGCTGATACTCATTTTAGTGGTAATGGTGTGCAATATTTTGTTGCTAAACAAATGATTGAAAAAGGTGGGGATAAAGCTCCATTAGGTGGATCATATCAATTCTATGACGGTGGTCCAACCGCAAATTATAAGGCTATAGGTACCGCTGGTGTATATCGTTATATTGGAGATGAAACCATAAAATGTTCTAAAACTGGTAAAATTTTTGTAAGAGTTATATATGATGCTACTACAAAGAACTTTAAATATTCTATTTGTGTTCCTACTGGTGATGGCTATTCATATATAGATGATGGTTCACAAACTGCTACTCCAGGTACTCTTGGAACATTAGAAAAACTGCTAGATAGTAATGATACTTCAATGATTCAATCTTAATTATAATAATAAATGATTAGTTTGTACGATGTACAATTAATCATTTTTTTTTAATATTTAGCACTTTTTATCCTTGAATTATGTCTACAATGTAGACTATTTTTTAGTATTATGGTATAATCTTGTATAGTGTAATGATGAGAGAGGAAACTATGAAAAAAAACAAAAGAAAGAAAAAGGTTGTGTTGAATTTAATATTTAATATTATTGCTCTAATATCAACTATTATGGCAATTGTTTTTGCTGTGTATATATATAAATTAGATATGATTCCCGATAATTATTTAAGAATATTTATTATTGCTTTAATAGTTATTTATTTAATATTATTATGTTTTACTTTACCAAGACATATGAAAATAGGATTTAAAATTGTGGCATGTATCTTTTTGTTAATCTTTGCTTTTACTTTTGGATATGGAATTAAATATGCAGATAAAACAATTAGCTTTATTGATGTCATAAATGATGAATTAAAACAAAAAGAAGAATATAGTATTAAGACATTACAAAGTAATAATGTTACCGAAGATAATTTAAATAATAAAAAAATAGGTGTTTTTAAAAATGAAAATTATGATAAATTAACCCAAAAATTAAAGAAAAAATATCCTAAAGTTGAAATAATAGATTATACTGACCCAATTACTTTTTATGAAGATTTAACTGATGGTAAAATAGATGCCGTTATTGCTAGTGATAATGTATATGGTCTTCTTGAAACAGAACTTGAATATTTAAAATTAGAATTGAAAAAGGTTGATAAAATTGATGTTCCTGTTGATACTAAAGAACATGATATAGTAAAGATTGTTGATGTTACTAATACCCCATTTAATATCTTTGTCGCTGGTGGTGATGCCTGGGGATCAATTACTAAGGTAATGAATACGGATGTTAATATGGTTGTATCAGTAGATCCTATTAATCATAAACTTTTATTAACATCAATTCCAAGGGATTATTATGTTATTTTACCTAGTAAAGGAGAAAATGTTTATGATAAACTTACTCATGCGGGATATTATGGTGTTGAGGAAAGTGTAAAAACTGTCGAAAAATTATTAGATATTGATATTAATTATTATGCTAAAGTAAATTTCTCAACAATTGAGAAAGTTGTTGATGCAATAGGTGGAATTGAAGTAAATAGTGATTATCGTTTTAGATTTTATGAACCAGAAAATGGTATGAATTTTGTTTATAAAAAAGGAATCAATAAATTAAATGGAAAACAAGCTCTTGGTTTTGCAAGAGAAAGATCATCTTTTAATGATGGTGATGTTCAAAGAGTTAAGAATCAACAAAAAGTAATTTCTGGAATAATTGATAAAGTATCATCATCAAAAACCATTATTAATAAATATACTGATATTCTAGATGCAATCAGTAAATCTTTTGCCACGAATTTAGATAGTAAAAGCATATCTCGTCTTGTAAAAATGCAACTTAATGATATGAGAGGATGGGATGTTGAAAGTCAAAATTTAGTTGGATATAGTGCAACAAGTAGAAATTGTTATTCAATTCCTAATATGAGTTTATATGTTATGAAACAAGATGAAAATTCTGTAAAATCCGCAAGTGAAAAAATAAAAACTTTTATTGGTAAGTAGAAAGTGTGATATTATGATAAACAAGTTGAAAAAAACCAATTTATTTTTAGTAATAATAGATATTGTTATAATAGCAATATGTTATATCCTAGCTTTATATGTTTTAGGATATGAGAATTTAAGTGAAATTATTATTATTGAAAATATTATTCTATCAATATTTATTTATGAAGTATTTTTAAATTTATTTAAAATGTACTATAATTTAGTAAATTATGAAATAGGTAAAGATTATTTAAAGTATATTGTATGTTGTTTTTTATCAATGATTGTTTTAACAATTTTTGGTAAAATGTTTAATTTAATGCATTTAGATTTTTTAAGAATAAATGCTCTTGCTGCTGTTTTAACAGCAGGATCTTTTGTATCTTATCGATTAATAATTCGTGAAATTCATTTTAGAAAAAATGGTGAAGATTATTTAAAAACTAATAATATTGTAAGTAATATTTTAATAGTTGGAGCTGGTCTTGGTGGAAGAGAAATGATAATTACTATTAAAAATGCTACTCATAAAAATTATAATGTTGTTGGGTTAATTGATGATGATAAAACTAAATATAAAAAGAAAATTTTAGGTGTTGAAGTACTA
This sequence comes from uncultured Erysipelotrichaceae bacterium, assembly GCA_902783985.1. Lineage (GTDB taxonomy): Bacteria > Bacillota_I > Bacilli_A > RF39 > UBA660 > RUG12783. The sequence continues at coordinate 16,253 of CACZTI010000019.1, read as the reverse complement.
GGTAACCGTTATGATATTCCAAGAATTGTTGAAGAATATGATGTTGATTATATCTTTATTGCTATTAGTGGTCTTGATGCTATAAATAGAAGAAAAATTCTTGAATTATGTGGTGAGACTAAAGCTAAAATTAAAGTATGGCCAAGTACGGAAGATGTTATTAATAAACAAGGACCTATTAATAGTTTAAGAGATGTTGAAATATCTGACTTATTGGGAAGAGACCCCATTAAACTTGAAAATCGTAATATTTCAAATTTAATAAAAAATAAAGTCGTTTTAGTAACTGGTGGTGGTGGTAGTATCGGTTCCGAATTATGTCGTCAAATTATTACATATAGCCCTAAACTATTAGTTATTCTTGATATTTATGAAAACAATTTATATGATATTGAAATGGAACTTAGAGGTAATTATCCTGAAAAAAATATTGCTGCTGTTGTCGCAAGTGTAAGAGATATTGAAAGAATGGAAGATGTCTTTAAAATGTATCATCCTAATATTGTTTTGCATGCAGCTGCTCATAAACATGTGCCTTTAATGGAGAATAGTCCTCTAGAAGCAATACATAATAATATTTTTGGAACATATAATGTGGCAACTATTGCTGATAAATATCATGTTGATAAATTTGTTTTAATATCAACTGATAAAGCTGTAAATCCCACAAATATCATGGGAGCTACCAAAAGATTTTGTGAATTAATTATTCAAGCTAAAGATAAAAGAAGTAAAACTGATTTTTGTGCCGTTAGATTTGGTAATGTTTTAGGAAGCAATGGGTCTGTTATACCATTATTTAAAAAACAAATTGCTAAAGGTGGACCAGTTACAGTAACTGATAAAAATATCACTAGATTCTTTATGACAATTCCCGAAGCAGTTAGTTTAATTCTTCAAGCAGTAACCTATGCAAATGGTGGAGAAATATTTGTTCTGGATATGGGAGAACCTGTTAAAATATATGATCTTGCTGAAACATTAATTAAATTAATGGGATATATTCCTAATGAAGAAATACCTATTAAAATTACTGGTCTTCGTCCAGGAGAAAAATTATATGAAGAAATATTGATGGCAGAAGAGGGGTTAACTTCAACTAAACATGATAAAATATTTATATCAAAACCTGCTGCTGTTACAATGAATGAAATAAATGATGCTTTAGAAGAACTAAATGAAATTGAATATAATAAAAATTATTCTATAAAAAAAGTTAAAGAAACAATGAAAAAAATTGTACCAACATATCATGAACCAATGGAGGTTAATAATGAAAAAAATAAATAATATTCCCTTTTCTCCACCTGATATTGGAGAAAGTGAAATAGAGGAAGTAGTAGATACTTTAAAAGGTAATTGGATAACAACAGGACCAAAAACCAAAAAATTTGAAGAAGAAATATCTCATATTTGTGATACTAATAAAGCAGTATGTTTAAATTCAGCTACTGCTGCTCTTGAATTAACTTTAAGAGTTTTAGGAATAGGGGAAGGTGACGAAGTAATTGTTCCAGCATACACTTATACAGCATCAGCAAGTCCAGTGTATCACGTAGGTGCAAAGATTATCCTTTGTGATACAGCCCCTAATTCATATGAAATGGATTATGAAAAATTAAAAGATTTAATAAATATCAGAACAAAAGCCATTATTGGTGTTGATATTGCCGGAATTATTGCTGACTATGATAAAATTTTTGAAATAGTTGAACGAAAAAAGTCTTTGTTTAAACCAAATAATGAAATACAAAAGAATTTTGGTAGAATTATTGTTATTGCTGATTCTGCTCATGGTTTTGGAGCTAAAAGAAAAAATCATCCATCTGGATCTATTGCAGACTTTACAACATTTTCTTTTCATGCTGTTAAAAATTTAACAACTGCAGAGGGTGGTGCTGTAACTTGGAGAAATAGAGATTTTATTGATGATGAAAAATTATATAAAGAATATCAATTATTATCTTTACATGGACAAAACAAGGATGCCCTACATAAAAATGGTTTAGGAAATTGGGAATATGATATTATTGGTTTATATTATAAATGTAATATGACTGATATTAATGCAAGTCTTGGTCTTGCTCAGATTAAAAGATATCCTAAATTATTAGATAAAAGACACAAAATTATTAATAAATATAATGAGGCATTTAAAAATTTACCTGTTTCACTATTAAATCATGAAAGTGAAGAACATATATCAAGTGGACACTTATATTTAGTAAGAATTAATAATATTGATGAATCTTTAAGAAATAAGATAATTATGAGAATGGCTGAATATGGTGTTTCTACAAATGTTCATTATAAACCTCTTCCTATGATGACAGCCTATAAAAATCTTGGATTTAATATTAAAGATTATCCTAATTCTTATAATCAATATCAAAATGAAATTACTTTACCATTATATAGTAAATTATCAATGAAAGAAGTTGATTATATCATTGAAACATTTATTAAAGTTTTAAAGGAATTTAATTTATGTTAAAAAAATATGATGATTTGCCTAAATTTTTACAGAATAAAGAAACAAAAAAATATTATGATATTTTACATAAAAAAAGAGGATATTTGGTTTTAAAGAGAATACTTGATATTATTTTATCCACTATTTTGTTAATAATTCTTTTACCTGTATTTATTATTTTAGGTATTATTATTAAGATTGATTCTAAAGGACCAGTTTTTTATAGACAGGAAAGAGTTACTAAATATGGTAAGATATTTAAAATATTTAAATTTAGAACTATGATAACTGATGCCGATAAAGGAAGTCTAATAACGATTAGTAAAGATGATAGAATAACAAGAGTTGGAAGAAAAATAAGGAATTCTAGAATAGATGAAATTCCTCAACTAATTAATATTTTCTTAGGAGATATGTCTTTTGTCGGAACAAGACCAGAAGTTAAAAAATATGTTGATAATTATACTGCTTCAATGAAATCAACTCTTTTAATGCCAGCTGGTGTAACATCTTGGGCAAGTATTAAGTTTCGTGATGAATCCGAAATGATGGAAAAATATGTTGATAATTTAGGAATTGATGGCGCATATACTAAAAAGATTTTACCAAAAAAAATGAAATATAATTTGGAATATATCGAAAAATGTAGTTTAATGGAAGATATTAAAATTTGTATTAAAACAATTATATAGGAGTTATTTATGATAGTGACATTTATTATTATTGCGTATAATGCAGGAAAATATATTGAAAAATCATTTTCTTGTCTATTGAAACAAGATTATGATTTAAAGAAAATAGAGGTTATTCTTGTTGATAGTAATTCTACTGATAATACTAAAAAAATTATGATGAATTATCAAAAGAAATATGCTAGTAAATTTAATAGTTTTAAAGTGTTAGATAATCCCAATAAAACTCTTCCAAATGGATGGAATGTCGCTTTAAAAGAAGCACATGGTGATGCTATCTTAAGAGTAGATGCTCATACAACATTTAATAAAGATTTTATAAGTTTAAATGTTAAAGAAATAAAAAATGGTGCTTCCATTGTCGGAGGAAAATGTGAAAGTATTACCCTTAACAATACGAGAAAAGAAAAACTATTATTAATTGCTGAGGAATCTATTTTTGGTGCGGGAATAGCAGATTTTCGAAGAAGTGAAGAAAAAAAATATGTCAGTACACTTGCTTTTGCCATGTATCAAAAAAAGGTCTTTGATGATGTAGGTTTATATAATATTAATCTTGCAAGAACCGAAGATAATGAAATGCATTATCGTATGCGAAAAAAAGGATATAAATTTCTTTTTGTTCCTGAAATAAAAACTTATCGTTATGCTAGAAGTGATTTTAAAGGTTTAGTTAAACAAAAATATGGTAATGGAAAGTGGATAGGAATAACAATGTATTATTGTCCAAAATGTTTTTCATTATATCATTTTGTTCCATTATTCTTTGTTATCGGATTATTATTATCAATAATTTTATGTTTTTATAATTTTCCATATATTCTATATTTAATTGCGGTTTTATATGCACTATTTAATATTATAAATATCTTTTTAATATCTTTAAAAAATAAGTTTCATTTAGAATATTTATTATTACCAATAATTTTCTTTATCCTTCACTTTAGTTATGGCTTTGGAACCATTGTGGGACTTATTATGGGACCATTTTATAAAAGGAGAAGAAGAAAATGATAGATGTAAGTATAATTGTTCCTATATATAATACAGAAAAATATTTATCTAAATGTTTAAATTCCCTTGTTAATCAAAATTATTTCAAAGATAGATATGAAATATATTTAATTAATGATGCATCAACTGATAAATCACTAGAAATAATTAAAAAATATCAAAAAAAATATCCCAATATTGTATTATACAATTCAAAAATTAATCATGGAGTTTCATATTCCCGAAATATTGGAATAAAAAATTCCAAGGGTAAATATTTAATGTTTTGTGATGCCGATGATACCTATGATGAAAATGCTATTTCAATATTCATGAATATTATAAATGAACAAAAAGCTGATTTTGTTATGGCTGATTATTATATCGAAAATGACAAAGGAAAATTTAGTGCAGGTACCACAAACTATTATCAAAATAATCAAATTACAAAAAAAGAAATAATTAGTTATATGAGTTTAACATCATGCTCTAAAATAATCAAAAAAGATTTATTTATCAAATATCACTTATTTTATGATGAAGATGTTAAAAGATGTGAAGAATTATCAGTTATTTTACCACTTGCGTATTATGCTAATAATCCAATTGTTATCAAAGATAATTTATATTATTATTATCAAAGAAAAACATCTGCTTCTAATTCCAACACCGAAAAAGAAGAAAAAGACATTTTATATTTTAATATAACTTTAGATCGTTTTATAAAAAAAATAAATAGTGATAAATATCCAGAAGAGATGGAATTTCGAGCTATAGATCATTTGTTATATGGAAAAAGTTTAGTTATTTTAAAATCCAAAATGAAAAGAAAAATATTATTAAAACATATTAATGATTTTAAAAAACAATATCCTAAATTTATTAAAAATAGTTATTTAAAAAATTATCGACTTCCTAAAAGATTATTTGTTTATTGCTTAAATTATAAATTAATTATATTATGTAAATTTTTTGCATTTTTACATAAGAAAGTTACGGGGTGATACAAAGTGATTGAAAAAATAAAAAAAATGAAACTAAGAGATTATTTCCATTTATTAGTTTTAGTTTTATGTTATCTACCAAGTTTAATTATCAAATTAATTAAACCAGATATTTGGATTATTTCTGAAAATGGTGATGATGCTAAAGATAATGGTTATGCCTTTTTTAAATTCATGATGAGAAAAAAAGGTGATACTGATTGCTACTATGTTATATCAAAAAATGTTTCTGATTATGAAAAAGTAAGAAATTATTCTAAAAGAATAATTGAACCAAATTCATTAAAGCATATTATTTATACTATGGCATGCAAAAATTTTGTATCATCTCAACTAGCATCAGCTTTTCCATATCCTAATATTTTCTTCAATTTATATATGGCAAAAATATTTAGATTTAATTATATTTTTCTTCAACATGGAATAACTAAAGAAAAAGTTAAATGCTTTTATAAAAAAGATAGTTCTATTGATTTATTTTGTTGTGCCGCCAACCCAGAATATGATTTTGTAAATAAATATTTTGGATATAATTCTTATGAAGTTGCTAAAACAGGATTTTGTCGATATGATGATTTATTAAAAGATAAGACAAACAAAGATTATATTTTATTTATGCCAACATGGCGTAAAAACTTAGAAGTTAAAAATAATCACATAACTAAAAAGCAAGAGGAAGTATTCTTAAATTCTGATTATTATAAAAATATTCAAGGTTTAATTAGTAATAAAAGATTAATAAAAGAACTTGAAGATAATCATAAAACAATGTATTTTTGTTTACATGATAATGCAAGTATTTATAAGAATTATTTTAAAGTAAATACTAAAAATATTATTATTGTCGATAAAACATACTCTAAAACTGTTAATGAATTAATTAGAGAATGTGCATATTTAATTACTGATACATCAAGTGTAGCTTTTGATTTTGCTTATCAAAATAAAAGTATTATATATTATCACTTTGACTACGATGATATTATTAAGAATCACTGGGAAAAAGGATATTTTGATTATGAAAAAGATGGTTTTGGGAAAATTGTTTCTAATACTAGTGATTGTGTTGATGAAATAATTAAGGCTATAAAAAATGATTTTAAAAATAGTCAAAAATATATTGATAGAACAAATGATTTCTTTTGTTATAAAGATGATAATAATTCATTGAGAACATATGAAGCGATTAAAAAATTAGAAGAAGAAAAAGAAAAAAGAAAAGAAACTGAAAGAGTAGATCGTGTTGATAAAATATCATATTGTAATATCATATTATCCATTTTTCTAATCTTATTAGGAGATATAACTAATAATTATATCTTAATGCTTTCATCTATTTTATTAATTATGTTTAATAATTTACATTATGGTTTTTCTAAATTTCGTCAAAGAATCTATTTTTCATTATTTAATATTGCTATTTTTACTTTTTTCATTGGGAAGCCCCTTATTAAATCAATTAAAGGATTAGCTTGGTGGGAAGATTATGGTTTATTAATCCAAAAATTATCTTTAACCAGTATCTATATAACATTATTATGTTTATTTGTAGGCATTTTGCTTTATGATAAAATTTGGGTTAATTGTAATTTAAAAAAGAAATGGGATAATTTTAGTTTTCTTAAAATAAAGAATAATAAAAAAATAAAAAAAATAGTTTTGATATGTTTTTTAATAACAACTTTCTTTAGTTTTATTATGGAAATAGAAAAATTGTTATTTATGTATGGTAAAGATTATACCGAATTTTATTTAACATATCATAGTAATTTACCTTCAATTGTTAATTTATTAGGAGGTATGTCAACTAGTTTCTTAGTTATTTATTTATGTTTATTTCCAAGAAAGAAAGAGTGTATTATACCAATTATTTTATATTTACTTCTTAATGTTCCTAATTTCATTATTGGTCAAAGAAATCCCTTGGTTTTAGGAATAATGTTTATTTTTTGTTATTATTTATATCGTGATTATCTTGAAAATAGAAATCATTTTATTGGATTTAAAGAAAAAGTATTTATTTTAATCATGATTCCCATAGCTATCGTATTACTTGATGTCCATAATTATGTAAGAGAAGATAGTAATGTAAAGGGTAGTATTACTGAAAGTTTTGTTGATTTTTTCTATACTCAAGGTATTTCCTATGATGTATTAAATATTGGTTATAGCAATATGGAAAATATCAGAAATATGGATAAAAATTATGTTTTTGGTCCCATTGTTGATTATTTTTCCGATAATACCATTGCCAGAAAGATATTTAAGATGAAAGGCTTGGGAACAGGTAATAATATTAATAAAGCTTTAGATGGACATAGTTTTACTCATATTTTAGCCTTTTTATCAAGAGATGATTATTTAGAAGGCCATGGTTATGGATCATCATATATATTAGAATTATATTGTAATTATGGAATGTTTGGTGTTATAGTATTCTCCATTTTACTAGGATATTTTTTAAGAGCTATACCAGATATTTTAACAAGAAAAACTATATTATCAATAATAACACTCTATATTACAACAACAATTTTCTTTTTACCTCGTTCAGAAACAGTATCAAGTATTATGTTCTTATTTAAATTTCAATTTTGGATACCAATAGTATTTTTCTATTTTGTATCACGAAAAATGATAAAGGAGAATTAAAATGAGAACTAAAAAATCATTTAGAAATATTTTGGTTGCCTTTATAAATAATATTTTAAATATTATTTTAGGTATTGTTGTCCAAAAAGTTTTTTTATCCGTATTAGGGGAAGAATATTTAGGATTAAATGGAGTATTTAGTAATGTCTTATCACTTTTAGCCGTTGCTGAACTAGGAATTGGAACAGCTATTATCTTTAAAATGTACAAACCAATTCATGAAAAAAATTATCAAGAATTAAGAAAATTAATGCTTTATTATAAAAAATGTTATATTAAAATATTAATTGTTATGACAACCATTGTTCTTGCCATAATTCCTTTTCTCCATTTGATATTAGGTAATACAAGTAACATAAGAGAAAATATTTATCTTTTATATATCTTATTTTCTATTGATATTTTATTTTCATATATTTTATCTTATAAAAAATCCATTTTATACGCTGATCAAAAAGAATATGTTTCCAACATTGTTCATTTAGGATATTTAATTCTAATGAATGGACTACAAATATACTTTCTATTATCAACTAAAGAATATTTAATATTTTTGATTATTAAAATTGTTTGTAGAGTTCTTGAAAATATTATTATAAGTATTATTGTTAATAAAAAGTATCCATTTTTAAAAGAGGGTAAAGAAGAATTATCTACAAGTGAAAAAAAAGATATTACCAAAAGAATTAAGTTTTTATTTGTTCATAAGATGGCTGGTTTTGTTGTAACAGGTACAGATACTATTTTAATATCAGTTTTCTTAGGAGGATTAGCGACAGTTGGATATTACTCTAATTATAATTTGATTGTATCATCCGTAACAACTGTTTTTAATCAAATATTTATTTCGATGACATCAAGTATAGGTAATTTATTAGTTACGGAACAAAGTAAAAAAAGATTAGAAGTATTTCATAAAATTCAATTTTTAGATTTTTGGTTATTTACTTTCGCTAGTGTATGTATCTTTTGTTTAATGGAACCATTTATTACAATATGGATTGGTAGTGAATATTTATTATCAAAATTCGTTCTAATATCATTAGTATTAAATTTTTATATGCAAGGTATGCGAAGATGTATGATGTCATTTAAAGAAGCTGCCGGAATCTTTTATGAAGACCGTTTTATTCCTATTATTGAATCTCTTATTAATTTAGTAGCTTCTATTATTTTCCTTAAATTATTTGGATTACCAGGAGTATTTTTAGGAACAATAGCAAGTACCTTAATTGTTTATTTATATAGTTATCCTAAATGTGTTTATAAACCATTGTTTGATGATAAAGGAATAAATTATGTTAAATTAATGACTAAATATTTAATAATATCAGGAATAGTATTATCAATAACATATGGTATTACAACAATCTTTACAATTGCTAATCCAATTATCAAATTATTAGTTAATTTAGTGATATGTATAATAGTTCCTAATATTGGATTATTAATTATTTATTATAAAAATCCTAATTTAAAATATTATTTAAATTTAGTAAAAAAAATTATTAAGAAAACAGTTAATAGGTAAATATTAACTGTTTTTAAATAATTTATCATAATCATAATTTAAATAAAACTTTTTAATATTATTTAAGTGTTTTTCATAATTATTCTTTGTCAATAGATTTTCTTTATTTTGCATTTTCTTTAAGATTAAAGAATTTATTTTTTCACTATAATGTTCGACATCTTTATAATTATTTAAATTGGTGATAATTTGATATTCATCAAGAAAAGAATATAAATGAATGTTATCACAAGTAACTAATAATTTAGTAGCTTCTTCTATAATATCTAAATGTTTTTTTAGATTACCTTGTTGGTTTAAGTTATCCCAATAATAAATACTATATGGTGGATAAAATAAATAGAAATCAATATCTGGATATTCCCTAGCAAGAGTGATAACATTTTGCATAATATTATCATGAATAGTTTGAGATTCACTTGTAGATAATTCATTAACTATATCTTGTTTTGATTCTCTTTTGTATAAAGAATCAACTGTTTCTTTAGAAAACGTTACGATATCATACCATTTACTATAATCATCAAAATTAGAACTATTTCTATTATTTATAGTTAACATAATATCATTTAATCCATCAACAATAATGTCTTTATTAAAAATATATTTAATATCATTAATAATGTTATTATCATATAAATATGTTGGATAGGAATCTTTTTCATATGATAAAGTATCTTTATGCTCATTGATTTTATATAAGTCAATGCTTCTTAAAATCATTTTAATATTTTTATTATAGTTTGTTGCGGTTATCAAATTATCATTTATTTCTTTAAAACTACCACCAGAAAATGATACTTTAACCGAGTTTACATTAAAAAGATCATTTAATTCACTTGTTTTAAAATTTTCTGTCATTGAGGTCCCTGTAATAATGGCATTATAATCAAAATGTTTAATAATACCATTATTTTGATATCTTTGATTATATAAATTATATTTTAACCATGCATATGGTTTATGATAATGAAAATAAGGATCAATTATCACCATAAATATTATTATCAAAATTAATAAAACAATTGTTGATGAAATAGTAATAATTACAAATTTTTTATTTTTATCCATAATCCCTCCTAGAAATTAAAATATAGGAATGTACTAATACCATTAAAGGAAATAATGCACCAAACTAGTAAAATTACTGTTATTATAATATTTTTAATGGTAGGTGTAAAATTATCCATCTTTTCTTTAACATTCTTGGAATTTAAAATAATAAAGAAAGTGATAATAAAGAATAATTGTAGTGCCATAAATGGGAAAAAATTAAGCTTGGTAACATTGTTTTTTAAGAAGACAATCCCTGGAGTTTCAAAGGCCTTTTTTATTTCTTCTGGTATTATTCCAAAATTAAATTGTAAGACACGATTAATAATTTTTAAAGCTTGTTTAATACTATCAGCTCTAAAGAATATCCATGTAATATTGATAAATGTAAAAGTAATAATCCAATTAACAAGAGGATTTAATTTATCAAAGAAATTTTTAAATAATCTGGTTATGACCGAAAAGATACCATGTAGTAAACCCCAAATAATAAAAGTCCAATTAGCACCATGCCATATTCCACTAACTAAAAAGACAATTAAAATATTACGGTATGTTTTAAACTTTCCTTTTCGATTACCTCCAAGAGGAATATAGATGTATTTTGTAAAAAATCTTGTTAAAGTCATATGCCACCTTGACCAGAAATCATTAATAGTTAAAGCTTTATATGGTGAATTAAAATTTTGTGGCAAGTCAATATTAAACATTTTACCAATTCCTAATGCCATATCAGAATATCCTGAAAAATCAAAATAAATTTGAATTGTATAGGAAAGCATAACCAAAATAGCACTTGTACTATTTAAAGATTCAAAATTACTATATCCATAATTAACGACAATTCCAAATGTATCTGCAATTAAAACTTTTTTAGAAAGACCTAAAGCAAAGGCATAAATACCACGAGATAAATTATCCCAATTAATCTTTTTTAATTTTTTATTAAGAAATTGTGGTATTAATTCATCATGAGTTACAATAGGTCCAGCAATTAATTGTGGAAAGAAAGTAACAAATGATGCATAATGAAGTAAACTATAATCTGGAATTTCTTTTTTATAGGAATCAATAACAAACGATAATTGTTGAAAAGTAAAAAAACTAATTCCAAGAGGAAGAATAATATGTAATAAAGGATAATCTTTGTGAAAGATAAAATTAACATTACTAATAAAAAAATCCATATATTTATAATAAAATAAAACACCAATATTAATAATAATTCCTAAAAATAATAATAGTTTTCTATACCAATTGTTTTTAATCTTTTTCATTAAGTAATAGATTAAATAATTAATTAAAATACTTAAAATAATTATAAATAAATAATTAATATTAAAATATGCATAAAACCATAATGACATACCTAAAAGAAATAATTGCGATAAATTATATTTATGAAAATGGTTTAATATAAAATAACCTATTAAAGTTATAGGTAAAAAAACCAAAATAAAAATATATGAATTGAAAAGCATAATAAACCTCCCTTTTTCTCATTAGATTATAATATAAAAAAATAAGTAAAAAATCAATATTAATAAGTTAATTTGATTATTTTTTATGATAATCACAATAAAAAAATTAAACGTAGATTGATAATTGCATAATAAGATGATATAATAAAAATGAATAAGAGGTGAAGTATGAAAAAGAAAGTAAAAGTTAAAAAGGGAATTAAAATAACTCTTGGAATAATGTTAGTTATTGGTTTATTGGTTGGTGGATATTTTGGATATAAAATGTTTAGTAATAAAGAACCTGTAAAAGAAGATAATCCTAAAGAAATTGCAGATGTCCCAGTAAAAGAAGTTAAAAAATTAAAAATCGTTGATCAAGATTCTAATACCAGACCATATGCTGTAATGATTAATTGTCATTCTGCAGCTCTTCCTCAATCAGGACTTGGGGATGCTTATATGGTTTATGAAATAATGGTAGAATCAGGAATTACTAGAATGCTTGCTTTATTTAAAGATGCTCCAATGGAAAAAGTAGGTTCAATAAGAAGTGTTAGAAGTCAATACTTACCATATATTTTTGAAAATGATGCTGTATTAGTTCATGCAGGAGGGCAAATAGAAGCCATTCAAAGAATAAGTGATGAAAAAATTGCGCACGTTGATGTTGATGGTAAATATGGTCAAAGAGATAAAAAACTAAAAAGAGCATGGGAACATACCTTATTTACTAATAAATCATTACTTGATAAGGCGATGAATGATACTGGATTAAGAACAACAACTGATAAAGGATTATTATTAGATTATAGTATAGATGAACTTGATCTTTCTAAATATGAAACAGTTCCTGCTAACAAAATAAGTATTAAATATTCCAATTATCGTACATCAAATTATGAATATGATAGTGAGAATAAATATTATTTAAGAAGTATGAATAGTAAAAAAAATACTGATTTAGTAACTAATGAACAGTATCATGTAAAAAATATTATTGTCTATGGAGTTAAATATACAACATATAATTTAAGAGGTACTGGTTATCAAAAACTAAATGATATTAATAATGGTGAAGGCTATTATATAACAAATGGTGTAGCCCTACCTATAACTTGGTCTAAGTCTTCTGAAAAAGAAAAAACAGTTTATAAAATAAAAGAGACAGGGGAAACATTAAAAGTAAATGATGGAAATACATATATTCAAATATATCCAAGTAATGGTGGAAAATTGACAATAAATTAAAAATCTTCAATATTTTTTGAAGATTTTTTCTTATTCTATGTTATACTATTCTTATATAATAGTGAGGATGTCATGATAACAGATGATTTCAATAAGAAAAAGAAATATTTAAATTATATATCATATATCTTGATAGTAGGTATTATTATTGTAGCTTTAATGGGAAGTCTTAACTATTTTAAAAATAGAGAGAATGATATTATTAATGATGAAACTTTAAATGGTGAAAAATATAGTTATACAGTTAAATTTATTTTAAATGGAGCAAGTAGTATTGAAAAAGAAATGGTATCTTGTACAACAAATGGAAATTCCTGTAAAGTTCATCTTCCTAAAGCAACAAGAGATAATGGTGTAGTTTTAGGATATAGTTATACTATGGATAGTAAAACAGCAGATTATTTTATGAATATGGATATAAACATTAATAGCAATATAACTTTATATGTTATTTCATATAAGGTTAATACATTAGATATTAAGAAAAATGAACTTGATTATGTAGAAGATAGTTCTTTATCATGTTATGCTTATAATAGAAATGAAAAATGTAGTGTAAGATTACCATCATTTAATAAAATAGGTTATGAAGTAAGAGGATATTCAACAACACCTAATTCATTAACAGGAATCTTCTTTCCTAAAGAATATTATGAGATAAAAAGTGATACCACTTTATATCCTATTTATAATATTTCAGCAAGACATGAAATTATTAATGTTAAGAAGTTTATTATTGTTAATGGTAGTACTATTGAAATAGAAAAAAATTGTCCAGATACCATCGCAAATAAATATTTAAATTATCTAAATGATATTAAAGATAATGCTCCATATTTACTATTTGGTAATAAAATAACTTTCTTAGGTGATAAAGCATTTAATAACATCTGGGGTGAAAAATATGTTGGAATGAACTTTGGTCCAAGAAAATTAAGAGCTTTTGATATTAGATGTTCCAATACTGTTTTAAATGATTATTATGGTACAATGGTACATGAACTTGGTCATTCTTGGGATTATTTTTATTCTTTAAAAATGGGAAATAATATTACTAGTAGTGCCGATATTATTAACTTATTTAATAAATACAAAAATATGAGTAATCGCCCATTTAGAGATTATAGTTATAGTAATGTTTATGAATTTTTTGCTGATATGGGAAAATATTATTATTTTAAATATACTAAAAAAGCGAGTGAATATATTAATATAAGTTATCCTAATGATATTAAGAAAGTTATGGAAAAATATATTTGTATTGCAAAAAATGATTATAATGAGGAGAAGTGTAAATAATGAGAATTATTCTTGCTAGTACATCACCAAGGAGAAAAGAATTAATGGAAAGTTTAAAAGTTCCTTTTGATATTAAAAGTTTAAATACTGAAGAAATAATTGATGAAAATAAGAATCATTATGATGAATGTATGAGATTAGCTAAAGAAAAAGCCATGGCCGTTTTTAATGAAGAAAAAGATGATGTTATTGTTATAGGAAGTGATACCATTGTATCTATGAATGGTAAAATATATGGAAAACCAAAAGATTATCAAGATGCTTTTAATATGTTAAAAGAATTTAGTAATAATCATCATGAAGTAATATCATCACTTTGTATTTTAGTAAGAAAAAATAATCAAGTATTTGAAGAATTAACATATGATAAATGTAAAGTATTTGTTGATAAATTAAGTGATACTGAAATAAATGGTTGGATAAAAGAAAATGATGTCTATACTAAAGCCGGTGCTTATGCCATTCAAGAAGGTTTTGGTAAATATATTAATAAAATAGAGGGAGACTATTTTTCAATAGTAGGTTTTCCTCTTAATAAGGTTTATCATTTATTAAAAAAATATTATCAATAAAGTGTCAAGATAATTGATTTATTGAAATAAAAAATATACAATGTAAATAGGAATTACTGTTTAAATAAAATGGAGGTTATATGAACGATAAAAAAATAGATAAAGATAAAGCTTTGGAAGATGTCTTAGCATCTCTTGAAAAACAATTTGGTAAAGGTGCAGTTATGCTTTTAGGGGACAATAAGCATGCTGAAGTTGAGGTAAGTCCTAGTGGAAGTTTAGCACTTGACTTAGCACTAGGTGTTGGAGGTTATCCAAAAGGAAGAATAATAGAAATATATGGACCAGAATCAAGTGGTAAAACAACTTTTGCACTCCATGCCATTGCTGAGGTTCAAAAACGAGGTGGAAGAGCAGCTTTTATAGATGCTGAGCATGCCTTAGATCCAGTATATGCAAGAAATTTAGGTGTAAATATTAATGAATTATTATTATCACAACCAGATACAGGAGAACAAGCTCTTGAAATATGTGACGCTTTAGTTAAAAGTAACGCTATTAATATTGTGGTAATTGATTCTGTTGCCGCTCTTGTTCCACAAGCAGAAATTGATGGTGAGATGGGAGACTCTCATGTTGGTCTTCAAGCAAGACTTATGTCACAAGCATTAAGAAAATTAGGTGGAACTATTAATAAAACCAAAACCATTGCTATTTTCATTAATCAATTAAGAGAAAAAGTAGGAATTATGTTTGGTAATCCTGAAACAACACCAGGTGGAAGAGCTCTTAAATTTTATTCATCAGTAAGACTTGAAGTAAGAAAAGGTGAATCAATAAAAATAGGAGATAACTTTATTGGAAGTAAAACAAATATCAAAGTTGTCAAAAATAAAGTAGCGCCACCATTTAAAACCGCAACCGTTGATATCATGTATGGTGAAGGCGTAAGCCATGAAGGAGAGATAATTGATATTGGAGCTGATATTGGAATTCTTGAAAAAACAGGATCATGGTATTCTTATAATGGAGAAAAACTAGGTCAAGGAAAAGAAAATGTCAAACTTCTTCTTAAAGAAAACACTAAGTTAAGAGATGAAATAGATAAAAAAATAAGAGAATATTATAATATTGAAGAAAAGAAGGCAAAATAGTCTTCTTTTTTTACATTTTTTTCATTGTTCGACAAAATTCGACAAATTTCGACAAAACATTATGATAATATAACAAACCCTGAGAGGGGGTGATGTTATGAATAAAAAAGAACATTACTTAATGAGAGATAATATAGCTAAGAAAATCTTTAAAGATGAAGTATTAGGTAAAGAATTAT
>CACZTI010000018.1 GCA_902783985.1 uncultured Erysipelotrichaceae bacterium | reverse complement strand
CCTGTTCAATACAGAAATCATCTTTTATCCACCATTAACCAATAAAAATCGTAACACCTTCGTGTCCATTTTAAAGGGTACAATTTACATCTTGTTAGGTGATTTGTCAATTTACATGGCAACACTCAACACTGCAAGTTAAATGTTCCATTTTTAATATATGCAAGATTTCTTGCTTACATACTAATAATATCATATTTTTTAACTATTATCAAGTATTTTTGGTACTATTAAAAGTATGATAATTCAATAATATAAGTAACTTTGAGTCTTTATATACCAATATCTTTGGGTATTAAATTATTAATATAAGATAATATTTCTTCTTCAGTATATTTAGTTT
This sequence comes from uncultured Erysipelotrichaceae bacterium, assembly GCA_902783985.1. Classification (GTDB taxonomy): domain Bacteria; phylum Bacillota_I; class Bacilli_A; order RF39; family UBA660; genus RUG12783. The sequence goes on along the minus strand of CACZTI010000018.1, from coordinate 19,198 downwards.
TATTATTTAAATATTCTATGCCAATACTTGTTATGCCACCTAAATAGAATTTGATAAATAAATCATTTGGTATTCCATTGGTTTTTAAATTAGTATCTTTAATTCTTTTTTTGATATCTTTTAAAACAGAATCAGTTAAAATATCCATTAAAATACCATGATGATTATTTAAAAATACTTTAGTATAAATATCATTTTTTTCTGTTATATGATTTAATAATAATTTTATTAATTCAATATAATATTCTCTTGTATTAACAATATTTTTATTTTTTTCTAAATCATTTAATAAATTAATTTTTAAAGAATTAATTACATCTACTAAAAGTTCATATTTATCAGTATAATGAGCGTAAAAAGTAGATCTATTAATTAGGGCATTATTACATATATCAGCAACTTTTATTTCTTCAAATTGTTTATCTTTCATTAAATTAATTAAAGTATCACGAAGAGTATTCTTCGTTTTTATTATTCGTAAATCTTCTTTATTATTCATTTTTTCATCACCAAAGACATTATAGTTCTTTTACATACAATTGTAAAGATAACTTTATAAATGTTGGATAAATATTGATACATATTTGATATTTTGTTGGATATCATACGAAAAACAAGTTATGTTGTGTACAATAAAAAATTAATGAATAAAATTATATACGAAATGGAGGTTTCATGAAGAAGTTTGCGGATTTTGTAGTTAATAAGAAAAATTTATTTATAATAATTAGTTTAATACTTGTTATTCCTTCGATATTAGGATTTTTATTAACTAAGACTAATTATGATATTTTAGTTTATTTACCAAGTGATATTGAAACACTTAAAGGACAAGAAATATTAACTAATGATTTTGAAATGGGCGCTTTTTCGATATCTATTGTAGATAATATAAGTGACTTTGAACTTGCTAATTTAGAAAATGATATTAGAAAAATTAATTGTGTTAGAGAAGTATTAAGTATTGATGATATAACAGGTACTACTATTCCTAAAGAAATGATACCTAGTAAAATACTAGATAAAGTAAGTAAAGATGATTCTAAATTATTATTAATTACTTTTAGCAGTGGTACAAGTGATGATGAAACATATGAAGCGGTTAATCAAATAAGTAAAATGACGGATCATATAAAAGTCGGTGGAATGAGTTCTATGGTAAGAGATACGAGAATATTATTTGAAAGTCAAACTTTTATATATGTTTTAATTGCAGTTATTGGTTGTCTTATTATATTAATGTTTTGTCTTGATTCTTATGTTGTTCCTTTTATCTTGCTAGGTAATATTGGAATATCGATTCTCTTTAATATGGGAAGTAATATTATCTTTGGTAATATCTCTTATATTACGAAAGCTATTGCAGCGGTTTTACAACTTGGTGTTACAACAGATTTTTCAATCTTTTTATACCATAAATATGAATATTATAAAGAAAAATATGATAATAATAAAGCCATGAAAGAAGCGATATGTGAGACGATGGTATCGGTTTTAGGTAGTTCTCTAACAACTATTGCAGGTTTTCTTGCCCTTTGTAGTATGAAATTAACTCTTGGTACCGATATTGGTCTTGTTATGGCTAAAGGAGTTATCTTTGGGGTTATTACAGTTTTAACACTATATCCCGCTTTATTACTAAAATTTGATGGAATTATTTCTAAGACAAAACATAAACCATTGCTTCCAGAATTTAAATTTATTAGACCACTTGTTAAAAAAAGATATTTATTAATATTTATCATATTTCTTATTTTATTAGTACCAGCTTATTTATCACAAAAGAAAACAGAGATTTATTATAATCTTGATAGTTCTATACCAGATGATTATAGTTATACGATTGCATCAAATAAACTTAAAAATGATTATCACTTGATATCTCAAGAAATCATTTTAATTGATAGTCATTTGGAAAATGTTAAAATAAATGAAATGATAGAGAAAATAGAGAATATTGATGGTATTGATTCAGTATTATCATCTAGTTTATTAACTAAAAATGGTCTTAATGAAAACATTTTGCCTAGTAAAATTAGAAATATTTTAGAAAGAGATAATTATAAATTAATACTAGTAAATTCAAATTATGAAATAGCAACTGATAAATTAAATAAACAAATTGAAAATATTAATAAAATAGTTAAGAAGTATGATAAGAATGCTCTTGTAGCTGGAGAAGGACCATTAATGAATGATTTAGTAAGTGTCAGTGCTATTGATTTTGAAAATGTTAATTTAGTATCAATAATTATTATTTTTATCATTATGTTCTTTGTCTTAAAATCTTTATCACTTCCAATACTTTTAGTTACTTGTATTGAATTTGCCATATTCTTAAATATGGGAGTACCTTATTGGACAAGTACCAAACTTCCTTTTGTGTCAAGTATTGTTATTGGAACTATTCAGTTAGGAGCTACTATCGATTATGCTATTTTATTAACTACCAAGTATTTAGATGAAAGAAAAAATGGTAAAGATAAAATAAAAGCCATTGATACTGCCTTGAAAAGTTCTGTATCATCTATTTTTGTAAGTGCTATGTGCTTTTTTGCAGCTACCTTTGGTGTTTATGTAGTATCAAAAATAGATATGATTGCATCACTTTGTCTATTAATGGCCAGAGGGGCAATTATTAGTATGATTGTTGTTATGATAATTGTACCATCGGTACTATTAATTTTTGATAAATTAATTATTAAAACAACTTTAGGATTTAAGAAAGGAATGATGAAAAATGAAGAATAATTTATTTAAAAAAAGTATTGTTTATGCTTTGATTTTAGGAGAATTATTAAGTACAACAAATGTTTACGCTTTATCAAAAGATGAAACTGTTTATGTAAGAATGAATAATGATGGAAAAAGTAATATTACAGTTTCTGAACATTTATATGATTTTAAAGATAATAAAATAAATGATAAAACTACTTTAAATGATATTAAAAATCTTAATGGTGATGAAAAATATCAAAGAGATGGTAATAATATTGTTTGGGAAAATAAAGGGGAAGAAATATATTATCAAGGAATGCTTGATAAAGATTTACCAATTAGTGTATCCGCTAAATATTATTTAGATGGAAAAGAAATGAAAGTTCATGATATGCTAGGTAAAAAGGGTAAAGTAAAAATTCTTTTAAACTATCAAAATAAAGCAAGTAAATATATGAATATTAATGGTAAAATGGAAAAAATGTATACTCCATTTATGATAGTTACAACATCTATTATTAATAATACTGATAATAAAAATATTAAAGTTAATAATGGAAGAGTAGTTGATAATGGATTAACATCTATTGTCGTTGGATTATCTTCACCAGGTCTTTATGAATCACTTAAATTAGATGAACTTAAAAAGATGAATAGTGTAGAAATAACTTATGATACTAATAATTTCTCATTAAATTCTATTTATTCTCTTGCATCATGTAATTTATTTAAAGACAATAACTTAGATTTATTTGGTAACTTAGGTAGAATATATAAAAATATTAATTTATTACAAAGTAATATGGATACTTTAGTTAAAGCTGGAAATGAATTATCTAAAGGATCAAGTGATATTAATAAAGGTATAAATACACTTAATGGTAAGATTCAAGAATTAAATAAAAAATATCAATATTTCCGTGGACAAGATGAAAATACTTTAAAAGAAAAATTAATTGAAATAATAAAAAAGAATTTACAAGAAGTTATTCCAGTACTTGAAAATGATATTAAAGAGGAAACAGCAAGAATAATTAAAAATAATAAAGAAGATTTAGCAGAATCAGTAGTATCTTTTACTAAAAAAAATACTAAAGATATTTTCGATAATGAATTAAAAAATGTTGTTGGTAATTTAGATATTAATAAATTACTTGAACAATTATTAAAAACTAATTTTTATAATACTTTAACAAATGATAGTGATATTAAAGGAATTACTAATCTTTTAAAAGATGAATTAAATAAAGAATTAAAAGGTATTATTGATAATACTACTAAAGAAATATTAGGTAGTGTTAAAGTAGATATGACTGATGAAGAAAAAAATCTTTATATCACAAGTCTTGCTAATAAATATGGAGTAAGTAAAGAAGTAGCTGCTGGAATGGTAAATGATATTTCAACTGATACTGTAAATGGTATTAAAAAAAGTTTAAGTAATATTAATATATCTGATAAAATAATAAGTAATTTAAATAATAAAGATTATCTAAAAGGATTAGTAAATAACTATGTTAATGAAGTAACTAATAAATTAAGAAGTATTTTAGGTAGTGATGAAAATATTAAAAATTATGAAAATACTTTAAAAGATAAATTATTATCTGCTATTAAGAGTGATTTAAATAATGAAGAGTTATTCATGAATAAAGATTTAGGTAATACTATTAATCAAATGGTAGATAAAATAATCGATAATACAGCAATGGATCTTGCTAATAGATATACTGATAAATATTTTACTAAAATAGTAAGTAATGTCATGAATAAAGAATTTAATCCTGAAACAATGGATAATAAACTTCGTTTAATAATTGATAATTATAAAGATGATATAAATGATAAATTATTAATTATTGATGAAACTGTAAAATCTCTAACAGAAGCTCTTAATATGCTTGATGATGGTTCATATAAATTATCAACTGGTATGAAAGAATTCTCTGTTGGACTTGATAAATATAATAGGGAAGGCATTAATAAACTTGTAAAAACCGTTAATGGTGATATCAAATCTTTAGCAAAGAGAATAGAGGCTCTTGAAAAATTAAGTGATGACTATAAACTCCTTGATTTAAGTTCTAATAATACTAAAACAAGTTCTAAAATAATTTTTATGATAGATGGAGAGACTCTTAAAGAAGAAAAAGAGCAAGTAGAAGAAATTCCTGAAAATAAAAATTTATGGGATAAAATAAAGGGATTATTTAATTAATCTCTTTTTTTAATAATTTAATATTATCTTTATTTATAAAAGTTATTTCCAAATATTGATTAAATAATTTTTGATATATTTTAAAATAATTTTTATTATTAAACTTTTCTTTAGTAGCAATCAAGATATTATCGATAAAAGAATAAAAATATATTATATTGTCTAGATTATCATATGTTATATAGATTTTTGTTATTTTATTAATATTTTTTAATAAATAATATCGAAAAAATAATTCATTTTCTAAAATAATCGTTTTCATAGTATATTTTATGTAATTATTATTTACATTATTATAATTATTATTTTATAATGATATTGGGAGATTATATGAGTTTTGAAGAGAAAACAGTTAATGATATTATAAGTTTTATTAAAGATTATTTTAATAAAAATAAATTAAAGGGAGTAGTTATTGGAATATCAGGGGGAAAAGATTCAGCAGTTGTAGCCGCACTTTTTACTAAGGCATTAGGAAGTAATAATGTGGAAGGTGTGTGGATGCCATGTAATTCAAGTAAGGAAGACTATTTGGACGCTAAACTTTTATGTAATAAATTAAATATTAATTTAAATGAATTTGATTTATCTAATATTTATCATGAATTTAATCATAATGTTAAAGATATTTCTCTTGAATGTTTAGGGGACGCTAATATTAATTTAAAACCTAGACTTCGAATGACTTCATTATATTATTTAGCAAGTATTTTTTCTAAAATAAAGAATGGTAATTATATAGTTGCAGGTACTAGTAACAAATCAGAATTATATGTAGGTTATTTTACTAAAGGTGGAGATAATTCTTGTGATATTGAAATTCTTTCTGATTTAACTGTAACTGAAGTTATTAAAATAGGAGAATATCTTAATATACCAGATAAAATTATTCATAAGGTACCTAATGATGGATTATCAAATAAAACTGATGAAGAAAAAATGGGAGTAACATACCATGATATTGATTTAGTTATTAATAATCAATCTTCTTTAATTAGTAAAGATTCTAAAAATAAAATAGCAAAATTACATAAAAATAATCTTCATAAATTTAGAAGAGCTAAATATAGAAAGGATAAGTAATGAATATAGGTGTATTTGTAGGTAGTTTTAATCCGCCACATAAAGGTCATATTGGTATTGTAAATTATTTAATTAATAAAAAAATATTAGATAAAATAATAATAATCCCTACAGGTAATTATTGGGATAAACAAGATTTAATTAATATAGATGATCGTATCAATATGTTAAAGTTTTATGAAAATGACAAGATAATAATTGATAACAAACATAATAATATGGAATATACTTATTTAATTATGAATAGTTTAAAAGAAGAGTATCCTCATGATAAATTATCTTTAATTATTGGAGCGGATAATATTATTAATTTTAATAAATGGAAAAACTATCAAGAATTAATAAAATATCATTTAATCATTATGCAAAGAGATAACATTGATATAGAAAAATATATCAAGGAATATAAAATTACTAATTATACTATTATAGATGATTATCCATATATAGATATATCATCAACTATTATTAGAAAGAAATTAGATAATAAATATTTAGATAAAGAAATTATTGATTATATAAAAAGTAGAGGTTTATATGAAAATAAATAAAGTTAAATTATTTGTTAATAATGATGAAAAATCATTAGAAGTATCTATAAAATTAGAAAAAGAATTATTAGAATATGGATTTTTAATAGATAATAATGATTATGAACTAGCGATTAGTGTTGGTGGTGATGGATGTTTCTTGAGAATGGTAAGAGAAAATAACTTTAATAATGATATTTACTATATTGGAGTTAATTCGGGAACATTAGGTTTTTTACAAGAAATTGATATTAGTAATACTATTAATTTTGTTAAAAGATTAAGTATGGATGACTATAAAATAGAAGAATTATCTTATGAAGAAGATAGGATATATAGTGATAAAAAGGAATATCTTTATAATAGTTTAAATGAATTAGTTATAAGAAAAAATGATTTTTCTATATTTAAAGGTAAGGTATTAATAGATGATGAATTATTAGAAGAATTTAGTGGAGATGGATTACTTATTAGTACATCAACAGGATCTACTGCTTATAATATGTCTTTTAATGGACCAATTATTTATAATAGTTTGGATACTCTTCTTTTAACACCAATAGCTCCTCTTAATAATAAGTTTTATTCGTCTTTAAGTAATCCATTAATTGTTCCAAATGATAAGGTAATAAAAATTATTCCTGATAGTAAATCATTGTTTTTTATGATTGATGGTAAAATTAAAGAAATAAATAATGTTAATAAAATAGAAATAAATATTTCTAATAAAAAAATAAAATGTCTTAGAATGAATGATTTTCATTTTATTAGAATTGTTAATAATAAAATTATTAAATAAAATATTAAAATTAATAATAACTTGACAAATATTGACATTTATGTGAAAAAGTGGTATAATTAACAAGAAAAATTGATATGGGGGTATCGTTATGAAAAATAATTATAGTTTATTTGTGGATATTGATGATGTTTTAGTATATTCATCACCATTAATTCAAAAACAGGTTGATGAGAAGACAGTGTTTAAGACAAATATATTGGAAAGCATTGAACAATTAAGAAGAAATGTTATGTTTTTTAACAAAGAAGTGGAAAAAGAATGTCAAAAGGCTTATGAAGAGAAAAGATTACCTGATACATCTCGTTTTCCAAAAGAAATATTTAATATTAAAAAAGATGGTTTAGTATTTGAAAATTTAACAGATCGTGAAATACAAGATATTTATGTTAAACCAACAACTTCAAGTGGATATTACTTTAATGTTGTTAATCAAATATTTAATCAATTTCTAGAACTACGTGATATGTTTTTAGAAAATGATAATTTGGAATATGGTAAAGGTAAAGAATATAATTTTGAAGAAGAAAGAAAAAGAATCCTTCTATTCAAAAGTAAAATTATTGATTGTTGGGATATGCTTTCTAAGATTAATAAATTTTGTTTAAATGAAGTTACAAAAATTAGTATGAATGCAAGATATAATCATACATATCCAGATTATGGTGATTTGGTAAAAACAGATAGTAATGATATTATTAGAACTAATATCAATAAAAATGATTATAATTACTTTTTATATGATAAACCTATTCAAGATGTTTGTAGATTAGTTACTAGTAACTTGTTAGAATACATTTTACTAAACTTTAATATTGAAAAAAGACTTAGTGAAGAAGTAATTGATTATGACATGATATATCAAGAATGTCATGTTAATCAAAAAGCAGTATTAATGATATATCGCGCAATGTTATCAAATAATATTGATAAGTTATATTTATTATCACATCATAATGGAACTAGAGAAAGTCATGCTAAGAAAGCATTAATGAATAAATTGTTTCCAAATGGAGAATTTGTAGGATTAAGGTTTCATGCAATGGAACATAATTTAGAAAGAAGACAAAGAAGTTCTAAAATGGATAGAGCACTTACTGTTTGTGAAAAAGATCCTAGTGATATGATTCTAATAGATGATAGTAAAGCAAATTGTAGTGATTGGCAAGAAAAAGGTGGTAAAGTAATTCTTTATAGAGAACTTAGTGATGCTGAGAAAACTAGTAGAATGGAAAAAAGTGAATTTCTCCGTATTACAGACTTTAATATGTTAGAAGAAGCTTTAGAAGAAATTATGACCAAAGAGAAAAGGAAAGTGAAATAATGAATCAAAATGTTTTAATTTTAGATTGTGATGGTGTTATATTTGATAGTTTACCATTAATTGATGAATACGTACAAAAAATCAAATATGAAGCAAGTGACGCATATAGTGATGAATTAGATTTTGAAGAGTTAAAAATTAGGGCAATGTTACATAGATATGAAAAAGAAAGATCAAATAATCCAGAAGAATATGGTTTAATACAAAAGAGAATAAAAAATATTGAAAAAAGAAGAATAGAACATTATGATTATAAAGATTTAGTATTAGAAGAGGTAATTTCTGAATATCAAAATCGAATTAATTATGATGAAATATATCAATTAGAAAATACATTTGATGGAGTTATTAATATGATATATACAATATATGGAAAAGGATTATTTAATGAAATATACGTATTATCTCATGTTAATTGTGAAAGAGAAATTATTGCGAAAAAGAAATTTTTTAAAAAATATTTACCTATGATAAAATTTGTTCCTGTAAAATTTCATTTAGATTCTTTTTATAATGAAGATGGAGAGAAAAATATTAAAAGATTAAGAACAAATAAGATTGAATATTTTAGAAATTATACTGGTATTAGAGATTTATCTAGTTCATATTTTATTGATGATACAGAATCAATTATTAATGAAGCTAGAAAAATTGGTGTTGCTGGAGCATATTATAAAAATGGTTCTTCAAAAACAGTTGATTTGTTAACAAAAGTATCTTTTGAAGCTATTGGTGTTGTTGATAAAAATATTAAAAGATAATTAGTTATATATAATAACACTTTTATGAATTTATAATAAAATATTATAGATATCATAAAGGAGGTTATTTATGTATTATTATGGTGGAGGTACATGTGGATGCCAAAATAATAATTATGGTTATCCAATGTATCCTGTATATTATCCTAATTATGGGAATAATTCAAATTCTGCAATAATTATTGTTTTATTTATATTATTAGTTATTATAATTGGATCTAGACTTGGGGGAAGATAATCATCTTCCTTTTTTCTTGCTAAAAACTTAAATTTATCATATAATTAAGTTATAAGGAGGCTTTATGAATATAGTAGAAATTATTAACAAAAAAAGATTAAAAGGGAAATTATCAAAAGAAGAATTATCATTTATGTTTAATGGTTATTTAGAAGGAAAGATTAAAGATTATCAAATGTCTAGTTTATTAATGGCTATTTGTATTAATGGAATGGATGAAGAAGAAATCTTTGATTTAGTTGATATCTTTATTAAAAGTGGAGATGTTCTTGATTTATCAAGTATTAATGGTATTAAAGTTGATAAACATTCAACTGGTGGAGTAGGAGATAAAGTAAGTTTAATTGTTGGTCCTATTGTAGCTAGTTTAGGTATTCCATTTCCAAAGATGAGTGGAAGGGGATTGGGTCACACAGGTGGTACCATTGATAAACTTGAAAGTATTAAAGGATTTAATACTTCACTTACAGAAGAAGAATTTATTAAACAAGTTAATGATATTCATTTTGCAATTACTGGTCAAACAAAAAATTTATGTCCATTAGATAAAGTTATTTATGCATTACGTGATGTTACAGGTACTGTTGAATCAATCCCTTTAATTGCTGCAAGCATTATGTCTAAAAAAATAGCAGGAGGAGCTGATAAAATCCTTTTAGATGTTAAAGTAGGTGATGGTGCTTTAATGAAAACCATGGAAGATGCTAAAAAGTTAGCTAATTTAATGGAAAAAATAGGAAAATTCTATCATCGTGATGTGCATGCTTTAATAACCGATATGAATACCCCTTTAGGAGATAATATTGGTAATAGTCTTGAAGTAATTGAAGCAATGGATATTTTAAAAGGAAAAAAATCTCCTTTAAGAGATTTATGTATCGAAGAAGCATCACACCTTGTTTCGATGGCAAAAAATATATCTTTAGAAGAATCAGAAAAAGAAGTAATACAAACACTTGATAGTGGTAAAGCCTTTGATAAATTCTTAGAATTTGTTAAATATCAACATGGTGATATTAAATCACTTGAGGTAAGTTTTAAAACTATTGATATTAAAAGTACTAAAGAAGGTACTCTAAATAAAATAAAAACCCTAAATTTAGGGATGTTATCAGTAAATCTTGGAGCTGGAAGAATAAGTAAAGAAGATAAAATTGATCATAAGGTAGGTATTGTTTTAAAGAAACATCTTAATGATTATATTAAAAAAGGTGATATTTTATGTACTCTTTATGTTAATAAAGATATTACAATAAATCCTGATGATTACTTTGAAATAGTATAAAACAAAAGGACTGACATTTGTCAGTCCTTTTAAAAAGAATAAAAAGGGGTTGGCTAGTGTGATACTAGCGACCAATTCGCCTAAATCCGAATTGGTAATTTATATATTAATCATTTTTATTCAAAAAGTCAATATTTTTTGTAAAGTTTACATTTTAATTTTTGAAGAAGAAAATAATAAAATATTAGCAGTCACTATTGACATTTGCTAATTTTAGTATTATGATTATTTTTGTAACAAGGAAAGGTGATATATTATGAAAAAGAAAGAATTTAAAACAGAATCAAAGAAAATACTTAATATGATGATTAATTCTATTTATACCAACGAAGAAATCTTTTTAAGAGAATTAATTTCTAATGCATCAGATGCACTAGATAAATTATATTATCGTTCTTTGACAGATAAAAAATTAAATATTAAGAAAGAAGATTTAAAAATTAAAGTAGCTTTCAATAAAGTTGATAAAACGATTACTATTAGTGATAATGGTATTGGAATGAATGAAAGTGAACTTGAAAATAATTTAGGTACTATTGCAAGAAGTGGTAGTGAATTATTTAAACTTGAAAATAAAGATTTAAATGATGCTAATATCATCGGACAATTTGGTGTTGGATTCTACTCTAGTTTTATGGTAAGTAAAAAGGTTACGGTATTAAGTAAGAGTATTGATAGTGATAAAGCATATCTTTGGGAATCTGAAGGAGAAAATGGTTATACAATTAAAGAAGATAGTAAAGATGACTTTGGTACCATTATTACTTTATATTTAAAAGATGATGATGATAATCATAAATATAGTGAATATTTAGATGAATTTAATCTGGAAAGAATTATTAAGAAATATTCTGATTATATAGTTTATCCTATTGTTATGGATAAAGAAGTAGATAAAAAAATATCTGAAATAACAATTAATAGTATGATTCCTATTTGGAAGAAAGATAAGAAATCTGTAACAGATGAAGATTATAATAATTTTTATAAAGATAGATTCTATGATTATGAAAATCCTTTAAAAGTTATTAAAAGTAAAGTAGAAGGATTGGTAAGTTATGATGCCTTATTATTTATTCCTTCTCATGCTCAAGGTGACTATTATAGTAAGGAATATGAAAAAGGATTAGAACTATATTCTAAGGGTGTTTTAATTACTAATAGATGTGAAGATTTATTACCAGACTATTTTAGTTTTGTTAAAGGTATTGTTGATAGTGAAGATATTGATCTTAATATATCAAGAGAAACACTACAGAAAAATCATCAGGTTAAAGCAATTGCTAAATCCATTGAAACAAAAATTAAAAAAGAATTATTAGAACTTGAAAATGATAATCGTGAAGAATATGAAAAATTCTTTAAAGAATTTGGTGGAAGTATTAAATATGGAATTTATTCTAGTTTTGGAATGAATAAAGAATTATTAAGTGATTTACTACTATTTAATTCAAGTAATGGAAAAAAGACTACCTTGAAAGAATATGTTGAAAGAATTAGTAATGATTCTAAAAAAATCTATTATGCGGCTGGAGAATCAATTGACAAAATAAAGATGATGCCACAAGTTGAGAATATGATTGAAAAAGGTAATGAAGTATTATTCTTTAATGATTATTTAGATGAATTTACTATTAAAGCCATGAATGGTTATAATGATTTAACATTCTGTAATGTTCAAGATGAACATGAAGATACGGAAGACGATGAAGAGACTAAGAAAGCAAACGAAGATAACAAGGATATTTTAAATGTTATTAAAGAAACATTAAATATTAAAGATGTTAAATTTAGTGATAATTTAAGAAATCATCCAGTATCACTTACAACTACTGGTGATATATCACTTGAAATGGAAAAAGTACTTAAAGCAATGCCTAATAATGAAGGTGTTAAAGCAGAAAAAGTAATGATGATTAATAAGAATCATCCAATATATGATAAATTAATATCTTTATATAATAAAGATGATAATAAAGAATTAAAAGATTACTCTAAAGTACTTTATAATATGGCTTTATTAATTAATGGATTAAGTATTGAAAATCCAAATGAACTTTCTGAGATAGTTTGTGATATGATTGCTAAATAATAAGGAATGCAGAAATGTATTTCTTTTTTTTCTTATTTATGTACATGAATATGTTCTTAAATATGGAACTATTTTTCTAATATTTATTATGATATGCTATTAACCAAAAAAGGAGAATTTATGTACGATGTAATAGAAAGTGATATTAAAATAGAAGATATGATATATGAAATAAGAGGAGTACAAGTTATGCTTGATTCTGATCTTGCAAGATTATATGAATGTAAGAATGGTACTAAAGAAATTAATCAGGCTGTTAAAAATAATTTATTAAAATTTCCTAATAGATTTTCATGGATATTGACTGATAATGAGTGGTTAAACTTGAGGTCAAAATTTTTGACCTCAAGCAATAATTATGGAGGTAGAAGATATAACCCAAGAGTTTTTACAGAGACTGGTGTAGCTATGTTAGCAACAATATTACATACAAACGTTGCAACGGAAGTAAGTATAAAAATAATGGATGCATTTGTAGCAATGAGACATTATTTAAAAGAAAATAAAGATATTTATAAATCAATAAATAATATAAATAATACTTTGATAGAACATACTGATAAAATAAATTATTTATTTTCAAAGTTTGATAAAGAGGAACAAGTTTTTTTAGAAGGACAACCATATAGTGCATATAGAAATATTATAGAAATACTTAATACTGCCAAAAAGAATATTATTATTGTTGATGAATATGCGGATATTACAATTTTAGATTTAATAAGAAAAATAAAATGTAATATAACATTAATTACAAGAGATAGTAAAAGATTAAGTAATATTGAAATAGAAAAATATAATAAAGAATTTAATAATTTAAAAGTAATAAGAAATAATTCTTTTCATGATAGATTGATAATTATTGATAACAAAGATATATATCTAATAGGTTCATCAATAAATAGTATTGGTGAAAAAACAGTCATGATTATTAAATTACATAATGATCATGCTAAAAATACTATATTAGAAAATGTTATTGGAATTATGGATAATTAGATAGAAATATAAAACTTTTTTATATAAATAATTATTTTTGTGATATACTTTATGTAAGAGGTGAAAATATGTGTTATGAAGATATAGTTGATTTTTGGCAAAAGAAAAATATCAGTAATTCAGATGAATTAGCATATACACTAGATTCATATTCAGTCAATTTTGCGTATAATTCTGGTAAAATAGAAAATAATGAAATAACATATCATGATACAAGAGAGATATTTGATAAAAATGGTGTTACATCATATACTGGTTCATTAAAAACTTTATTTGAAATTCAAAATTCTAAAATTGCATATGAAAAATTATTAGATGCATTTGATAAAAAAGAAATTATTGATGAAGATTTTGTAAAAAAAATACATAAATATTTAACAAAAGGAACATATGATGAAAGAAGATATCGTTTAGGTGAAAGACCTGGGGAGTATAAGCATCATGATTATGTTACAGGTAAATATGAAGTTGGAGCAAGTCCATCTTTAGTTCATGAGGAAATGCTTGAATTATTAGATGACATAAATGATTTAGATACTGTGAATAAAGATATTTTAAAAAGCGCAGCATATTTTCATGCTAAATTAGAAAATATCCACCCTTTTTCTGATGGTAATGGAAGAGTTGGTAGGTTAATGATGAATTATTTTTTAATAATCCATAATTATCCTCCTATTATTATTTTTGAAGAAGATAAAAAGAAATATTATTCTGCTTTAGAAGAGTATGATAAAAATATTGATTTAAAACCACTCATTAATTTTTTAAAGGAACAAAGTATTAAAACATGGAAAAATTATATTGATAGAGATAAATAAAATGAATAAGAGATAACTTTGTTATTTCTTTTTTTTAAAAATTAAGGTATACTTATTAAGTAGAGGTAAATATGAATGATAAAATAATTAATGAAATTGCAAGTGAATTAAATATAAGTATTAAACAAGTAGAGGTTACTTTAAAACTATTAGAAGAAGGAAATACTATTCCATTTATTGCAAGATATCGAAAAGAGGTAACTGGTGCTTTAACAGAAGAAGAAATAAGAAAAATCGAGGAAGTTTATTCTTATCAAGTTAATTTATTAAAAAGAAAAGAAGATGTTATAAGACTTATTGATGAAAAAGGATTATTAACCGAAGAACTTAAAGAAGAAATAATGAATGCTACTCGTCTTGTGGAAGTAGAGGATTTATATCGTCCATATAAAGAAAAGAAAAAAACAAAAGCAACATTAGGTATTAAAGCAGGACTAGAACCATTATCACTTGATATGCTTAAATTTATTGATTTTAATTTAATAGAAGAATCTAAAAAATATATCAATGATTTAGTAAAGAATACGGATGAAGTTATAGAAAATGTTAAATATGTTATTGCAGAGAAAATATCAGATGAAGCAGAATATCGTAAATTTATCAGAAATTATATTTATAATAATGGAAGTATAAAATCTAAAAAGAAAAAGAATGCCGAAGATGAAAAGGGAATTTATAAAAATTATTATGATTACATCGAACCAATAAAGAAGACAAAGTCATTTAGAGTTCTTGCAATTAATCGTGGAGAAAAAGAAGAAGTACTTTCAGTATCTCTTGAATATAACAAGGAAGATGTTTTAAAATATTTAAAAAGAAAAATAATTAAAAATGAACATGTATCTTATGTTGATCAAATAATAGAAGCGATAACGGATAGTATGGATAGACTTATTTTACCATCAGTTGAAAGAGAAGTAAGAAGTATGTTAACAGATAAAGCCATGGATGTAGCAATTGATAGTTTTGCAAAGAATCTTGAAGCACTTTTAATGATACCACCTCTTAAAGAAAAGATGGTTTTAGCACTTGATCCAGCATATCGAACAGGATGTAAGCTAGCAGTATTAGATAGAACAGGAAACCCTCTTTGTATCGAAGTAATTTACCCAACACCACCACATAATCAGATACTTGAAAGTAAAAAGGTTGTTTTAAAACTTTTGAATGACTATAAAATTGATGTTGTGGCAATTGGTAATGGTACAGCATCTCGTGAATCTGAACGTTTTATTGCGGATACCATAAAAGAAGCAGATCATCCTGTAAGCTATGTTATGGTAAATGAAGCAGGAGCAAGTGTTTATTCTGCAAGTGAACTTGGTATTAAAGAATTCCCTGATTTAACGGTTGAAAAAAGAAGTGCAATAAGTATTGGAAGAAGACTACAAGATAGCTTATCTGAACTTGTTAAAATTGAACCTAAAAGTATTGGCGTAGGACTATATCAACATGATGTTAAACAAAAAGAATTAGCGGATACCCTTGATTTTACCGTCCTTAAAGCCGTTAACAAAGTAGGAGTAGATGTTAATACTGCAAGTCCATCACTATTAAAGTATATTTCGGGATTAAATAAAAAAAGTATTGATGCTATTATTAATTATCGTATAGCCAATAAAAAGATTAATTCAAGAGATGAAATTAAAAAAATTAAAGGTGTTACGGATAAGATGTATGAGCAATCAATTGGTTTCTTAAGAATAATGGATGGTAAGAATCCTCTTGATGAAACAAGTATTCACCCAGATAATTATAATGATGCCTTAAAAATTCTTGATAAATTAAATTTAAAAGTATCTGATATTGGAACTGATACCATGTTAACAAAACTTACAGAAGTAAATCTAGATGACATTAGAAATAGTTTAAATATCGATAAATATACCTTTGATGATATTATTGAATCATTTAGAAAACCACATAGAGATCCAAGAGAAGATGCACCACTTCCAATACTAAAAAGTGATGTTTTAACAATTGATGATGTTAAAATAGGAATGGAACTAACAGGAACCGTAAGAAATGTTTTACCATTTGGTTTATTTATAGATGTTGGTCTTCATAATGATGGTCTTGCTCATATTTCTCATTTATCAAAAGACTACGTAAAAGATCCAAGTGATTTATTTTCTGTTGGTGATATTGTCACATGCTATGTTATTGGAATAGATAAAAATAATGAAAAAATATCTCTTAGTTTATTAAAGGAGGATAGTGTTTAATGGAAAATATCTATATTTTTGGTCATAAAAATCCTGATACCGATTCCGTTTGTGCAGCTATTTCGCTTGCCTATTTAAAAAATAGAAAAAAGATTAATGCCACTCCTTATATCTTAGGAGAAATTAATAATGAAACCAAATATGTTTTAAAATATTTTAATGTTCCTAAACCACATTACATTAATGATGTTAAATTACAAGTTAATAATCTAAATTATAAAAAAGAATGTTTTCTAAATGAATATAATACTTTAAATGATTTATATAACTATATGCAAAAGCATGAAATAACAGGTGTTCCTATAGTTAAAGATAACAAATCATACATAGGTATTGTAACTATGAAGGATTTATTAAAAGTTATTGTTAATCCTCATTTTGATAAATTAACAACATCATATGATAATATTTTAAAAATCATTAATGGTAAAAAATTACTTAAATTTAATGATGAAATCTCTGGTAATATGATATTATCTTCATATAAAACAACTGATTTTGAAGAAAATATTAATTTAAATAGTGATAATATCTTAATAATTGGAAATCGTTATAATATTATTAAACATGCTATAGCATCTCGTGTTAAATTAATAATTATTGTAGGTACTAATAAAATTAGTGATGAATTAATCCATTTGGCAAAAGCTAATAAAATAAATGTTATAACAAGTAATAAAGAATCTCTTTATGTATCTAAAATGTTGATATTATGTAATTATATAAAAACGATAGTTAATAAAAGTAATATAGAACCTATTGATGAAAATATGTATGTTAATGACTTTTTAACTATTGCTAATAAATATCATTTTACTAATTATCCTATTGTTAATAGAAAAAACAAGTGTCTTGGACTTCTTTGTATGGAAGATGTTAATTTGACTAATAAAAAGAAAGTTATTTTAGTAGATCACAATGAATATTCTCAAAGTGTTGATGGTATTGAAGAAGCTGAAATAGTAGAAATAATTGATCATCATAAAGTAGGGAATATTAATTCATCAAGTCCTATTAATATAAGGAATATGGCTGTAGGTAGTAGTAATACGATAATTTATTTAATGTATAAAGAACAAAAAGTTAAACCTCCTAAAGATATAGCAGGTCTTATGTTATCAGGAATTATTTCTGATACACTGCTTTTTCATTCACCAACAACAACTAGTATTGATAGAAAGGTAGCCGAAGAATTATCAACTATCGCTAAAATCAATATGGAAGAATTCTCTAAGAAAATGTTTACTGAAGCTGCGTCTATCAAAGGTAAAACTATTGAAGAATTAATTTATAATGATTTTAAAGCCTTTAATATTAATAATCGTAAAATTGGTATTGGTCAAATGACGGTTATTGATTATCAAAAGGTATTAAAAGAAAAAAAGAAATATATAAATGTTTTAGAAAAAATATCTCAAGAACACGATTATGATATTCTAGCTTTTTGTATAACTGATGTTATTAATAGTAATACCTATATTTTATATAATGAAAAAGCATCTAAGATTTTGGAAACAGTCTTTGATATTGATGAAATATACCAGGGTTATGAACTAAAAGGTGTTGTATCTAGAAAAAAACAAATCATTCCACTTTTAATGGAAGAATTAAAATAATGTTCTAAATTTTCCTTTAGTTAATATATTTAATTGAAAGGAAATTTAATTATGGAAATATTAAAAGTAAGTAGTAAATCTAATCCCAATAGTGTTGCGGGAGCTTTAAGTAATGTACTTAAAAATACTAATGTAACGGAAATTCAAGCTGTAGGAGCTGGAGCTCTTAATCAAGCGATTAAAGCAATAATTATTGCTAGAGGTTATGTAGCTCCAAGTGGAAAAAACCTTGTTTGTATTCCAGCATTTTCGGATATTTCAATTGAAGGGGAAGAAAGAACTGCTATTAAATTAATTGTTGAAGCCCAATAGGGTTTCTTTTTTTATACTTTTTTCATTCTTCGACATAATTCGACAAATTTCGACAAAACATTATGATAATATAACAAACCCTGAGAGGGGGTAATGTTATGAATAAAAAAGAACATTACTTAATGAGAGATAATATAGCTAAGAAAATCTTTAAAGATGAAGTATTAGGTAAAGAATTAT
>CACZTI010000017.1 GCA_902783985.1 uncultured Erysipelotrichaceae bacterium | reverse complement strand
TTATTGTATGTAAACAAAATGATAAATATTTAATAGAATATTCAAGTGATTCTAGAATTAAAATAACTACTTATGAATTAGTATAAAAAAAAGAAAGAATTAACTTTCTTAAATATTAAATATATATACTATAATAGCAATAAAATATATAAAGATACTAGAAATCATTGTCCATTTACCAATGTTTATCCATTCTTCTTTTGTTAAATTCTTAAATGATGCTCTAACAAATAATTTGCTTACATCATGACCTTTATAAATATATAAACCAAATAATAATACCAGTGTTGCAAAAATAAACATTAAGATACTAAAATAACTCATAATTACCTCTGTTCAAATAATATCTTTCTATGTATCTAATTCATAGAAATATAATATTTTATTTACACTATCATATATTCCTAAAGTAAAATTATATGATGCTCTATTATTGATATTTTCATAACTTTTTTTATTAGTACTTTCACTATGTCTATCCAGAAAATAATAATAACCTTTTGTAATATTTGGTATATGATATCTTTCATAAACATCAAGACATCCTTTACCATAACAATATTTCATATTCATTACATCTTGTAATTTTGTTGATAAAGGTAATTCTTGCCAATTTATTTTTATTTCTGTATCAAGAAAGTCTTTGCAATTTAATTTTACAAAATAATCTCCATCACCTAGAAAACCACCATGGGTATCTGTACTTTCTTCTATTTTACAATTTAAATTATCTATTTCTAATTTATTACTAATATTATTAATTTCACTACTTGAACATCCAGTTAAAATAATAATTAATAATCCATAAAACAATTTTTTCATAAAATGATAATCACCAATTATATAATATCACAAAAAAGAGAATTGCTTCTCTTATCTATGCATTCCTTTATTATCAATATAGTCTTCATAAGCTTTATTCATTATTCTAGAATAATAAACATTATTATATTCCATAACTTGTCTTAGGGATGAACATTTTTTACCATCACATGTGTAATAGAATACTTCTCCTTTATCAGTTATTTCCTTTTTTTCTTTGTCTTTTTTAGGAGTATCCCAATAATTATTATCAGCTACTTTAACTTCATCCATTGTTCTATAACTTCTACCATCAGCCCCTTGATAATAAATAACCTTATCATATTCAGTACCATTATCAATTTTATCTAAACTTTTAAAATATAAATCTTCTTTATTCATTTTTCCCTCCTCTTTATATAATTATACCATATTTATTGTAATCAATATATACCTAAAATAAAAATAAACTATTTCTAGTTTATTTAGCGCCAGTCCTCATTAAAACTGCTTTTATAGTTCTAAATATACATTTTATATCTAATTTAATACCACAATTTTTGCAATAGTAATATTCTAATTCTAATCTTTCTTCATAATCAGTACAACTTCTGCCATTAGCTGCCCACCAACCTGAGATTCCTGGACGAACACTTTCATATATTTGGTGATTTCCATTATGTGCATCTAATTCTCCTTCAACCAAAGGTCTTGGTCCTATAAATGACATATCACCTTTTAAAACATTTATTATTTGTGGTAATTCATCAAGGGAAGTTTTTCTTAATGCATTTCCAACCTTTGTAATTCTTGGATCATTTTCTAGTTTTTGATTTGCAGCCCATTCCTTTTTATATTTTGGGTCTTTTAATAATTCTTTTAAAACTTTATCAGCATTTGGTATCATAGTTCTAAATTTTAAAATATAAATAAATTTACCATTTTTACCAATTCTTTTTTGAGTATAGAAAATGCTTTTAAAATCTCCTGTTAATATATAAGATATTTTAATAATTAATATAAGTGGTATCATAAATACTAATCCAATGATAGAACACATTATATCAAAACTTCTTTTAACAAAATAATAAATAACTTTTTTTATTTTGGACATTATTTTAGATTTTGATTCTAATAATGCTCCATCTTGAACAGCCATACTGTTGTTCATTACTACCACTTCCTTCGTATAATAAAATACTAGTAATTCTAGTATTTACACTTACTCCTAATCACTACCTCTAAAAGAATAACATATTTATGATAAAAATTCAAGATTTTGACAATACAAATTTTATTTTTATTCAGACAATTTTCTATTTTAAGGTTGAATTATTTTAATTATAAAGAAAAATAATTGATTTATTAACATTATTTTTCTTTTCAAAATAATTATACATTATTATTTATTTTGAATACTATCAAAGATTTTTATAATATTCGCAAAGGTTTTTAACAATAAAAAAAGAGAAATATTCTCTTTGTAATTTAGTTATTATTTACAGGGGTTACTTCACTTCTTGTACAAGTACCACCATTATTTTTGACATAGGCATCAATAACATCTAAAGCTTCATAGGCATCACTATATTTACCAATACCAGTTATATTAGCAAGATACCCATCTCCTCCAGCTTCTTTGATTTCACCTGTTGTCTCATAATAATTAAACTCATACCCATATGTTTGTTCATGTAAGGTACATTTTATGTTGACATTTAATAGTCTTCCTGAATTTTTTTCATGAATATTTTTAAAAATAAGTCTTAATGTAATTAAAAGTATTGGAAGAACAACTATAAAAATAGCAACAAATTTCATTATTTTTAAAATTAATCCGGCAAGTTTTTCAGTATTTGATGTTTTTTCTACTAATACATTTTTAATATCATTATCGGTTAATTCATCTAAACTTACATTAAATATTTTAGATAATTCTTTAGCTTCTTTTAAATCAGGTGATGTTTCACCTAATTCCCATTTTGATATCGTTTGTCTTGCTACCCCTACTTTTTCCGCTAGTTCTTCTTGTGATAAACCACTTTTCTTTCTTAAATTCATGATCTTTTTTCCAAATTCCATAATCATCCCTTCTTTCACATACAATCATATGATATTTTAATATTTTTCTCTACCAATTTTTCATGGAACATTCGCCCTTTTTAATAACATTTAAATTATTTATATTTATTTTATCATAGAAAAAGAGAATTTTCATTCTCCTAATAAAATATTATTTTATTTATTATATTCTTTTTCTTCCCAGCACTATAGTATGCAAAACCTGCAGCAACAGAACATACTAATAGTTCGATTAAATTTTTAGTAGTTAAGAAGGTATCTGTAAATGATTCTTTCTTAATTAAGCAAATAACATAATCGATACCACACCATAATATTGCTCCTAGTACGCAACTAAGAATAGTTTCTATAATTAGTTTTTGTTTCATTTTGTCTCCTTTAATGTATTATACTACAAAAATAATTTATTTTATTTATTATATTCTTTGCATTTTTCTTCTAATAATTTAAAGTTGCAGCATCTTTTTGCTATATTTTGATCAAGTGTGCCATTAATATATTTATCATATAATTTCTTTGATCTACCATATAATTTTTCATTATTACGATTTAACCAATATATTTGTTCTTTTAATAGTTTAGAATATTTTTCTTCTGATTTAGTCAAACATTCCTTATCTAAATCTAATTTTATTATATTATTTTTAGTAACTGGTAACATGTTGTTAAAATTGATTGCACCTAATTTTCCGTTATCAATCTTAAGAAAATCCAATTTAGTTTTCAATTTTAAATGTTTAGGTTTCGGACTTGATAATGGTGCAAAATACATTAATTTATCAATTTTAAATAATACTCCTACAAATGGTCTTAATTCTTTTTCATTATAATTATATGGGACTTTATCATCAAATTCTCTTAAATAATTACAATATGCAGTATCTAACCTTACTAATATCAATTGTTCTTTCATATTTATCACCTAATCAATATTATATAATAATTTATAAAATAAAACTAGAGTAAGCTCTCTAGTTTCTTTTTTAAGTTCCTCTTTTGGTGGGAATCACCGCTTTTTCAAGTTCCTGTTAAAGCCGGAATCGCTTCTTTTTTAAGTTCCTCTTTTGGTGGGAATCACCAGCTTTTTTACATTATTGCACATTTCAATGCAATAATAATATACTATAAAAACCTAATAATGTCAAATAGTATATCACTATTATTATATGTAATAAACTACAAAATATTTTTCTAAATATTTAACACAAATTAATTTTATCAATACATCTTGCTTAATTCTTACTTAATTATTTATTATCACTAACCATTCTTTTTTTAAATACTATAATCGATAATAATAAAATAGTTATAAAATAAATTAAAAATACTATTATATGAGTAAGTGATAAATTACTATAATCATTGTGTAATGTTCCTTGAATTATATTTAGACATGCTTCAAATGGTAATATTTTACATATAACTATAAAGATGTCACCCATTACTTCTTTAGGGAAATACATACCACTAGTAAAACATACTAATTGAACAATAATACTTCCTAAACCACCGGTTCCTTTTTCACTAACTAAACTACCTATTAATATTCCAAGTGAGATAAATAATATGGAAATAACCATTGATACTAATATCGTTAATAATATATTTATACTAAATTCTAATCCCATCATAATCGCTACTAAAAAGAATAAAATATTTTGTATTAATACTATTGGTAATAATGATAAGATATATCCTAAAATAAAATCACTGGATTTCATTGGTGATGTACCAAGTCTAATTAAAAATGAAGATGTTCGATCCTTAGAAATTAGTGTTGCACTAAATAAGGTAATAAAAGAAAATCCAAATAGAATAATTGACGGTGTAAAGTTTTCTAATTTATAATTATCAGCAGGTATATCAAATTGTTGAAAGATAAATAATAAGAATAATGGTAAAATTATTTCAAAAACTAAACTTAAGGGATCTCTTATTAATTCTTTAAAGTTTCTTTTAGCAAAATTAATCATTCTCATAAAGTTTTCCTCCTGTAGCAATTGATATAAAGGCATCTTCAAAATTTTTGGTTTTAGTTTTTTTAATAAGTTCTTTAGAAGTTCCAATATCTACAAGATTACCATTTGCCATAATACCAATTCTATCAGATAAGCTTTCAGCTTCTTCCATATAATGAGTTGTTAGGATAATGGTTATTTTACCTTTTAAGGAATTAATAACTTTCCATAATTCTTTTCTTGCAATAACATCTAAACCTAATGTTGGTTCATCTAAAAATAATATTTTAGGATCATTAATTAAACTTATGGCAATAGATACTTTCCTCATGGTTCCACCAGATAATGTTTTGGCTTTTTTATTTAATACTTCATCTAATTTAAATAATTTAATTAGTTCATTAATCTTTTGTTCTTTATCTTTTATCTCATATACACCTGCCATAAATTCTAAATTTTCTTTGACTGTTAAATTTTGGGCAATTGCGGTTTCTTGGGGTGATACATTTAATATTTCTTTGATTTTAAATACATCTTTTTTCATATCCATATTATCTATTTTAATACTTCCAGATGTGGGAAGAATTAATCCTGATAACATTTTGATTGTAGTGGTTTTTCCAGCACCATTGGTTCCAAGAAGCGCAAATAACTCACCTTGTTTAATATTTAAATTGATTGCATTAACTGCAATTTTATCTTTAAATTTTTTAGTTAAATTCTTTGTTTCAATAGCATTCATATTATTTATTATTTGGCATTATTTTATCCATGGTATCTTCTAATACTTCTGATTTAACAATAGCCATTCCTTTCTTTTTATCACATAAAACAACAACGGTATCACCGGGTTTAATATCAAACATATCTCTTGCTTCTTTCGGGATAACAATTTGTCCTTTTTCGCCAACTTTAGCGATACCTACAAATTTATTTTTCATAGACCTCCTTTAAGTATAACAGGTTATACTTTTCATACTTAATTATATATCATTTTTTAATTTATTGCAATATAAAAGACCAGATTTTATCTAGTCTATATATCTTAATATTCCAATCATTCTAGAATAATGATATTTGTTCACTATCCTTTATTTCTTTTTTATATGCTTTAATAATATCTTTCATATTATAAAGTATTCCATACTTATCACATTCATTAGTAAATACT
>CACZTI010000016.1 GCA_902783985.1 uncultured Erysipelotrichaceae bacterium | reverse complement strand
CCAAAATTCTTATTAATAAGTTTTTGCTGTGTTTTATTAGGATATAATCTTATCTTTAATGCAATATTACTTTTCATTTCTATCACCTTGACCTTCTATATATTTTCTTATGGTTTCAATAGTTACTCCACCTGTTGTTATTAAGCAGTAACTTTGTGACCAAAAATACTCCTTCCATAACTTTTCCTTTATTTTTGGATATTTCTTTTTAATAATTCTACTACTAGCACTTTTATAGGCATTTATAAATTTGCTAATATTTGTACTAGGTATTGATTTGAACATAACATGCACGTGGTCAATATCATGATTCCATTCTTCTAACATTATTCCATAATTTTTTCCGATGTAAGAAAACATGTTCATAAGTTCTTTAGAAATAGAGTCATTGATAACTTTTCTTCGATATTTTGTTACCATAATCAAATGATAGTACAGCAAATATACTGAATGCTGATTTTTATCTAATTCCATATTATTACCTTACTATTCATATTTTATACTGATAGAATTATTTTAATATATTTTTGTAATATAATCAAGTATTTTTAATAAACTTAATAAAAAATTGCTGAATTCATCCCCAACTTATTTAATAGAAGTTGGGGAATTCTTCCCGTTTTAGTTAAAAATAAAGAAAAAAAGCGTAATTACAAGCTTTTTCCTTTATTTTCTTTTAACACGATATCTAATTGACAATAATAAAATTATAACAGCAACAATAAAGAATAAATAACATAATATATTTACTAATTTTGTAGAACTCTTCTTAATTTTTATTTGATATGTTCTTTCAATATCTTTATCAATTACCTTAACAGTAACAACACTACCATTTTTTAAATCACCATTATCTAAAACCGTCATTTCTATATCACTAGGATATACTTTAACATCAATTTTTGAAACTTCATCTTGAACTAATAAAGTATAATCCTTTTTATTAATATCAAAATCCAAGTTATACCCCGTTACATCAATTTTTTGAAAACTAGGTTTATCTTCTTCTTTTTCTTCATCTTGATCAATAGTAATAGTATATTCACTAACATCACCATTAGGAGCTTCAACTTTTATTGATAAAATATTATCTTTTTTAATATCAATATCTTCATAAACAATTTTAGCATCTTTATCATTGGCTTCAGCCACAACATTAGTTTTATCATATACATCAGGTAAAGTTATTTCATAAGCAAATTCATTATTATTTAATATTACCTCAACAGAATTAATAATTAATTTCTTTAAAGTAGTATCATCACTTTTTAATTTATCTCTTGTAATATTTAATGTATATGTTTTAACATCACCATTTTCAGCAGATACTTTAATTAATACAGAATTTTTTCCTTCATTTAGTTTAATATCTCTTGGACCAAACTTAGATACAAAAGTTGCTTTTTCATCTTGTAACATTGCTTTAACAGTCAATTCCGTAATATCATTTTCAACATTTATATTAAAATCCGTTTTCTTATTATCAAAAGAAAATTCTATTTTTTTATCTTTGTTATATAATTCAAGACTATCTAAATTATTATTATTACTTTTTTCTACTGCCACAACTGCTTCTTTTTTAACATATGTTATTCCTAAATTATATACACATTTATTACCATTCTCTGCAGTTACAGTAATTAAAGCTTCTTTTTCTTTATTTTCCTGTAGCATCACATTACCAAGACCCATTGCTTGTGAATTTTCATTACTTCTTTTAGCATCAATAAAGATAACTCTTTTATCAGATGTAATACCAGTATATTTATATTGATTATCTTTAAAATTACTTAATTTTATGCCATCAATTGTTATCTCACTAAGATTACAATCACTTGATAAATCTTTTTCAGTAATAACAGAAATAATTTGTTCTTGATTATCTAAACTATATGATACATCTTCACTAGTAATTCTAATATTTTTTAAAGTTAACTTTTTTTCTCCTAATTGATCATCATTATTAGTAACTTTAACATTTAATATCTTAATATTCTTTGGTGTTATATTATTATAAGATAATGTTACTTTGTTATTTAATACATTAAGTTCTGCCTCTTCTCCTTTGGTAAAAGTAACATTCATTTCACTTTCATAGTTAAACTCAACGAAAGACACTTTACCATCATAATTAAGCATAACATCACAATTAGTATATCCATCTTTAAACATTTTTGGTGTATTACATACAAGTTCTAGTGAATTTTTAGCATTAACATTCCAAAAGATAAATAATGATATAATAAATATTAAATATTTTCCCCTTCTCATTGTTTGATACTCCATTCATTAATAATATTAACATTATCACTATTAGGTACTGGATTTGGTAAATCCATTTTAATAATTAATGGTACTTTAAAAGCCGTTCCAAATCCTAAACAATAACCTGATTGTAATCCTTTTTGTTTTTCAATAATTTCATCAGTGATATATGGTATCATTTGAGTAATATACTCTAAATCTCTCGGATGCGTTGTTTTAAATATAATGAAATTAGAACATTGTGACATAACGGTTTCAGAAAGTTCAACTGGTCTTTGAGAAATAAGATTTAACATAACACCATATTTTCTTCCCTCTTTACTTATTCTATCAAAAATATTATATCCAATTAAGTCAATATCCTCTCCTGTTTTAATATAACGATGAGCTTCTTCAACAAAAATATTAAATGGTACACTACCTCTATTTGGAAGTCGCTTAGCATATTCAAAAATCATACGACTCATTATTTTAACAATAACCTTAGCAAGTCCATCATCAATATCTTCCAAATTAATATCTAATATTTGATTCTTACCACCATTTTCCATTAATAGACTGGCAAGGAATGTTTCCACATTAATATTACCAGGGAAATTAAAGAAATTAGCAGCATCACTTATTGTAAGTGAATGTAATTTAACTTTCAAAGTGATAGCATCACTATATGTTTTAGGATTATTTAACCAATCTTCTGAAACAAGTGAAAAAGCAAGTGCTTTCTCCAAATCAACTAAAGAATAACTATTATATGTTCTAGGTTCATAATCATCATATTCACTATTAACAAAACTTGAAATATATTCTGTTATAAGTATTCCTTCTGTAAATATTCCATTTGCATCAACATGGAAACAATCTCTAAATTTTCTAGTATATCCTGCACCTTGTACCACCGCTTCCATATTAAGTTCTTTCGTTTGACATGTATTAAATAATCCAAAAATATTATTTCTTTTAGTTGCTGGTAAATCATTAGAATAAAGAATAGATAACATAGCCTTTGCTAACAAATGATTTTTAAACTTAACACTAGTCTCATCACTTTGAGAAAAGATTCTCGCAAGTTTTATCATTCTTTCAATTAATACCAATTGATTTGATGTTTTAGCAGAAAGTAATAATGCAATATCATCTACAGATAATAACCATAATGGTATTGATAATTTTTTATACTCATTAGCCATATTTGTAGATACAACTTTAAAATGATAATTAGGATTAATTTTACTTAAATTATCAAGAGCTGAAATATATTCACCATTATTTTCAAAAAAGATAATACTAGCTTTATATGGTAAAAAATCTTTTGTTGTAAAAATACTTTGCATAATTCTTGCAGTACCATAACTTTTACCACTACCAGAGTTACCTAATATTGTTAAATGGTTACTAAAGAAATTATTAATATCAATATAAACTCTTTGATTATCATAAAATGGACTTACTCCAAAAGAAAAAGTACCATTACCAGGAACACCGGTAATTAATAATATTTCATCAGGATTCATAAGACGCATATTAGCATTAACATCAGGTTTATTAATTACACCATTATAGAATCTTCCTTCTCTAATTTCACCAATAAAGTGTGTATAACATACCCCTTCATTAACACTATCAATTTCACTAATTACTTTATCTTGTCCACTTTCTAAAACAACATGTAATCCCATTAAGTTTAAATTTCTTGGAACTTCACCTAATCTTATATCCGCTCCACGATCGTTTATTTTAATAATTTCTCTAAACATAGTATCCTCCTAAAATAAAGATTTCAATATTTTTTTTATCTCTTTATTATCTATTAATTCTATTATATCATCAATTTTCATTTTTTTATCATAAATTTTTAATTTTTTTTCATAATCATTTAATTTATCTTCAATAATTTTTAATTGATTAAAAATAGCATTACGACTAACAGAATATTTATCCGCTATTTCAGCAAGAGATAAATTATTAAAATAATAATCCATAAAATATTTTTGTTGCTTTTCTGTTAATAAATCTTTATAAATATCAAATAAAGAATTTAAATATAACATCTTTTCCATTACATCATATCCTTAAATAAACTATAGATATATTTTTCAATATCAAATTTTCTTAAATCATCTATTTTTTCACCTAAACCAATATATTTAACAGGTATCCCAAGTTCTTCTTTTATCGCTAACACAATACCACCTTTAGCAGTACCATCCATCTTACTTAATACAAGACCTGTAATATTAGTTATTTCTTTAAAGTTTTTAGCTTGACTTATACCATTTTGACCAGTTGTTGCATCAAGAACCAAAAGAGTTTCATGAGGAGCTCCATCTATTTTACTACCAATAACTTTATTAATTTTTTCAAGTTCTTTCATTAAATTAACCTTGTTTTGTAATCTTCCTGCCGTATCAATTAAAACAATATCCATTTTATCTTCCATTGCTTTATCAAGTCCTTCATATATAACACTAGCAGGATCAGAACCTTCATCTTTAGAGAAAAATTCACAACCAACTTTCCTACTCCACTCCCAAAGTTGATTAATCGCCCCAGCTCTAAAAGTATCAGCCGCAATCATCATTACTTTTTTACCACTTTGTTTTTCGGAATTTGCAAGTTTCCCAATGGTAGTTGTTTTACCTGTTCCATTAACACCAACAAACAAAATAACAGTCATTCCCTTATCATTATAATTAATCTTACTTGAAATAATATCATCATTAACATAAACAATAAATAATTCATCAACAATAATTTCTTTTAAATCATCGGGATTTTCTATTTTCTCTTTTTTAACACGATCTTTTATTTTAGATATTAATTTCATAACAGTATTAACACCAATATCAGCCATAATTAAGATATCTTCTAACTCTTCAAAATAATCTTCATCTATCTTTTTATGATGAAGTGATAGACTACTTAATCTTGATACAAAACTATCTCTTGTTTTAGTTAACCCACTATCATATACACTATCTTCTACTTCCTCTTTATTCTTTTTAAATATTCCCTTTATACTTTTAAATAATCCCATAACATCCTCCTTAATCATTCTATCATATAACCCTTATTTTATACAAGAAAAAAGACATGAATTTATCATATCTCTCATTAATTTTCTCCAAAATCAATATAATAATTTTGACTTGAAATAGCATTACCTCTATCAGTGATATTAGAAACCCTAATATTACTTTTTTTAGGATAATAATACTTAAATTGATTATTTTTAATATATTTTTGAACATTTCTTAAATTACCTTCAACTAATCCTGTATTAGATTCACTATTATTAAAAATATACAATCTACTAATATCACTATCTACTTTAAAATTACCAACATTGATATTAGGAAGATATAAATCATATCCAAAATTATGTAAATAATTATTATCATATGATAATCTAAAATCAACTAAATAAACATTATTGCCATTATATGGATGAATTTTACTATTACTAATACTTATTGTACCATTCCAAAGACTACCATAATCACTTCTTAAATTAATAAAATAATTACGATAATACATATCAACATTATCAATTTTTAAATTACCCATACCAATTGCATTAATACCATGTCTTCCTATTTTAGTATTTTTAATAGTAATATTATATACACCTTTATGTGTATCAATACGATTTAATACACAATTATCATATGTTATATTTTTAACATTATTAGTTCCGGTAACACCCCATATATCATCTTTCATTTGACTAGATGATCTAGAAAAATAACCAGATGAACCATCATAATCAAACATTTTAACATTTTTAACCATGATATCGGCTGCATGATCAATAATAATATCATATGTCGAATTAACATTCTTATTATTATTTTTTATAGAATGTACTCTTAAATTATTTAAAGTAACATTAGCAGCGTTTTCAACATTGAAAAAGCCATAATAACCATGATTTGATACATAAACATATTTTATTGATGAATTAACATAATAATGATTAATATTATTAATATTTACATTACTTCTTTTAATACCAATACCTCGTCTTAAATATATACTATTGGTACTAGATACAACACTATTAGATGTTTTCGTATCAATTATAGTATATATATTAGCATTTTGAAAACTTAGTGTTTTACTAGGTATATCACACATATACACCGAAACATTTCTATTATCATAATTCCAGAAAAGTTGATCTAATACTTTCCCATCTTTATCTACTCTAAAAGAATCCACGGTATCCGAACCATTATCTTGATTAGTACCATATCTTATAAATTTCTTTTGTGAAGAATCAAGTACTCTAACATAACGACCATTACTAGAACCACCTAAAGAACTAACAACATTATTATATTTTAAATTAGAAAAATTTAAAGTCTTAGCATAACAAGTATCATTTGTAATTGTATAAATATGATTAGTTTTTATTAATCCTACAATCCCATTTTCATCATGAATATATATTGTCGAATTATTTAAATTAGTATCTGTTCTAACATTAATTGTCCCATCTGATTTATTATAAATATTATATGTATCTTTACTTACTTCAACAGGTAAATTATATTTATTTGCACAATCATGTGTAGCTTTAATAGCATAATAATCATCACTATTAGGAAATTTATTTTTAAACAATTTATAATCCAGTGATTTCATTGATATATTATGTAAACTATCACAATATTCACCCGTTGTTGTTGCAATAACTGTTAATGAATATGTTGCTTTAACATTGCCATTTACTGCAGTAATAGTAGCCACACCTTCACTTTTAGCCGTTACTAAACCACTTGCAGATATTGTAGCCACAACATTATTACTACTTGTCCAAGTGATATTTTTATTAGTAGCATTTGATGGTGAAACATTAGCAGTCAATTGTGATGTTTTTCCAACATTTAAAGTCTCCCCACTTTTATTTAAAGAGATATTTTTAACATCAATAGTTTTATTATTACTTATTTTATCACTAACTACTACTGTACAACGACTTTCCTTATTATTGCTTGTTTTTACTGTTATAATAGCAGTTCCTTTAGAAATACCAGTTATTAAACCACTTTGATTAACAGTAGCTATTTTTTCATTACTACTTGACCATGTCACTTTAGTATCAGTTGCATTAGTAGGATTTATTGTTGGATGCAAAGTATATTTATCTCCTACATAAATATTTAAATTATTATTTATTTTAATTGATTCAACTTTAATTACTAAAGGTGTCTTTTCAACACTTGGTTTATTACTAGGAGTATTACTAGGTTTTGGAGTATTACTAGGAATAGGATTATTACTAGGTTTAGGATTATTACTTGGTTTTGGACTATTACTAGGTGTTTTTTCTATTGGTGTTGCTTCTATATGATCCTTTTCTAAATTTAGAGAAGCCGTTCTATTATATTTATCTTGTTCCACTTTATATATAAAATAAACGCTTACACCAATTGATATTATTAATACTACACTCATTAATGAACTAATAATATTTTTCACAAGACTCCTCCTATATTAATATTTTAATATATTGAAAAATATCTTGTCAATTAATTCTTTAAAATTTATATAAATTATCCGTTATTTCTCTTATAACATTTTGGTTAATAGGATACTTATATCCACTACTTGGAATACTGATATTAGGACTATTAATACTAATAGCAAATTTAGGATTATCAAGAGGTGTATACATAACAAAATTAGTCGAAATAGTTTCTGTATCTATTTTACCATCATGATTACTATCATAAAAACTTTCACTAGTACCAGTTTTCCCAGCAGCTTTTATATTAACATAGTGTTTTCCACTACCATATGTTGTTACTGCCTTAAGTCCTTCTCTTACTCTATTTAAATATTTATCGGGAACATCAACTTTATTTAAAATAGTATCTTCTATTTTTTCCATAACTTTTCCAGAATTATCTAATATTGCATCTAATAAATGTAATTTATATCTTTCACCTCTTGCCACAGTGCTTATATATTGATTAAGTTCTGCATTTGTATAAGTATCATATTGTCCAATTGCAAAATTAAGAAGTAACCCCGGAGTTCTATTACTACCTTTATATCCTGTTGATTCATTAGGTAGTTCAATTCCTGTTTTAACACCAAGTCCAAATCTATTAAAATAATCCCGATAAATATCAAAAGCTTTTTCATTGATTTTTAAACTCCCATTATATTTATATTTAGCTCCCGCTACTTTCATCGCTGTTTTAAATTGATAAACATTACTACTATAAGCTAAAGCATTAATATCATTAATATTACCCATTGTATAGACAGAACACTTCTTTGGTGTATCTTTAATCTTTATACATTCATCTTTCATTACATCACCTATTTTAATAGCACCGGTGTCATACCCTACAATCATACTAGCAGCTTTAACGACACTTCCAGGAGTTATAGTATCGGTGATATTTCCAATAGCAGAATCAATTATTTTACCCTTATTATATTCTTTCCCTGACATCACAAGAATTTTCCCTAAAGTATCTGTTACCATGACATAAGAATGATTATAATATTTAGTATTAAAAGAATTCTTGGCATTTCTAATCTCTTTAGATAAAACATTATCTACAAACTTTTGCATATCAATATCAATAGTTAATCGAATATCATTACCCTTTATACCTTTTTTTACTAATCTTTTTTCATTATTATTAATTAAATAAATATTCTTGCTACCCCTTAAAATATCATCATAAACCATCTCAATATTAGAAAGTCCTACTATATCATTAATTTCATAACCTCTATTTAAATAGAAATCCTTATATTCACTAGGAATACTTCCAATATTTCCAATAATCCCTCTTAAAGTATCACCATAAAGATATTCTCTTCCATAACTAAATTTTGTATTAAAACCATTTAAATGATGACTATTCTCTGAAAAATACATAAATTCCGAAATACTAGCATTTTCTTTAATTGTTTTTTCCATATAACTATAATTATTATTCATTAAATAATATAAATATATTGCTTTTTTATCTTCATCATTATAAATATTTAAATCATCTATAGTTACCATACTCTTTTTTAAAGTATAAAATTCACTATTAGAAATCATTCTTCTTTCATATTTTAATAAATCATCTTTATTTAATCTTTTGGTTATTTCAGTATCATGTTGCATTAAATAAAAATCTTTTAAATAACTATTGGTTAACTTATGATAATCAAGATCAATTTTTTTACTAACTAGGTAAGCAAGTTCTATTTCCTCATCCCTACTTAAATTATTAGTATTTTGATAATAGATAGTTAAAATAAGTTTATTATCTACTAATAATTTATTATTCTTATCATATATTCTTCCTCTTAAATTACTATCTTCATAAACTATTTTATTGTTTCTTGAAGATAATTTCTCTAAATAATAATTATTATCTATTACTTGTAAATAAAATAATCTTCCGATAATAATACTAAATAATAAATAAGTTAAAATATTTAAAAATATTATTTTCTTTTTCTTTCTCATAATATTAGTATTAGTAAAAATTTGTAAATTATTGCATAAAATTAAATGGTGATTATATGAATTATCTAATTAGTGAATATATAAAGAAATTAACCATAGATGATATCTTTACTTTTGCTAATAAAAATAATATAAATATTAATAAAAATGATGCCAATACTCTATATTTTTACGCTAAAAACTATTATAATGATTTCTTATCAGGAAATGATTCTAAATTAATTAAAGAAATAAAAGATAAAATAGATCCAACTACTTTTAAAGAAGCTTATAAAATATATTTAGAATATAAAATAAAATACTTGAAATAAAGTATTTTTTTTTATAAAATGTTATTGGTGATGGAAATGACAATAACTTTAAAAACTTGTGAAAAAACAAGAGATATGATGGATGAATTCTATAGAGATTCAAAAAGAGAGAAAACACCACAATACGCTTTATTTCAAGCTGATGATGGTGATACTGTTCTTACTCTTTATCAAAGTGGTAAAGCAGTTTTTCAAGGAGTTGATGCTGATATTGCAAGCCAATATTGGATAGAAACTGAAAAAATAAACTCTGGAAAAGTCGAATACACTAATAGCGATAATAAAGAAAAAAAGAAAGTTAAAGAAGAACAAGAAAAAAAAGAAAATAATCTTTATCATAATGTTAATTCAGTAGGCAGTGACGAAGTAGGAACCGGTGATTATTTTGGACCAATTGTAGTAACAAGTACTTATGTTACCAAGGAAGATGTAAATTACCTAGATGAATTAGGTGTAATGGATTCTAAAAAAATAAATGATGAAAAAATTCTTAAAATAGCCCCTCTTATCGCTAAAAGAGTTAAATATAAAAGTATGATTTTAAATAATTTAGATTATAATACTTTCCATAGTAAAGATTATAATATGAATAAAATAAAAGCCATTCTTCACAATAAAGTACTTTACCAAATGATTAATGAAGAACATCCTAAATATGATTATATCATCGTTGATCAATTTGCCATGGAACATAAGTATTATGAATACATTAAAGATTCCCCTAATATTCAAAAAGATATAACTTTTATGACTAAAGCCGAAGATAAGTGTTTATCCGTTGCATGTGCAAGTATTATCAGTCGTTATATCTTCTTAAAAGAATTTGATAAATTATCAGATAATCTTCATATACCACTACCTAAAGGTGCCGGAAAAGATGTTGATAAGATTGGTGAAGAAATCGTTGAAAAATACGGAAAAGAAAAACTAAAAGAAGTTGCTAAATTAAATTTTTTAAATACCGAAAGAATTTTAAAGACCAAAATATAAAAATTGATAAAATTAATTATCAATTTTTTATATATCAGGAGATATCCCACTAAAATTTTCTATTTTAAACAAAATAAATTTCATTTTTATTTATCTAATAACCATTCTAAAACATTTTGAATAACAATTCCCTCTTCATTAGAAAGTGGAGTCTTATCAAGCGTTAAAATAACTTTTTTATAATTATCGTCTATCTTTTTTAAAGATCTTAATTCTCTATCTAAAATTCTATTATCAGATTCATCTATACCTCTTAATGTTTCAGCAACTTGAATATAATATTTTCCATTATTATTTATAGCAACAAAATCAACTTCGAAATCATCAACTTTTCCAACATAAACATTATATCCTCTTCTTAATAATTCAAGATACACAACATTTTCTAGAATATGACCATAATCTCCTATTTTACGACCCAATATAAAATATCTAAGACCCAAATCAGAAACATAATATTTCTCACCAGTTTTTAAATATTGTTTACCTTTTATATCATATCTAGATGCTTTATACAAAAAGAAACTCTCAGTAAATCCTTCTAAATATCTTTCAACAGTTCTAACATTAATATCTCTACCATCACTAATCATTGTATTAGCAATATTATTGGAAGATACCAAATTTCCTATATTATCCATAGCAAAATTAGCAACACTTTTTAACATAGTTTCATCTTGAATTTTCTTTCGTGTCATAACATCTTTTATTATTATATCATTATATAAACCACTTAAATATATACTAACATCATCTTCATTTTCAAGAGTTGTTGTAAAAGGAAAAGATCCAAATGATATATATTTTTGATATAAATCATCATTGCTCAATGACTTATAAGCATCTTTGTATTCTTTAAAAGACAATGGCAACATTTTTATTTCTACATATCTTCCAGAAAGAAGAGTTGCAAGTTCACTTGATAAAAGATTAGCATTAGAACCAGTAATATATATATCAACATTTTTCTTTATATATAAACTATCAACAGCTTTTTGAAAATCCATTATTTTTTGAACCTCATCTATAAATACATAATTTTTAACATTAGATATTAGATTATCATTTATATAATTATACAAAGACATATAATCATCAATAAAATTATATTTTAAATCTTCCAAATTCACACTTATTATTTGATTTTCTTTTACATCATTATTTAATAAATAATCTTTAAACATTTCTAATAATGTTGATTTACCACATCTTCTTATACCAGTTACAACTTTTATTAATTTCTTATCTTTAAATCTTTTTAACATATCTAAATATTCATTTCTTTCTATCATAATAATCTCCTCCAAATACAAAAATAATTATACAATATTTTGAATTATTTGTAAAGTTTTTGTACTGCAATACAAAAAATTCTCTTTTTTCGACAATTTTTGTATTACTTTCAACGAATGATTATAACAATCTACTTTCTACTTCTAGGATGTGTTTTATAATAAACTTCCTTTATATGTTCCGTTGTAACATGAGTATAAATACCAGTTGTACTAATAGATGCATGACCAAGAAGTTCTTGAACTGTTAATAAATCACAGCCATTATTAAGTAAATGAGTTGCAAAAGTATGTCTTAAAGTATGGGGATGAACATTTTTAATAATTGAAGTATTTCTTATTACTTTATCCATTATTACTCTAATACCTCTTGTTGTAATACCATTACCATTATGATTAATTATTAAATAATTATCATGTCTTATATCTTTACTTTCCTTAATAAATCTTTCTAATAAATCCCCACATACTTTATTAAAGAAAACTATTCTTTCTTTTCTACCCTTACCAAAAACATTAATACTTCGCCTATTTAAATTAATATCTTCTAACTTGATATTAACAAGTTCTGATACACGCACCCCTGTTGCATACAAAAGTTCCATAATCAACCTGTCTCTTAAAGAGAAAACATCAACTATTTCAATAGAATTAAAGATATCTATTACTTCGTTATAATTTAAAAATTGTGGTAATTTCTTTTCTTTTTTAGGTAATGACACATAGATAAAAGGATTATCCCTACATTTATTATTTCTACATAAATATTTATAAAAACCCTTTAAACTACTAATCTTTCTTCTAATACTAAGATTCTTTAATCCTAAACTATGATAATATTCTAATAAAAATCTAATATCACTATACTCTACTTCATATAATTTTAAACATTCTCTATCTAAATATTCTAAATATTCTTTAATATCATTAGAATAATTAATAATAGTATTATCACTATAATTCTTATTATATTTTAAATAATCTAAATACTTTTCTAAATCTTTCATATTCCACCAAATTTCAAATTATAATTAAAATGTGTACCTTAAACTATTCAATTTATATTATAATGAATAGTTTATGTACACTATTTAATTTATCAAACTATATCAATAGTTAAATCAAATTAATTTAACTCTAATTTTATTTTTTTCTTCTTACGATAAATCAAAAATTTTTTCTAACTACTTGTCACCTTGTGAGAAATACTCTCACATCACTTTATTTATCTAACCTATTATCCAAGGTGTTCCTTGACTTCCATCTCCTCCTGTTATTGCCGTATTAGATGTGATGGAAACGACAGCACGCATGCCATTGCTACTATTAACATAGCCGTTGCCGTAACTAGCACTACCAGCATAATAGACAGTGAACACAAAAGCATAACCACTATCGAAGCTATAAGGAGAACCCAACCACCACTTACCATTGTTATATAGGTAGTCTTGCATTTCAGTTGACCATGTTCTTCCTGCTAGTATTTCTTCATCTACTGTTAAAAATCCTACTTTACTATTTATTATATTTGCTCCTGCAGGACATACTACACTTGGTGTATTGGCTTCCACTCTTGTATATGGCATGTATTGCGTATAGGATGTAACACTTGAATCAACTGTTGTATCATTACAATATGTACTTGTTTCTACTTTTGCTTTTGCTTCAGCACTTATTGCTCCATCATACCATGCTTCAAGAGCATTTTTCATATTTGAACTTACTACAGCATCATAAGTATATCCTACATATTTGGCATCATTACTATTTACATTAAATTTAAAATTTTCTCCTGATTTTAATGTTGTAAATCCTGTTGTACTCTTGTAACTATAGTCATAGTTACCATCTGAATTTACATCATCTGATTGATATAAAGATATCATTGTACTATTTCCAGTTGTTGTTGTACACTCTCCATTTACTGGTGTTCCGTTATACAACATTCTAACTGAATTTGTTTCGGTTGTTCTAACTACTAACCAACACTTATTATCAAATATGACATTATTCTTAACTGTATGATCTCCTCTAAAGAAATATATTGGATTAGTAAGATTACTTTCTACTAGTTGATATACTCCATATGGACGATTTGTTGTATCACTTGATGCTACTGTACCAAAATCTGTTCCTGCATTCATTGTTCCCAAACTCATTGCTTTTACTGCATTATATAGTGTATTAGGGTTTTCTACCCAAATTCCTTCTCTTGCTTCTCCTCTTACTTTGAAACTTATTCCAGTAGATTGTAATGAATTCCAATCTGTTGTTGAAATTACTGTTTTACCTGTGGTTACTGTTCCATCGGTATAAGCAGTACTTGGTCTTTGTGATTGATCATCTGGGGTATCTGTAATTAAAATATTATCTGCATCGATAAAGGCCTTGATAGTTATTGAACCATTT
>CACZTI010000015.1 GCA_902783985.1 uncultured Erysipelotrichaceae bacterium | reverse complement strand
TTTTGATTGGCTATTGAAATTATTTCACATTTTGTCATTTTCCCTCCTTTTATTTTGAAGGAAGTGTTTTATCAAAGATTATATTTTCTTTATCTTTGCATCGCAACAAATTAATGCTAAGATAATAATTTTTGTTTTATAGATATATAATAATAACTTAATTTTAGGAGATTGAATTTTTATCTTAACTCTATGCGAACCTACAGCAACAAATGTAGTCAATCAAGGATATGGTTATATCGTAGCATCACTTGGTGAACTAGGTGGAAATGTTCCTTATACATCCTATAGTGCTAGAACATCTTTTATTGAGAAAAATCCTGAATTAATTAAAAAATTTACAAGAGCTATTCAAAAAGGAATTGATTTTGTAAATAGTCATGATGCTAAAGAAATAGCAGAAATTATTAAAGTAGAATTTCCTGATACTGATATTAATGATATTATAACTGCTATTAATCAATATAAATCTGTTAATACATGGCCAGAAACAACTAATTTTTCTAAAGAATCATTTCTTCATATGCAAGACATTATGATTAATGCTGGTGAATTAAAAGATAAAGTCAGTTATGAAGATTTAATATACAAAATAAAATAAACCAAACTATGGTTTATTTTTATTCAATCTTAATAATTAATTATTTATTTCTTTTATATCTATATTCATTATTTCTAAATAATCTTTTTCAGCAGTTGTTAGATGATTTCTCATATATTTTTCATATTCTTCATGGGCTTTTTTTAGTGCCTTCTCATGTGATATCCTACCACTTGATTTTAAAACATCATTATGAGTCATTGTAAGAAAACTATCTAATTCTCGAATCCAGTCATTCATAGTCATAATTTTTCTCTTTAGAGCATTTATTTCAGCTACATCCAAATATGCTGAAACTAACCTATTTAGTATTTTAAGTTCATCTTCTGATAAATAGTTTTTCGCTATTTCCGTTTCTTTTTTAGTTGGCATATCTCCCTTAAAATTTGTGAGTCCAATATTCTTTTTATTCGCATCAACTCTATTATAAATAATTTCTGATGCCGTATTTTTTGAAGTTGCGTAATGCATTTTATTTTGAATAGTTTTAAAAAAATTAATTGTTATTTCATCTTTTGGATTATAATCTATACTTGTCGAATAAATATCTAATATTTTTCTCCAAAAAACTTTTTCACTTGATCTTATATCCCTAATTTTCTCTAGTAAATCATCAAAGTAAGGATCTTGTCCATTATTTTTAAATCTTTCAATATTCAAATTATATCCTTTTACTAAATAGTCTTTTAAGATACCATTTGCCCATATTCTAAATTGTGTACCACGATTAGACTTAACACGATAACCTATTGCTATAATCATTTCTAAATTGTAGAAATTAGTCGGTTTAGTAGCAAATTCGGAATTTCCGAATTTTCTCATTGTATTTTCTTCTATTAATTCCTTTTCTTCATAGATATTTTTAATATGTTCATTAATGGTTGATTTAGCCTTATTAAAAAGATTACTTATTTGTTCTTGACTTAACCAAATATTTTCCCCATCCAATAAAACTTCTACTTTACTACTATTGTTATCCTCATAAATTAAAATATTTTCGTTTTTTTTACTATTTTGTTTCATTTCATATCCCCCTCACTATTTGATAATTTAATTATATCAAAAATCTTTAATGTTGTCTTTATTTTGCATACATATTTTAGAATTTTTTTATCTAAAGAATCTTTTCTTCATATGCAAGACATTATGATTAATGCTGGTGAATTAAAAGATAAAGTTAGTTATGAAGATTTAATATACAAAATAAAATAAACCAAAACTATGGTTTATTTTATATTTTTTACTTCTTTTAAAATTTATAATAATTATTATAAATATCTATATTAGAATTATAATCTTTATATAATTCCTGCTTATCATATTGTTCTATAACTTTATCATATGAGCTTAATAAATCAAATATTATTTTTAAAACATCATAATTTATTTTTATATAATATGTTTTTTTCATAAGAATGCAAAAATGTATTAATTTACTTGGTTTTATTCCATAAAATCTTAGCATGTATGCAATTTTCTTATTGTCATCTTGGTTATCAGAATTTTGACCATAAATATAATAACAAGTAAATAAAATATAATTTACTTCATCTATATCCATTGTTTCTACTAAATCACAAAGTAAACTTGCATTCACATATTTTAAAATCTTATTACCTTTAGAGAATATATTTATTATGATATTCTTTTTTTCTGGATTATGAATAATCAATTTTATTAAGTTTTCAGAAAATAAATTACGATGTGAAACCATAATATCATTAACTTCAGGTGTTAGTTGTAATAAATCTTTTAATTTTTCTAATTCAGCATCTGTTATAGTAAATTCTTGTTCTGGTGTTTTAGATATATAATAATGTGATAATGCTCCCAACTGTGTTGCAAAATGTAACATAAATTCCACACTTACTTCTGTATATTTTTCACCTGGATATCTAGAATCTTCAAAAGCCCTCTTGTGTTTTTCAATCCAACCTAAATATTCGTCTTTTTCCATAGATTTACGTGGAGTAATTATTCTTTTATCTTGCAAATAATCTAATATTGTATATGTACCATTTTTTTCGGTTTTATCCATTGGAATAATAGTCATTCTCATTTCTAATGACATACGTAAATCTTCTGGTAATAAATATATTAATCTATTTAGGTAATGTCCATCTAGTTTTAAGGCTCTACCTCTATTATTATCATTATAAACATTACCATTTAAATCATAATAAATAACTTTACCATTTTCATCTTTGAACGGTTCCCCTTTATCATCATATCTTGGAAATGTTTTAATCCCTCTTTCAGTTATATATAGTCTATTTCCATGAGAGTCAATTTCATAATCTGATCTTTTAAATGTTTGCCATAGGTTATCAACAAC
The DNA here is from genome assembly GCA_902783985.1 of uncultured Erysipelotrichaceae bacterium. Lineage (GTDB taxonomy): Bacteria > Bacillota_I > Bacilli_A > RF39 > UBA660 > RUG12783. The sequence continues at coordinate 7,138 of CACZTI010000015.1, read as the reverse complement.
ACTTTCAGGTGTTTTATTTTCAAATATATATAGAGCCTTTAAGTATGATTCACACGCAAAAGCCAATAATGTTACTACTGAATGAGATTTATTATACATATCTTCACCGCTATATTCTTTATCACTATTTATATCTTCTTCAAATTTCTTAATTTTTTCAACTGCTGCAGAATAATATTCATCACCTGTATTTAATGTTGTTTTTGCTGATACTAATACATCTCTTAAATCAGGTTTAAAGGTATTCATTCTATCTAGCATTCTTGCTCCATTCATTATATCCTCCACTAACCTAATTATATCATCTTTTCTTTAAATATCTAAGCATTATTTGAAAAAAACTCATTATTATGGTATAATTACTCCTGAAAGGAAGGGGTTATGAAATCTAAAAATAAAGTTATTTTATTTATTTTATCAATTATAACAAGTGTTGGAATTATCTTTAATCCTATTGATACAATAGAAGCTATTAAATTTAATTATTCATCTCAAGTACTTAGTACATCAATGATAGCAATACTAGTTTATTTATTATATTTAAAGAAATATAATAATACTAAAAGAAGAAAATCTTTTAAAATATTAAGTATTGTTTTTTCATTAATTCTAATCTTTGGTTATAGTATTCATACTACTTCATCATTTAAATTAGTTTTTGATAATATAGAATATATTGCATTATCAATAATTAAGTTTATTGGTTACTATAATTTAATAAATTTATTATTAAACATTGTGTATGAATATTTAATAAGTTTAGAAATTAAAGAATTTAAAGAAAATAAATTAATAAAAAAATTCAAAGATAATCCTTTTAAATTTTCAATTATTACACTGACATGTTTTTATATCATTTATTTAATTGCATATTATCCTGGTGTTGTTGGATATGATCCAAGTTATCAAATAAGAGAATTTATGGGAATACCTAACTTTTATACTGAAGGAGTACATATATCAGGGAATACATTAATTACTGCTTTTAATCCTGTATTACATACCATTTTTATTGGAAGTTTCTTTAAATTTGGTGTCATTATTAATAATGTTAACTTTGGAATATTTCTATATACCCTAATACAAATGTCATTTATGATATTTACTCTTAGTTATTCTATTAAGTTTATGTATGAAGAAAAGGTTCCAATAAAAATTATTTTATTTATTTTAGGAATATATGTCTTTGTACCAATATTTCCCTTTTATTCTCTATCAGCTTTTAAAGATACTTATTTTGCTTTATTCTTTGTATTATATATTATTTATTTATATAAACTTATTAAATATAATTATACAAAAGTTGATTTATTTAAGTTAATTTTTATTTCATCAATGTTATGTCTATTTAGAAATAATGGTATATTAACATTTTTGTTATCAGTTCCATTCTTCTTAATTATTAAAAAGAATCGAAAATATATTATGATTACAATATTTAGTGTTTTAGCGGTATTCTTTACATATAATGGAATTTTAACTATTACTAAAGTTAGTCCTACTAGTAAAAGAGAAGTATTATCAATTCCTTTTCAACAAATATCTGCTTTAGTAGTTAATAAAGAAGATATTATTACAGATGAAGATAAAGAAATAATTAATAAAATAATTGACTATAGTGTTATTAAAGAAAAGTATAATAAAGAGTTATCTGATCCAATAAAAAACACTTACAGGTTAGATGCTACTAATAAAGAATTAATAGATTTCTTTAGAGTATGGTTAAAATATTTTGCTAAGGAACCAAGAATATATTTAGAGGCATCTATAAACAATATTTATGGATATTATTATCCTGATAAACAAAATTGGTACTTTTATCATATGAAATATAATGTTTTAAATGAAAATGGATTTGATTATCACTATAATAATTTATCTGTTTTAAGAGATATTTTATACGGTTATGGAGAAGGTTTTAGTTATGTACCTGTTCTTAATTTGATGGTAAATGTAGGTTTTATTACTTGGATATATTTATATTTAATTGGACACATAATTTCATCAAATAAAAAAAGATTTCTTTTATTACTTCTTCCAGCTTTTTCAATAATTCTAGCGTCTACTTTAGGTCCAGTAAATACCTATTATCGTTATGTTATTCCATATAGTTTTTCTCTACCTGTTCTTTTAGCTTTAATATATATTAATACTAAAAAAAGTATTTTTATTAGAAATGATAAATAAATTGCTATTTATCATTTTTTTATTTAAAAAAAAGATGTATTACTACATCTTATACATATATTGGTGCTCTTGTAAAACGATTTTCTTCATTGTATTCTTTTTCATCAAATAAAGTTATTTCTCCACTTTTGAGAGTTTTGGGAATATCAATTAATCTTTGATTTCTACTTCCACGGAATAATAAACTTAGGTCTCGCTCTTCTATTTTGAATCTTCCATCAACTAAAACATCTATTTTAGATAAAAAATCTAAATAAATTGGTTTTGTTTTAGAAAGTTTCATTATTTCTTCAAAAGTAAAACCTGTATAAACCCAAATATTTAAGCCTTTATTTTTACAATAATTTGCTATCTTATTGCAAGCTTCTACTTGAAACATTGGGTCTCCTCCTGAAAAAGTAATACCATCCTGATATTCAAGTTCATCAATAGCATCATAGACCATATCAAGTGGAACTAAGCCACCTCCATTAAAATCCCAAGTTTGGGCATTTTGGCACCCTGGACAATGATGAGAACATCCTTGTGTCCAAAGGACTGCTCTTAGTCCAGGTCCATCTACAATGCTATCTGTTTGCAAATCAGCTGCAAGTCTTATATAATCAGTATTATTTTGTTCCATGACAAACTCTATCGTTAACTTCTGCTTTTTTAGCATTATTAAATCTATCAAGAGTTCCAACTAAATAGCCAGTAATTCTTCTAATTCTATCGAATTTAACTCCTTCACCAACCATTTTTGATTTTTTTACTTCTTTTTCCATAATTTATTCTCCTTTCATTTATCTTCCACAGCAATCATAACTGTTAATTTGTTCCATTGGAACACCTTCCCCCTCATGTCTTCCACATCTTGGACAAACATCTTTAATAACTCCAACATAGCCACATACTGTATCACGATCTACTGGATGATTTATTGCTCCATATCCAACATCACTATCATGCATAATTCTTACTACTTTTTCAAAAGCATCAACATTATTTACAGTATCACCATCTAATTCAACATAAGATATATGTCCAGCATTCGTATATTTATGATATTTTCCTTCAACTTCCATTTTATGTTTTGCAGTTGTTTTATAATATACTGGTACATGGAAAGAATTAGTATAATAATCTCTATCAGTTACTCCTTTTATTTTTCCATAAATTGAACGATCGATTGCTACAAATCTTCCTGATAATCCTTCAGCAGGTGTTGCAAGACATGTAAAATTCAAATTATATTCTTTTGTATATTCATCACATTTTTCTCTCATGTGTTTAATAATTTCAAGTCCAAGTTTTTGGGCTTTTTCACTTTCACCATGATGTTCCCCTATTAGTGATTTAAGTGTTTCAGCAAGTCCTATGAATCCAATTGATAGTGTACCATGTTTTAGAACTGTTCGAAGTTTGGTATTATCATCTAATTTTTCACTATTACTCCATACATGAGAACCTAACAAGAATTTAAAGTTAGCTTTGGATTTAGAACATTGACATTCAAATCTTTGGAGTAATTGTCCTTTTACTAAATCCATCATTTCATCTAATTCTTCATAGAAACCTTTCATATCGGCTTTATCTCTTTCACCTAAAACTATTCCATGTTTAATTCCAATTCTTGGTAAGTTAATTGATGTAAAACTTAAGTTTCCTCTTCCTGGGGTAACAGATGGTCCACATACATTTGCAAGTACTCTTGTACGGCATCCCATATAACCAACTTCTGTTGTATAGTCACCTGGAACTAAAAATGGTTTATTAAAGCTTGCGTCTAAGAATGAGAAATTAGGGAATAATCTTTTAGCAGAAACACGACAAGCAAGTCTAAATAAATCGTAACTAGGATCTTCCTTATTATAGTTAACACCTTCCTTAACCTTAAAAATAGATATTGGGAAAATTGGTGTTTCACCATGACCAAGTCCGGCATCTGTTGCAAGTAAATAATTTTTTATTACCATTCTTCCTTCAGGTGATGTATCAGTACCAAAATTTACTGATGAAAATGGTACTTGTGCTCCAGCACGTGAATGCATGGTATTAAGATTGTGAATAAATGCTTCCATAGCTTGATAAGTACTTCTATCAGTTTTTCTTATCGCATTATCATATGCATGATGGAACACTTCCTCAATTCTCTCACTTTTATCCATGAAATCACTAAATATCGTAATGTCAAATTCAATACTTGTTAATTTATCAATAATATCAATAATTTTATCAAAATTAATTAATTTACTAAAACCTTCAATATCTAAAAGTTCTGATAATTCTTGTTTAAATTCTTTTTTAAATGTTTTAAGAACTCCTGGTGCCATATAATAATCAAAGGCTGGAATACTTTGACCACCATGTTGTTCATTTTGGTTAGATTGAACGGCAATAGCTGCAAGGGATGCATATGATGCAATAGAATTTGGTGTTCTTAAAAAACCATGTCCAGTTGAAAAACCATTTTTAAATAATTTTTCTAAATCAATTTGAGTACAAGTTGTTGTTCCCATTGCCCAAAAGTCTAAGTCATGAATGTGAATTGCTCCTTCATCATGGGCTTTAGCATATTTATTATCCATTAAGTATGCTTTAGCGAATTCTTTTGATACGGTAGATCCAAAATGTAACATTGTACCCATTGGTCCATCACCATCAACATTAGCATTTTCTCTTTTAGAATTTTCTTCGGCAGCACTCTTAAGTCCAAGAGATTCTATCGCCTTAACAAATTTATGTTGTTGTTTAACAACAAAAGCATCACGTGATGCAGCACGTCTTTCACGATATCCTTTAAATGATTCATAAACATCTTCATGTTTTGTTTTCTTTAAAACATCTTCAATAACATCTTGAACATCTTCTACCCCAATTGTTTTACGATCTTTAAATTTCTTTTCTATTTCATTTAAAACTTTTTCTTTAATATTATTAACTATTTTTTCATCATATTCTTCATATACACTATCAAAACCCTTTTTTACTGCTATTGCTACTTTAGTTGGATTAAAACTAACTCTTTGTCCACTTCTTTTAACAACAACAATATCACTAAAAAAATCTTTATTCATTGTTTACTTCCTCCGTTTATGCTCTTTCTAAGCTAAGTAAATCATACTACATTTATATTCCTTTGTAAATGTTTTTTTGTAAACTTTTTTTATTTTTTTATTTATTTACATTCTCTAAATTTTTGTTTTTTTATTCAAAAAAACATTGTTTCTTTATATATCAATGTTTTTTTATTTAATATTATTTTTTTATGCTTGACAATCTTCTTTTTCATTTGACATTTTTTTAGATCACTTTGTAAACTAGTTTTTTTTGCCCTAATTTAAATCAAATTTTAGAATAAAAATATCCAAAACATTGATTTTTAAAAAAACTCGTTAAATCAAACTAAAGTGCACAAATAAGTGCATTACGACCAAAAATGTGTATTTCCATAGGAAAATGCACATTTTTGCTCGCTTAAAAAAATAAAATTAGTCAAAATAATAGAAATATGATATATTATTAATTGTCAAAGAACTTTTGTTCCACGACAAAAACTGTAGAAATTGGCATTTTTTTAAAACTAAGTGCACAATGTCTACATATAATATATTTATAGGTTATGGCAATTTATTTGTCAGAATATTTATAGTTGGTGGCTATAAATATTTTTTTTATTATTTTAATAAATCATTATTTAATGATACTTCATTTGGTTCAATATAATAGCAATTTAGTATTCTTAATATTTCTTCATCACATAGGAATAACATAGCTTTGTAAGGACAATTACCATTAAGAGAATCTCTACATAATGAATTAATATTGTTCATAATGATATTGCAATCGTCTTGATTAATATTTTTAAAAGATGATCCCTTTGGTAAAATGTATCTAATAAATTCATGATTTTTTTCAATCATACCTTTTTGACAAGACATATGAGGATCACAAAAGAATAAATGTGTGACATACTCACCAGTAGAATGCATAAACTCAATATTATTAACATCAAAAAATTCATGACCATTGTCTGTTAGAATGACTTGAAATAGTTTTTTATATTCATCATATGGAATTAATTCTTGTAATATATTAAATATTCTTGATACTTCATCGGTGGTTTGATTATCTAATTTAAAGATAAGCATAAATTTGGATTTTCTCCATAGAAGGGTAAGAAAACAATCTGGTTCATCTTGTAACCCAACAACAGTATCCATTTCAACAATATTTAAATCAGGATTTGAACTAGTATATTCGATAAAGTCATCATATTTTCTTCCTATTAATATTTCTCTTTCTTTTCTACTTCGTCTTTTATTAGAATTTTTTCTTTTTTTAAATTTAACAATTCTTGGAAAGTCTAAAGGCCCAAATTCAAATACACCATTATTTACATAGTTATAAAAAGATGGTTTAGAAAAGTCTAAAATATCAGGATGATTAAGATAAAGATGATTTATTGTTTGTCCTTTTTTGATAAGTGGGGTAAGAATAGTATTAATATTATGAACTTCTTCAGGCGTTAAATTAATACCTTTCCTAGCTTCACTTTTTACTTCTTTATAAGAATCATTTGCCTGTCTGGCATAATATGTATACCTTTCTTTTCTACAACCAGATCTTGATTTACAACCATTACATACATAAGGTGATTTATCTAATCTATCACAATGAAAATTATAATTTGGATTTTCAAATTTCTTTCCATGTCCATAATTATCAGGTTTATAGTATACCTTATTTCTATCAATTTCTCTTAAAATAGTAGAATGATTTCTATTTATTTCACTTGCAATTTGATTAATTGATTTATTATCATTTAATCCATCTTCAATATTTTTCCTATCTTCATATGATAGGTGACAATAATTTGTCATTTTTAATACCTCCTTTTAATGACAAATAAATTGCTTAGAAGATATTATAATTGATTATAAATCTTAGTGCACTATATTTGTGCACTTCA
>CACZTI010000014.1 GCA_902783985.1 uncultured Erysipelotrichaceae bacterium | reverse complement strand
TTGATTAGCCAAAGCAATCATTATCTTAAAGATATCTTCCCCATAATTAATCATTTCATGATATATCATTATACTTTTCTTTTTATCTTTACTAATTATAGCATCAATTAATTGAAAAATATTAGTATCGATTTTTTTTATAACAACATCATCAATATCTTTTTTAGTAATTTCATTACCAGAATACATTAATAACTTATCAAGTTCATTAGTTATTCTATTAATATCATTACCTGTATTTTCTATTAAATATTTAATAGTATCCAAAGATATTTTAGTCTTTCCACAATAATTTTTAACATATTGATTTATATCAATCTCTGTTTCAATAACCATCATTTTATCTTTAACAAGTTTTACAATATTTTTTTTATTATCCAACTTATCACATGATATTATTAAAGTATTACTGGTATTAGGATTTTCTAAATATTTTTTTAAATATTCAAGATCATGATCAATTTCTGTTTTTTCACTTGTTAAAAATTTAGCATTTTTAGCGTAAACATATTTTGGTTCATTAAAGAAATTATATGTATCTAAATCCATTATGGCATCACTAATATTACTAATTTCCATATCATATGTTATTAGATTATCATAATTATCCTTTAATAACTCTTTTAATTTTAAATTTATTATTGTATCGTTCTCTCCAATAATTAAATACAAATTATTCATTTTCCATATCCTTAATAATCTCTTTAATGCATTTATCTAACTTATCTAAATCCTTACATGATCCTTGAGCAAATTTATTACTTCCACCACCATTACCAGAACATTTTTTAGCAATATCACGAAGAATATCTCCAGCATTTAAAGAATTATTATTACATCTTGCTAACAAAATGGTATTATTATTAATAGTATTTGCTATAATAACCAAAATGTTTTCATATTCATTAGCTAAATTATCCATAACTTGTTTTAAAGAATTAGTATCCATATCATTAAATTTCTTGAATAATAAACGATTATTTTTTATCATCATAATATCTTCTTCCATACTTGATAATGATGATACTATTTTTTCTTCTTTTATTTTTTGATAATCTTTTTCTAATTTTTTAACATCATTTGTTAAATTATTTAAAATATTTTTTAATTCAATAATATCTTTATATGATGATAATTTTTCTTTAACATTTGGAAAATTAAATTCAAGAATAATATTATTACTTTTAGCATCAGATAAAATACTTTTTGCTTTGATATTTAGTTTAATTATTTCATCACGATATGTTTTAGAAAATTCTAATAATTTATCTTCTATTTTATCTTTTGTAGCAGCTTCAATACGATAGATATTACTTCCTTTACTTGTGAAATCTACAATAGCAAATCTCTTAATTAAAGAAGTGTTTTTAATATGAGTTCCACCACATAATTCTTTAGATTTTCCAAATTCAACAAGACGAACAACATCACCATATTTTTCATTAAATAAAGCCATTACTTCACTTTTATCAATTTCATTAATATTTTTTAAAGTCGTTACTCTTTTGATTTTTTCTTTAATCATATCATTAACTTTATTTTCAACATTAATTAAATCTTCATCAGTTATTTTAACAGGACTATTAAAATCAAATCTTAATGTTTCACTATCAACACGACTACCTTGTTGATTTATTTCTTTACTAATTAGACTTCTTAAAGCATATTGAAGTAAGTGAACAGATGAATGATTAGCTTCGGTATCATGTCTTTTTTCTTCATCTATTACAAGTTCACATTCTCCTTCTTTAATAATTCCACTTAATACTTTAACTTCATGAATATTTTGACCATTTGGTCCTTTAAAGACATCAACCACTCTTGCTTTAAAAGTATTAGAAGAGATTATACCAGTATCATTTACTTGTCCTCCACCAGTAGCATAAAAACAAGTTTTATCAAAAATAACATAACCATTTTTAGTAATTTTATTAGTTATTTTATCATTTTCAATTAATTTAATGATATTAGCTTTCATTTTATATTTATCATAAATAAATTCACTTTTAACATCTAAATTTAATAATAATTCATTTTGAGAATTCATACTGGTTTTATTATGACGATTATTTTTAGATTGTTCTTTTTGTTTTTTCATATAATCATCGAATTCTTCTCTACTTGTAGTAAATCCTTTTTCTTCTAAATATTCAAGGGTTAATTCAAATGGAAATCCATAAGTATCGTAAAGTTTAAAAGCATCAGCTCCACTTATTTTATTATCAAGTGATTCATCCATTAATTCAAATAATTTCTTTTCACCATCTTGTAGTGTTTTATTAAATAATTCTTCTTCTTGCATAACTAAAGCTTTTACATGAGGCATTTTATCCACAAGATATGGGTAAAACTCTTTCATATTATCAACTACACTATCTACTAATTTATAGATAAATAATCCCTTGATACCAAGTTTTTTACCAAATCTTACACTTCTTCTTAAAAGTCTTCTTAAGATATAACCTCTTCCAAAATTTTCAAAAGTTGCACCATCAGAAAGGGCAAAAGTAATAGCGCGAATATGATCAGCAATAACTTTAAATGGCATTTCACCATTATACATAATACCACTTAATTCTTCTATTTTATTAATAATTGGTAAGAATAAATCTGTATCAAAATTAGAATCAGCATCTTGGAAAATACATGCCCATCTTTCTAACCCTGCACCAGTATCAATATTTTTATTAGGAAGTTCGTTATATTCACTTCTCATCTTTCCTTCTTCACTATTATATTGACTAAAAACATTATTCCAAATTTCTATAAATCTTTCGTTATCGTCACCATTTTTAAAATGTTCTAAAGCTTTACCATCAAAATCATATTTTTCTCCACGATCAAAGAATATCTCGGTATCAGGACCACATGGACCAGGTCCTATTTCCCAAAAGTTATCAGATAGTTTGACAATATGATCAGGTATAATTCCTAATTCCATCCATTTATTTATTGTTTTAGTATCATCTGGAAAAACAGTAACATATAGTTTTTCAACAGGGATATCAAACCATTTTTTTCCAGTTAAAAGATTATAAGCAAAAGTAATCGCTTCTTCTTTAAAATAATCTCCAATAGAAAAATTACCCATCATTTCAAAGAAAGTATGATGTCTTCTTGTTACACCGACATTTTCAATATCATTGGTTCTAATACATTTTTGAATATTAGTAATTCTTTTAGATACTGGTACTTCACTTCCATCAAAATATCTTTTAAGAGGGGTTACACCAGCATTAATCCAAAGTAATGTATCATCATCCTTTGGTATTAGACTAGCTGATGGTACAATCATATGTCCATTCTCTTCAAAATACTTTAACCACATTTTTCTAATTTCTCTACTTGTCATTCTTTTCATAAAAACCTCACTTTTTTCGTATAAAAAAGACCTCATAGGAACAGATATTATCCATGGTACCATCCTACTTTGGTCTTAATTTGATAACGGCATTACCGATTCTATTTGTTATAAGAATAGCCTTCATATTACCTTTATGTTAACTCACACCTTCTATTAACTCTCTTTAATAAAGAATAATATTACTCCTTCTTAAAATAGATTTCAAAATAAATTATAACACACTTTTAGCATTTTGAAACATTTTTTTATAAAAAAGTAAGATTAACTTACTTCTTCTTTAGTTTCTTCTTTTAAGTTAGGGAAGAATCCCCATCCTGTTACAACACTTCTTCCATTTTGAACAGTTTTTCCACTAATATTTTTAGGATTATTTATTAATTTATTATTAATAACCAATTGGGTACTTGTACCACCATCAAGGTTAGCGGCATTATATGCGCCATATAATTTTAAAGTATCCACAAGTTCTTTCATATTTGGACCAGCAGCATGAGTTCCTTCTGTTACTAAAAATAGAACTATTCCATCTTTTCTTTGAGCGATTGCAACTCTTGCAGCACGAGAAAATCCTCCAGCAGCATTATTGAATTTAGGAACTTCTCCATTAACAATTAGGAATGGTCCAAATTCCAAACCATCACGCATTCCCATTTCAACTGCTTCATCACCAGTAGCATTAACAAGTAATAATTTATTATCATTAGTAAAACCAATAATATTACCTTTTTTGCTGCTATCTGACCATATTACTTTACCATCTTTTATGACATAACCTCTTGGTATATCACTACCATAACCATAATCAACAAAACCTCCAGCATTAATACCAATAGTTGCCCCTAATCTTTTTGTCATATTAATTACTCTTTCTTTTCCACTACTATTTTTGGTATTAAATTTTTGACAAGTCATTATTCTAACTTTAGCAGGATCATATATCGCTACCAAGTGAGCATCATATTTACCTACTTTTACTTTTAAATATTTATAATCTTCGTTTCCTTCATCTCTTGTAAGTATTGCTTCATCATATGGATTATCATAACTTTCTCTTGGTTTGGTATCAATTACAATATCATCAAGATTTACTTCTTCATCAATTGGTGTAAAACTATCCATACTAATTACTTCATTAACACGATCTTCACTATAGAATATATAAGCTATATAATCATGGGTTTTTGTATTTATTGCAGTAGAGATAATGGTGTTTTGTAAATTAGAAAACATTGGACTATATACAACAAAGAAACATATAGCTACTAAAATGTCTAAAACGATAAATGTTATTGTTAACTTTTTCATTATCCCTCCAACTTGAAGATACCATTATCTTCTTTTAATTTATTGATATTATCTTTTGATATAGCGATAGTTATTCTTACATTTCTTTCACTAGTACTTCTACTAACTCTTAGGGGATTCTCATAAACCCATAACATATCATTATTATATGTTGTTGTAAAATAACCATTAACACTACTATCTAATTTAATATCTAGCATACTTGGAATTCCAATGTATGATTCTTGTTTCTCACTTTCGATATCACTGATACTATTTTTAAATTCCCCTATATACCAATTGTTTTTAACTAATTTATCTTTATATGATAAACTATCATAATAAGTAGTATTCAAATATTTTCCTAAAGAATCCTCATTATTAATATTGAATTTTAAACTATCTTTATCATATGTTTTTTTATCATCTAATACTTTTTCACTCATTAATTTAATATTATCAGAAATATTATAAACAACATAGGTATCATCACCTAATTTAACACGACTACCTAAACTTAATTTATTATTATTTTTAACAATATATGGTTTTTCCTTTGTTCCATCACCTTCGCTAAAAGTTACACTGTTTTTTAATTTAATTACTGGTCTTATTTCATAAAAACTATTTTCTTTACTACTTGAGACATTAACCCCATTAGTATGCCATACTTTATCTTCAGCATAATCACTTAACCAGAAGATTTCATCATCACTAACTAAGAATGATTTTTTTTCTTTAACACTGTTCAAAAAACTTGTAATATCCAATAGTTTAATATAACTACTTTCAGTTTTATTACATGTAATATTTGATAAGTCACTAACCATATCTGTACAAATATTTTCTTTTACTAACATATCTTTATCAAGATTATTAAGAATTTTTTCTTCTAAATATTTATAAATATCTGATTTATCAAAAGATATAGATGAACCACTATATGGTAACATATTTAAATAATCATCTAAAATTATTTCAATAGTGTTATCTTTATTAACTCTTAAAATTCTCCATAATAGATTATTAAACTTGATATAGTTATTACTAACATCACCTTTATATACATAATTACCTGATGTTATATAAAGACCTGATCCTTCATAAACAATCTCTGAGTTACCAGTAATATAATTAGATAACAATAAAGCTCCTCCACTACTATCTACTTTAGGATTATATATACGATAATATTTAATAAATCTTGATCCATAGTGAATCAAACATCCGAGAATAAAAAGAAAACTTAATGAACAAAAAATCAATTGAAACATTTTAGTCTTTTTAACTTTTCTTTTCTTTTTCGTTGGAACCTCATCTTTTTTAACTCTAGTTTCTTCTCTTTTTACTTCTTTTACAATTCTTTCTTTTTTTATTTCTTTTTTTGGTTCTAAATCTAATATTTCAATATCATCAATATCTTTCATAACTACCTCTTACATACATTAATCATTATACCATGAATTAGAAAAAAAAACAAGAAAAAATTACTTTAGTATTCTTTCTCTTTATTCTAAAATGAAAGTGGAATTATTTTGAAAGGAGCTTTACAGATGAAAAATTTATAAATTTACATAAAAAAATTCAA
>CACZTI010000013.1 GCA_902783985.1 uncultured Erysipelotrichaceae bacterium | reverse complement strand
TAAACTTTTATATTTTCTAATTTGTGGTGACAAAGAGGAAAAAGATGATATTTATAAGGATGATGATTTTATGAAGAAAGTAATTAAGAATGCTGAGGAAATAGCAGGAAGAGAAAGAATGCCGCTATATTTAAGTAATGATGAGATTACAAGACTTGATATGGAATACTATCAAAAAGTAGGTTTTGATAAAGGTGTTGAACAAAAGCAAAGGGAAATGATAATTAATCTTTATCAAAATGGTGCATCACTTGATTTAATTAGTAAATCAGCTAATTTATCTATTGATGAAGTAAAAAATATAATTGATAGTAAATAAGAAAGATGATATTTAGAATTTATATATTCTATTTATCATTTTTTTGATATAATAGGCTTATTAAAGGAGTTCTTATGAATGAAAGAGTAAAAGAAAAAGAAGATAAATTAAATAAACTATTAAAAATAGTTAATAAATTAGAAAAAGATATTGATACTTTGTCTTGTTATCAAAATGATTTAATAGATATTAATAATTATTATGGAAGTAATGATTATTATATTGATTTAGAAGCATATGATAAAGGATTGATTACGACACCATGCGGTGTTTTATCGGAAGATACTATTTGGAATATGTTAGAAAAATTAAGAGATGAAGAAGAAAGATTAAATGAAATTATTTCTTATTTAGATGAATAGCATAATATTATGTGTTAAAATATAAGAAAAGAAGGGTGATTATATGAAAAAAATAGAACTACTTAGTCCCGCTGGTAATATGGAATGTCTTAAAAATGCTGTTAAAGCAGGGGCTGATGCTATATATCTTGGTGGTATTTTATTTTCAGCTCGTGCTTTTGCCGGTAATTTTAATGATACGGAAATAATTGAAGCGATAAAATATTGTCACTTGTATGGTGTAAAAGTATATGTTACTTGTAATATTTTAGTATATGAAAGAGAAGTAGATAAATTTATTAATTATATTAGAATGTTACATCAAAATAATGTTGATGGCATAATTATTCAAGATCTTGGAATGGTTAGTTTAATAAGAGAGAAATTTCCTAATTTAGAACTTCATGCATCAACCCAAATGCATATTCATAATTTAGATGGTGTTAAAGTATGTGAAAAATTAGGTTTAAAAAGAGTTGTTATTGCAAGAGAAACACCTGTTGATGTAATAAAAAATATTGTTGATAACACTAATCTTGAAATAGAAGTATTTGGTCATGGTTCTTTGTGTGTTTCTTATTCTGGACAGTGCCTCTTCTCATCCCTTATTGGTAATCGTTCCGCTAACCGTGGAAGTTGTACAGCATGTTGTCGTCTTCCATATAATATATTAAATAAAGATAATCAAAAACTAAATGAAGGTAATTATCCTCTTAGTATGAAAGATTTAAATTCTCTTGATAATTTAGATAAACTAATTGAGAGTGGCGCTTCATCACTAAAAATAGAAGGCAGAATGAAAAGTAAGGAATATGTCTATGTTGTAACAAAAATATATAGAGAGGCTATTGATAGTTATTATGAACAAGGAAAAGTAATTATTAATCATAATTTATTAGATAAATTAAAAAGAATCTTTTATCGTGAATACACCAAAGGTTATTTGTTTAATGAAGATATGAAAAACATTATTAATAGTAAATACCCAAATCATCAAGGAATAAATATTGGAAAAGTTATTGATTATCAAAATAATTATGCTTTTGTAAAATTAAATGGTGATATAAGTATCTTTGATGGATTAAGAATAATTAATGATAATTTTGAATATGGACATATACTAAATGAATTTTATTTAAATAAAAAATTGGTTAAAGAAGCTCATAAAAATGATATAATAAGTTTTAAAACTAATAAAAAGATACCTATGAATAGCCAAGTTTTATTAACAAAAGATAATTCATTAATAGAAGAAATAGAAAAGATACCAGATAGAAAAATTCCTATTAAAATAGATATAAATATTTTAAAAGATAAACCAATTACTTTAAAAGTATCGGACAGTATTAATGAATTTATATTAGAAAGTATTATTCCAGAAATATCTAAAAATATCCCTATAACTAAAGAAGTGATTAAAGATAAATTAAGTAAACTAGGTAATAGTATTTATTATTTAAAAGATATAGATATTAATTTAGATAATAATCTATTTATCAATATGACAATACTTAATAATTTAAAAAGAGAATTAATTGATAAATTAAATGAATTAAGAATAGGTAAAAGTAATTTTATAGAAAAAGAATATTCTTTAAATATCAAAGATTATCCTAAAGTTAATAAGAAATCTATTTTAGTAAGAAATAAAACTAATGATTTAAATTATGATTTAATATATAGTGAAAACAAAGATGATGATGCTATTATTAAACTTCCTAAAGTAATGGATAATTATGATAATTTAGATATCAATAAGGAATATTTAACAGGTGAATTAGGGTCATTTAATAAACTTAAAAATATTTATTGTGATTATTCATTTAATGTAACTAATTCCTATACAGTAGCTATTCTTCATAGTATGGGAGCTAAACTTATTACTTTGTCACTAGAACTTAATTACAATATGATTAAAGATATTATAGATAATTATCATATGAGATATAAGAAACATCCTAATTTAGAAGTAATCATTAAAGGAAGAAGAGAAGTAATGACTCTAAAAACTAATTTAAATAAAATATATGAAAATAATATAACATTGGAAGATCGATTTAAAAATAAATATCCTATAAGAGAAGTTAATAATTTAACTTATATATATGATTATAAATTGTTAGATGATAATACAAATTATTATGAAATAGGAGTAAATTATTTAAGGGAAAATAGAGAAATTTAGATTGCTTTTATAATAATTTTATGATATTATGAATATGTCAAGGAAAACTTGATTATAATAAAAAAGGTATACCTAATAAGTTCAAGTGTTAGGTACACTTCAAAAAATATTTTTCAAAGAGCATACTAACAACCAAAATCCTGTTAGTATGCTTTACTTATCTATATAAACTTGAAAATCAAGATGTATAATAAAAATGGAGGGATAATATGGCTTTATATGTTGTAGCTACACCAATTGGTAATTTAGATGATTTTACTAAAAGAAGTATTGATATTTTAAATAAAGTAGATTTAATTCTTTGTGAAGATACAAGAACATCTAGTGTATTATTAAAACACTTTAATATTAATACTAAAACTATAAGTTACCATAAATTTAATGAAAAAGAAAAGTGTAATAGTATTATAAAAGATTTATTAAGTGGTAAAGAAATTGCACTAATATCTGATGCCGGATGTCCTTGTATATCAGATCCAGGTAGTATTTTAGTAAATGAAGCGATTAAAAATAATATTGATGTATATGGAATACCTGGAGCATCGGCTGTTACTACTGCTATTATGGTAAGTGGTATGGATAGTAAAAGTTTTTCATTTTATGGTTTCTTATCAAGAGAAAATAAAAAAATGGAAGAAGAGTTAGAAAAGATAAAAAGTGATTCAGCAAATATCGCTATTATCTATGAATCACCAAAAAGAATTATTAAAACACTTAATAAGATTAATGAATATTTTCCAAATTCTAATATTCTTCTTGCTAATGAATTAACTAAAAAATTTGAAAAAAAATATTATGGAACAATTACTGAAGTACTTGAAATACTTAATAATAGTGATGTAGCAGAACTAGGTGAATATGTCTTATTAATTGAAAAAGAAAAACAAAATATTAAGAAAGATAATATATCTTATGAAGCCTTAATAGTAGATGAAATAATTAAAAATAAATGTACTGTTAAAGATGCAATAAAATTAGTATCAGATAAATATCACTATAACAAAAATGATATTTATAAAGCTAGTTTAAATTTAAAAGATATATTTAAATAAATATGAGATAATATAAAATTGTTAGAAAATTAATTATTCGATTTTCTAGCAATTTTTTGTATAAAAATGTAAATTAAAATAAAATTTTATTAAACAAATTGATATATTTATGATATAATTATATTGATATCATAGAGGAGGTAAATTATGTTAAATGATATGTCAAATAATAAAAAGAAAATAATTTTATCAATAGCATTAGTATTGCTATTAGTAATTGCAACAGTAGGAATTACATATGCATTTTTTAACTATACAAGAACAGGACCTGCAAATACATTAAATACTGGAAGAATTTATTTTAGTACAGAACAAACAAATCAAAATACTATAACTTTAAATAATATTTTTCCAATGACGAAAGAACAAGCACTTGCTGATTCATCAACTAATGGTACTTTAGTAGTAACATTTAATGGAGACACTACATATACTGATGGAATGGAATATTTATTAAGTATAGATTCAGTATCTGGAACAACAAATGTACCAATAAGTTTAATAATGGATGTAAATATTACTGAAAATAATGTAGCCGTAGCAGAAAATTCAAACTATTATACAGCAAGAGAAGCAAAAAATACATCAATGTATAAAGCAGAAGGAGTTGATACCACAATAAAT
>CACZTI010000012.1 GCA_902783985.1 uncultured Erysipelotrichaceae bacterium | reverse complement strand
TTCCTTGATGAGTATATATTTTTTCGGCAATTTCATCAACCACTGTAAAAGACCAAGCATTAGTAAATCCTTCATTTTTTAATTCTCTTATAAATTCAATATCTTCTATTAGGTGTTTATATTCATCATTATTACCACCATTATATACTTTTTTATTATTTATTTTCTTAAAAGATGGAAATTTTAATTCAATAGCATATTGTTCTTTATCATTATATATAGTTATATCTATTTCACTTTTACTTGTTTTATTACTTATATTAAATTCTCTAACATTTCTTTCATAATCAATATTATATTCTTTAGGATAACACATTCTTAAATAAGTACCTAATTCAAATTTTAAACATTCTTCATTATATAAATCTATTTCATTTATCTCTATAAAATCAAAGAATTCTTCTATTAGTTTATCAAATTTATTATTTCTTAAATAATAGGATAACTTATGTTTACCATTATTACTATACATATCAAGATAATTCATTATTATTCTTCCTTTTACTATACTTACATCCACAGTAATCTTGTCGATATAAATTATATTCATGAGATAAGATAATACTTTTTTTATAACCATCTCTTTTTTTAAAATCAGAATATAAATATTTAAATTGATAAATACTTTCTAATTCACTACCTATTTCATTAATAACTTTACTATTTTTATGAGGAGATAGTGTAAGAGTTGTTGTTATATAATCAAAATTATTTTCTTTAGCATAAACAAAACTTTTTTCAAGTCTTAATTTATAACACAATAGACATCTCTTCCCTCTTTCAGGTTCTTCTTCATATCCTTTAACAATATTATCATATTCTTCTTTTAAATAACCTAAACTAACTACTTTAACAGGATATTTTGTTTGATACTCCTTTACGAATCTTTCAAGTTCACTGAGTCTATAATTATATTCTTCTTCCGTATCAATATTAGGATTATAATAAAGAATTGTTATATCAAAATAATTAGATAAATATGATATAACATAACTAGAACAAGGAGCACAACAAGCATGAAGTAAAAGTTTTGGAACACCTTGAAGATTTTTTAATGTTTCATCTAATACAAGTTGATAATTCATATATATCACCAGTTAATAGATAATATCATAAATTAAGAGTACTTTCAAGAGCTAAAAGAATCATTTCATCTAACCCTTTTTCTCTTTCTTCACTACTTAACATTTCACTATCATAAAAAGTATCAGATACTGTTAATAAGCAAGAAGCATCTTTATTAAATTTTCTAGCATTATTAAATAAAGCAAATGTCTCCATTTCAATACCTAAAACATTTAAATTAAGTTTTCTTTTATTATAATCATATTCTTTTTCATAAAAAACATCTGATGAATAAATATTACCAATAGTAATATTATTTTTATTATTAATAGCAGTATGATAAATAATATTATTTAATTTATTAGAAGAACATACTTCCTTTTTATCATAATTATCTAAACTTTTAGCATAAGTAGATTCACTAATTGATTTATTAACTAAAATTATATCATTTACATTAACCTTTTTATCATAAGAACCACATGATCCTATTCTAATTATATAATCAACACCATATTCTTTAAATAATTCATAAGAATATATTCCCATACTAGGATTTCCCATTCCTGATGGAAAAATAGTAATTCTTTTATTCTTATAAAGACCCGTATAAGCGTTCATTCCTCTAACATTATTAACCATTTTGACATTAGTTAAAAACTTATTAGCAATATAATCACTTCTTTTAGGATCACCTGGCATTAAAACAATATTAGATATATCTTCTTTCATACTTTCAATATGTACCGTACTCATAATTCAACTCCTTTATATTACTCTTTAAGTATAACATTTTTTATAAATTTTTGTATATCTTTTTTTATTTTTTTATAAATATGGAATACATCAATAGGCAAGAAACAAAAAGTCGTATATTAATAGTGGAGGTAAAAAAATATGAAAAAATTATTTTCTTTTTTTAATCACTTGCGGCGGTGATTTTTTTTAATTAATAATTTATGTCAAAAGGAGGTAGTTTATGACTGATATTGTGGAAAAAGAAAAAATCATTAAAACAATAAAAAAGATTAATTAAAAACAAAAGGAAAATCAAGTTTCTCGATTTTCCTTTTTATTTTGCTTCATACCATGTTTTACCATATTCAACATCTACTTTTAATGGTACTACAAGAGTATAAATATTTTCCATAACATCACGAATTAATTTACCCATAATTTCTACTTCATTATTAGGTACAGTAAATACTAATTCATCATGTACTTGAACAAGCATTTTAGAATTTAAATTTCTTTTTTCTAGTTCATCTTGGATTTTAATCATCGCAAGTTTGATAATATCCGCTGCTGTTCCTTGAATAGGAGCGTTAAGAGCCATTCTCTCTCCACTACTTCTAATTAAATAGTTTTTGTTTTTCAATTCATCTATAACTCTTTTTCTATTAAATAAAGTTTTAACATAACCATTTTGATAAGCTTCTTTAAGAGTTTTATCCATAAATTCTTTAATTTCAGGAAAGGTATTTAAATAATCATCAATAAACTTTTTAGCATCAACTAAATTGATACCCAAGTCTTCTGATAATCCAAAACTACTAATACCATAAAGGATTCCAAAATTAACCGCTTTAGCATTTCTTCTCATATTTTTATCTACCATATCAATTGGTACATGAAAAATATCACTGGCAGTCTTAGCATGAATATCCAAGTCACTCTTAAAAGCTTCAATCATATTTTTAGCATTTGCCATATGAGAAAAAACTCTAAGTTCAATTTGTGAATAATCACTTGAAATAATTATCGAATCATCATCAGGAATAAAGGCTTTTCTAATTTCTCTTCCCTCTTCTGTTCTAATAGGAATATTTTGTAAATTAGGTCTTTCTGAAGATAATCTTCCCGTTCTTGTTAATGTTTGATTATAAATAGTATGAATTCTTCCATCAGGTTTTATTTCATTTATAATACCAATAATATAACTACTTAGTATTTTACTATATTTTCTGTAATCTAATATTTTATCAACAATTACTTCTTTTCCTTTTAATTTATCTAATATTTCTTTACTGGTACTATAATTTCCATCTTTAATTTTCTTTGGATAAACAATTCCCATTTTATTAAATAAAACATCACCCAATTGTTTAGGAGAAGATATATTAAAAGTTACCCCACTAATATCATAAATATCTTGTTCAATGTTTTTAATTTTCTCTTCTATTTCTTCTTGCATTTTAAGTAAATAATTTTTATCTACTTTAAAACCAGTTATTTCCATATCAGCAAGAACATAAACTAATGGAAGTTCAATATCAAGATATAATTTTTCCATATCTTCTTTTACAAGTTCTTCATAAAAAGAATTTTTATATTCATAAATAAAATTACTTTTTTTAATCATTTCTGGAATATAGATATTATCTTCTACTTCATGTAAAGTTATTTCACTTCCAAATTCTTTATCATAAAAGGTAATATCATAACCATATTGATTAGCAAAATAAGCTATATCATTTTTAATATTTTTATTAAGAAGATAACCTTCAATCATCAAGTCATGAATATTCTTATCTATTTTAATATCATATTTATCAAAAACAAATAACATTTTCTTTAAATCATAGGTATATTTCATTTTACCATCATTAAAGATATCACTTTCTTTTAATAAATCAATTGGTATAAAATAAGAATTATCTTTATCGGTAATACTAACCCCTAAACTTTTAGCGTCATGATAATTATAACCAACTACTTCAAGATAAATAGAATATTCTTTATCTAATTTTAAATCATTTAAATCATGAATAATTTGATAGTTATTATTAATTACTTTCTTTTCTTCTTTCTTATCCATTTTCTTAAGTAATGAGAAAAACTCTAATTCTTTTAAAATATCAGTATATTCTAGATAATTAATATCTTTTATTTTAATACTTTCTAAACTAGTATCAATAGGTACTTCTTTATAAATAGTTGCCAAATGATAACTTAAATAAGCTTTATCTTTATCACTTGCTAACTTATCATGTATTTTACCTTTTATTTCATCTAAATGATTATATAAATTATCAATATTTTTATATTCACTTAATAATTTAATAGCAGTCTTTTCACCTATTCCAGCTACCCCTGGTATATTATCTGAACTATCTCCCATTAAAGCTTTTAAATCTATCATATTAATAGGATCTACCATATAAGTTTTCTTAAATTCATCTTTATCCATCATAATATAATCATGAGTTTTTAATAATTTTACTTTTACATTATCATTGATTAACTGTAATAAATCTTTATCACTAGAAACAATTAAACCTTCTTCACCAAGTTCGGTAATCTTCTTCGAAAAAGTTCCAATAATATCATCTGCTTCATAATTATCTATTTCAAGATGGGTTATTCCAAGTGCATCACATAGTTTTCTAGATAGTGGAAACTGCATTTTAAGTTCATCTGGTGTTTCACTTCTTCCCCCTTTATAATCAGCGTATTCATTATGTCTAAAAGTTTTCCCTTTATCAAAAGCTATCATCATATATTCTGGGTTTTCTTCTTCTTTAATTTTATTAATCATATTAATAAATCCATATAATGCATTAGTTGGAAATCCTTTAGAATTTTTCATTAAATTACCATTATATGCCGTGGCATAATAACTTCTAAATATTAAATTATTACCATCAACTAGAACTATTTTCATTACTATCACCTTTTATATATTCTATTTCTATTATTACTTTTTCATCATAATAATTTGATAAATCATATCTTGTTTTAATTAATTTATTATCCTTTGTATCTAATATTATTTCATTATTTTTAATTTCTTTTTCACTATTAAATATTTCATTTAATTCATTATTAGATAATATAAAATGATATTTATTATCTTCCTTACTTTCTAATTTAGAATTCTTTATTAATTTATTTAAATTATATAAATCAAAGAAATATAAATATTTATGTTCTTTATAACTTGGTTCTTTTATTAAACCATTTAATATCTCATTATCATTAATAGTAATTTTATATTGATAATTATCATCATGATATTTATTAATACTATCTTTAACTATTTCATAAATACTTATTTCTTGATTATCTTCTATCTTTTCTACTTTATTAATATTATTTTTATAAAGAATAAATAAAACAATAAAGAATATTAAATAAAATCCAAAGAATAAAGAATATTTTAAAGATTTATTATTCTTCATTTTTTTCATTACAGATCATCCCTTCGTAGTTTTCTTTTTCCCCATTTAAATATTCTTTAATCATCATTTTCTTTTTACCTTCTTTTTTTATTTCTAATAAATCAATGGTTCCATCCATTACTTTGATTGTTAAATTATTCTTTGTTTGATTTACTACTTCACCTATTGTTTTATTAGGATATTTATTATTAATATCATATGATATTTCATATACTTTAAATATTTTATTATTTAATTTAAAGAAACTAACAGGATATGGATTCATTCCTCTAACTTTATTAAAGATATCTCTTCCTTTATTATTAAAATCAATCATTTCTTCTTCATGAGTTATATTATGACAATATGTAGCCTCCATATCATTTTGTTTAATTCTTTTATTAGTACCATTTATAATACTAGGTAATGTTTTAATTAATAAGGAACTACCTATTACACTTAATTTATCATGAATAGTACCAACGGTATCACTATCACTTATCTTTATTTCTTCTTGTTCTATAATATCTCCAGTATCCATACCTTTATCCATATACATAATGGTAACACCTGTTTTGTCATATCCATCAATAACCGCATGATGTAAAGGACTTCCTCCCCTTAGTTTTGGAAGAAGAGATGCATGAACATTAATACATCCATATTTAGGATAATTAAGAATTACTTCAGGTATTATTTGTCCATAAGCACAAGTAATAATGATATCAGGGTTCATCCCTAGAATATCTTCGTATTCCCTTCTTATTTTCTCTGGTTGAAAAACCGGAATATTATTACTTATAGCAACCTCTTTTATTGGACTAAAAGATTTCTCTTTATTTTTACCAACTATTTTATCAGGTTGTGTAACAACCCCTATTACAGTACAATTCTTTATCAATTCATTTAATACTGGTACACTAAATTCTGGTGTTCCCATAAATATTACTTTTAAATCTTTCATAATTACCTTCCCTCTATTATTATATAAATCCATAAAATAATCGAAATAATATTAACTATCCAAAATGATATTTTCCTTGTTTTATGATGAAATACTTTCATTCCTATTATTCCCATAAAACATCCCCCAATTAAAGATACAACATATAAACTTATTTCACTAATGCGATATTTTTTCTTTACAGCAAGATATTTATCCATACCATAAAGAATAAAACTTATTATATTAATTATAACTAAATACTCTATCATTATTTATTAATATAATTATAATAATTATACTCCTCTAATTTCATACTTAAATTCTCTAAACTATCATTTTCTTGATATAACAATGTTTGATTAATAGCAAAAATAAGTTCACTTAAACTTTTATAATTTAAATAATTAAGACCATTTTCTTCCAATATTTTAATATCTTTATCAGATAACATTAAATTATTTTCTCTAAGTTTTAAAAAATCATCTTCACTTGCCATTATCTTCATCTTTATCCCTCTTTTCTTTAATTAAGAATGATAATAATACCCCAATTGATATTGATAAATAGATAATATTATAATTATTATAAATATATCCTAAGATAATACCTAATATTAGAAATGTAACAACAACAATTAATAAAGGCATATAATTTCTTTTCTTATTAAATTTATTAACAATATCATATACAGATATAATTCTTTTTTCTAAATAAGATATATTTAAATTATTCTTAATTATTTTCTTAATAGTATTGGTAGCATCGATATTTTTAAATTTATTAATATTTTTACTAATTAAATTCTTTATTTTATTCATTGCTTTATAAGATATAATTAAATCTATCATTGTAATAATAAATAATATACTAGAAATAATATATATAGTAGTATTACTTAAATTATCAAGAAAACCACTAAATACTGGTAAAATATATCTTAATAATATTAATCCCAAAGCTCCAAAAGCTAAAGCATTACGAAGACATATTCTTCCATTAATATTAAATTTATCATTAGAATAATCCCACCATCTAACTTTAAATATCAGTTCCATTAAGTAACTTGTAAGATATTCCAAAATACTACATGATATCATACATAATATAAAACATATAAAAGGATTATCTTTAAAATCTTTAAAAAGAAACATTAATATTCCACCAAAACCATATATTGGACAATATGGTCCAATTAAAAATCCCCGATTACTAAATTTTCCATCTGATATTGAACAAACTATTACTTCCATAATCCAACCAAGAATAGCAAAAATCCAAAATAACAAATATATCTTTAATATATCCATAAATCACCTTAACATTAAATATTATACTAATTTTTAATATCTTATTCAATAGAAAAAAGAATAGTTTCCTATTCTTAATTATAAATCATACTTAACCACATAAGGTTTAGTTGGAGTTCCATCTCCTCCACTTTCAAATTCCGTTCCTGATTTTAGGGAAATAACAGGACGAGCACCAAAAGTATTGTAGACATTGTTGTAGTTCAAATTGCCTGAAGAGTAGTTCACATTGAACCCGAAAGCATCGCCGCTGTAGCCGAAATAAGACGGAGAAAGCCCCCAATAATAATTCCCTGTATTTAAATAATATGAAGTATTAGTTGTATATGAATTCCCTGCTGCTCCTGCTAGAATTATTTCATCTACTGTTAACAATCCTACGGGATACTTTAATTTTGCTTTTTCATTACTTACAGAAAAACTATCTGTTTCATTTGGACAAGCAAATGTTG
>CACZTI010000011.1 GCA_902783985.1 uncultured Erysipelotrichaceae bacterium | reverse complement strand
GTTGAGTTGACTAGTACTAATAGATCGAGGATTTAACTATATTGTTATAATTTGATGAACACATTATTCAAGTTTTGAAAGAACTATTTTCTAAAATTTATTTAATTATGTTAAAAATTTTCTTAGTGATAATAGCACTGGGGGTACACCTGTTCCCATCCCGAACACAGAAGTTAAGCCCAGTTACGCCGAAGATAGTGTATGCAAAAATAGGACGTCGCTAAGGATTTTTTTTATATAAAAATAACTTATTAGAAATTCTAATAAGTTTTTTATTTGATATTTTTAAGTATTTCTTCGACAACTTCATCAATTGTTAAATGAGTTGTATCGATGTATATTTGATCATTAGTTCTTTTTAAAGCACCTACTGGTTTATGCATATCATTATAGTCTCGTTTTTTAATACTTTCTATAATATCATCTAAATTTGATTCTATTCCCATTTCTTCATTTTGTTTAAATCTTCTTTTAGCGCGCTCCATTACATCCGCATCTAAATAAAACTTATATTTAGCATCTGGGAATACTACCGTTGTAATATCTCTTCCTTCCATAATGACATTCTTATTATTTGCCATTTTTCTTTGTAAATCAACCATAATTTCTCTTACTTCAGGAATACTTGATACAGGGGATACAATATTCGTTACTTCATGAGATCTAATTAAATTACTAACATCCTCCCCATTTAAATAAGTATGCCCATTAACATCAAAATCAATATCTAATGTTTTAGCAAGATTAATAATTTTATCTGTTTCTTCTAATTTGATATTATTTCGTAAAGAAGCAAGTGCCACACACCTATATGTTGCACCAGTATCAATATAAACTAAGTTAAGTTTATCAGCAACAATCTTTGTGATAGTTCCTTTACCACTTCCAGCAGGTCCATCAATTGCAATTACATAGTTCATTTCATCACCTCAATTCAATTTTACTATTTTTAAAAAAAGATGTAAAGAAATTTGTCAATTTATGATATAATAATTTGTAAGGGTGATTTATATGTATCGTAATGTTCTTCCTGATAAAGATCGCATATTATTAAGTAGAATATATAAACTTGATAGACAAATAGAAACATATATGAAAAACCATGAAGATATGTCAATGAATAAACTATTACCAACAACAGATTTTATCAAGAAAGCTAATAATCTATATCAAGAAATGAATGAAAATATTATAAAAATATCCCTAAAGAAAACCAAATATACTCAAAATTTAGTTGATATTAATAAATATCTTTCTAAATAACTTATTGCCCCATAGCCAAGCGGTAAGGCTCTGGACTCTGACTCCAGCATGCGTTAGTTCGAATCTAACTGGGGCAGCCACTTGAAAATTAATTGTTGCATTTCAACAATTTTTTTTATAAAAAAATTCTTTTGTTAACATTTGTCTATTATTAACATTTCCTATCTAAAATATGATATATTTATTTTGTTAGAGGGTCAAAATGAAGAAAGATTTTTTTAAAGATATCTTAAAAAAATATATTGATATTTTTATTCATGAATATGAAAAATATTTAGATAAAGATCAATTAGATAAATTAAATAATATTAATTATGATAATATCATTACTACTAATGATACAAAGTATCCTTTTGGTGTTACTTTGTTTGATAAAATATATCTTTCAAATTCTAATGAAGAATTAATTGACTCTTTAAAACTAATGCCAAACTATAATACCCAAAAGTATGAAGCAAGATGTAAAAACCTTTCATCATATATTAAATATATGTGTGATAATGGTTATGATTTAAATAATTTATATGAAGATATTATCATGTATTTTATTTTTGATTTAGTAATTAAAAATCCATCATTCTTAATTAAAGGATTTATTAATCAGGAAATTAAATTCTTATCAATTAAATATGATATAAAACCATCATTTATTTATGAAAGAGAAGAGAATATTGCTACAATTCTTACTAATATCTTTGGAATAGAAGAGACTAGAAAAATGATGTTTAAAAGTGAAATAGATACTTATAAATATTTAATAGATAAATTTGGATATCGTTATGCTAATTTATTTTATAATGCTTGCCTATTAACAAATAAAGAATATGATAAAATAAAAGATAATAATTATGAAGGAATAAATGGTTTATTTGATTATGTAAATAATTATGATAATTTATCATATGGTGAAGTATATAATTATTTATTAGATTTTGAAATAGAAAACAATATTAGGTAGTTCTAATATTGTTTTATTATCATATATTTTATTGGTGATAAAATGTTAAAAAAATTAAATATTAATAAGTCTTTAATTATTAGTATTATTATTCCCTTAGTTGTAGGATTAATATCTAGTTTATTAACGCTTAATTCCTTTAGTAAATTTAGTTTACTAGATAAACCACCATTATCTCCTCCAGGATGGCTCTTTCCCATAGTATGGACTATTCTTTATGTTTTAATGGGTATTAGCAGTTACTTAATATATGAAGAAAATGATGTACATTCTGATTGTTGTCTTAAAATATATTTATTAAGCTTATTTGTTAATTTACTATGGAGTCCAATATTTTTCAGTCTAGAATTACGTCTTTTTGCTTTTATTATCATAATTGTTTTAGATTTATTAGTAGCCTATACTATTTTATGTTACTATAAGGTAAATAAAAAGGCAGCTTATCTTCAAATACCATATCTTATATGGGTATTATTCGCTACCTATTTAAATCTTGCAGTTTATCTTTTGAATCGATAATTATCGATTCTTCTTTTTTTCTAATGAAGTATAATCCACTTTTCCTATTTTAGTTTTCGGAATACTATCAATAAATTCATATTGATATGGTAGGGAATACTTTGCAATGTTTTTACTAACAAATTTCTTTATTGAATCAAGTGTTTCATTATTAGGTTTATAACCAGGATTTAATACAATAAACGCTTTAGCAACCTGGACTTTATATGGATGTGGTATTCCAATTACAACAGAACAGTTAACAGAAGGATGTTTATCAATAATACTTTCAATGTATGAAGGGTATAGATTATATCCACTAGATATAATAATTCTTTTAATTCTTTGTTTAAAGAAAATCATTCCTTCATCATCTTTATATCCCATATCTCCTGTATGTAACCATATTTTACCATCATCATGTTGTCTTAAAGTTTGCATCGTTTCTTTTGTTTCATTAAGATAACCTAACATAACAGTAGGACCAGAGAAACATATTTCTCCTTCTTCACCATTTTCTACTTCACTGTGGGTTTCTGGTTTAACAATCTTGCATTCCATATCAGGGAAAGGTATTCCAATACAACCCTCTCTCATTTCTGTAGGGATAGATAGTACTGTAGCTGCAGTACTTTCCGTTAATCCATATCCAACACGAACTTTAGCAGAAGAACCATATTTCATTAAGAAATCATCTATTTTTTTCTTTAAATTAGGATTTAGAGTATCACCACCAGAAATAATATTAGTAATACAAGATAATTCATTCTTTTTAAATTTAGCATTGGTTAAAGCCTCAAATAAAGTAGGGACACCAACTATAAAATTAGGATGATATTTCTTAATTAATTTCTTAAATTTCTTATGATTAAATTCAGGAATTAAAATACATTTCATACCAACACATAAAGTTGTATGAAGACATACTCCTAATCCAAATCCATGAAATATTGGCATAATTGCTAAAATAATCTCTTTAGGTTTTGGCATAACAATTTCTTTTGCTTGCATAGCTAGTGCATTAAAATTTAAATTAGATAATAATATTCCTTTAGGAATACCAGTAGTTCCACCACTATATAATATAACAGCAGGATCATTCATATCTCTTTTAGAAACAAATGGTCCAATATAATTATCTCCAAGTACTAAAAAATCTTGCCACATGGTAATAATATCAATTTCTGGAAGATGCATCTTTCTTCCTCTTGCCAAATAATACAAAAATTTCTTATCAAATTTCATATTTTCAGAAGCATTTGTAACAATGATATTAGCAAGTTTTGATTCTGATAAAATATTAACTATTTTACTAACAGCAATATCAATAGTTACAATAACTTTACTATTTGATAATTTAAGAAAATCTAAGATTTCATTTTCACTTGATAATGGGTGAATGATATTAGAAATTGCGCCTATCATATTAATAGCATAAAACATTATAATCGCTTCTGGCATATTAGGAAGACAAAGAGTTACTACATCACCTTCCGTAACACCAATGGCTTTCAAGGCTTTTGCACATTTTTCAATATTTTTAACAAATTTTTGATAAGTTACCTCTCTTCCAAAATATTCATAAGCAATATAATTAGGATGTTCTTTAGCGGTATCTAAAAAGTGTTCATATATCATTTCATTTTTGTATTCTAAGTGACTATGTAAATTAGGATAATATTTTTCTATTAAATTAGTATTCAAAGTCTTTTTTTTCAAGAATTTCATCATTTGCATTTCCTTCCAATAATTCTGGGTTTCTTAAGATATAATCAAATAGGTTAACAGCTTTTGAAAAATATACACCATCTGCTATTCTTTCATCTAAGTTAATTCCAAATTCAACTACATCACGAACCTCTATTTTACCATTTTCCATAACTACTGGTTCTTTATGAATATCACCAATAGTTATTAAGATACCATTAGTTCCAAAGTTAGTTAAATGATGATATATAGCACCACACTTTATACTACCTAAATTAGATAGAATAACCGTACTATTATAGATTAAATCATTATTTAAACTTTTTGGTAATAAGTCATGTCGATCCATAAATTTAGCTCCAGGTGCAATAATATATTTTAGCATCCAATTAGGAAATTTATCTAACATATCTAAAGAATCATCCGAACTATTTTGTTCTTTTTTATTTCTAAAAGTATCTACTTTATCTTTAATCTTTTTACCTAAAGTATTAATATTATCATTAGGAGCTACTTTAATTAAACTCATAACTTCCTTAGCATTATCAGAAAAATCTACTTTAGCTGTAAAAGTTAAAATAACATCATTTCTTTGATAACAATTATGATTAATAATATATCTATTAAGTTTTGGTCTATTATAAATAACTTTACTAATAGCAATTGAAAATGCATGAAAATAGGTAATACCTGTATTTTCTTTTTTCTTTTTATTCATATATTTTACAAGATCAGTTACATCAACTTTTCTATTAATATATACATCTGCATCCTGTCTATCTGTTAAATAAGTTAAAAGCCTCATCATAGCTGGCATCTTTATTCTTTTAGCATCCCTTCGGTCTCTAAATTTTTTCTTTCCCATCATATCCTCCATAACATATATTTAATTATAAAGAAAAAAATATTTTTTGTAAAGAGAGTATACATAATTGACAAGATACCTAATTTATGATAAATCTATTATGATAGGTGAAGAGTATGTTACTAAGTATTATTATATCATTATTAGTTGTTATCTTTTGGTCATTTGGTGAGATTAATTGTTCACGATTATCTACTAAATTAGATAAGATAAATATTTATTTTTATCAATATTTTATTAAATCATTAATTTATTTATTATTTACTATTATTTTTAATATTTCCTTATTTACAAGTTTTAATATCACTCATTTTTTAATTTTTTCTCCAGTAATATTTTGTGATTTAGCAGCTTCTATAGCTATTTACTATGCTGTAAGTAAAGGTAAACTATCAATTGTAAGTCCTATTATGGCAGCTTACCCTATAGTTACTATTTATTTAGGAATTACTCTTCTTCATGAGAAACCATCATTTATTAGTATTTTATTATCAATGATTATCACTGTATGTATTATTATTTTATCAAAAACATCATCTAAAGATACTAATCATAAATCTCATAAAAGAAGTATTATTTATGCCATAATTTATATGTTTTTAATAGCATTCTCTACTTACTTTGAAAAAGATATCTATAATAATAATTTATCTATTTATGAATTATATTATTATAAAGGTATCGTATACTTATTAACTAGTTTAGGATTTCTAGTAGTATTATTTTTTAAAAAAGATAAACTTCATAAATTAAATAAAGATATTATTAAAGGAAGTATTCTAACACCAATAGGTAATGTATTCTATTCCCTTGCTATTAGATTAGGGGATATAATCTATATATCTCCAATAACATCAATGTATTCGATATTAACTAACTATTTAAGTGTTAATCTTTTAAAAGAAAAACTATCAATAACTGAAAGAATATCGATATCACTAATACTTTTATCCACAATATTGTTAATAATTATTTCGTTATAAAATTAGTTGATTATTAATAATAGTAATATCAAAAAATTACTATTTTTTTACTTTTCGACAAAATTCGACATTTTTTGACATAGTACCTATGTTACCATACACCATTTGAAAGGAGGGTTTATGGTAACTTACAAGAACAAT
>CACZTI010000010.1 GCA_902783985.1 uncultured Erysipelotrichaceae bacterium | reverse complement strand
TGATGACTATGAAATCAAACTATATTGTAGACCAAGTGATGAAGAGTTAAGACAAATGGATGAAGAAGTTTATCGTGAAGAAGGCTACAGTAATGGTTATGATAGTGGTTATGATATTGGTTATGATAGTGGAAAAAAAGAAAAACAACATGAAATCATAATCAACATGCATAAAGAAAATATTCCTATCGAAATTATTGCTAAATGTACTAATTTATCATGTGAAGATGTAATGAAAGTTATTGAAGAAGAGTCAAAGTAATTTGATTCTTTTTCTTCTTATTGTTCAAAAATAATAATTATAGTATAATAATAAATGAATTGGAGGATTTATGGAACAACAATCTCTATTTGAAAATAAATTATCAGTTCCTCTTGCTGCAAGAATGAGACCAACTTCTCTTGATGAATTTGTTGGACAAACTCATTTAATTGGAGAAGGTAAAATACTAAGACGGATGATTGAAAGTGATAATATAACATCAATGATATTTTGGGGACCACCAGGTGTTGGTAAAACCACTCTTGCAAGAATTATTGCTACGAAAACAAAATCAGAATTTATTACTTTTTCAGCAGTAACATCAGGAATAAAAGAAATAAAAACTGTTATGGAAGATGCTGATAAAAATAAAAGATTAGGTGTTAGAACCATTGTTTTTGTAGATGAAATACATAGATTTAATAAAGCTCAACAAGATGCCTTTCTACCATATGTTGAAAAAGGTTCCATTATTTTGATTGGAGCTACTACAGAAAATCCTTCATTTGAAGTAAATAACGCTCTTTTATCACGTTGTCGTGTTTTTGTTTTAAAAGAGTTAAGTGAAGATGATATTTATTCATTACTTCTAAGAGCGATAACTGATAAAAAAGGTTATGGTGAAGAAATGATTGATATATCAGATGATAATTTAAAGTTAATTGCAAGTTTTGCTAATGGAGATGCAAGAAATGCTTTATCTATGCTTGATATGATAATAATTAATAGTGATACTAATAAAAATGGGGTAATAACTATTACCAAAGAAAGAATATTAGATAGTCTATCAAGAAAAAGTTTAATGTATGATAAAAATGGTGAAGAACATTATAATATAATATCGGCTTTACATAAATCCATGAGAAATAGTGATCCTGATGCTGCTGTTTATTGGCTTGCAAGAATGTTGGAAGGTGGAGAAGACCCTTTATATATAGCAAGAAGAATAACAAGGTTTGCATCAGAAGATATAGGGTTAGCTGATACCAATGCTTTAAATGTTGCGATAAATGTTTATCATGCCTGTCATTTTATTGGTATGCCAGAGTGTTCAGTTCATTTAACTGAAGCAGTTATTTATATGTCACTTGCTCCTAAATCAAATTCTTGTGATGTTGCTTATATGATGGCTTCCCATGATGCTAAAGAAACTTTATCTGAACCAGTACCATTAGTTATAAGAAATGCTCCTACTAAATTAATGAAGGAATTAGATTATGGTAAGGGATATCAATATGCTCATGATACTCAAGATAAATTAACTACCATGGATTGTCTTCCTAAATCATTAATTGGTAAAACATACTATAATCCTGGTGTTAAAGGAAATGAAATAAAGTTTAAAGAAAGACTTGATAAAATAAAAGAATGGAAAAAAGTACATAAGGAATTAGAAAAAAATGGAAAAACTGCAAATTAATAATAAAATAATTAATATTTATTATGATGAAATAAAAGATAATATACCATTAATTATCAATAATAGTTATAATGATAATGGAGAAAATCTATATAGGGAGTGTCTTAATTTAAATATTAAAAATTTTATTTTAGTAAATATATCAAATATTGATTGGGATAGAGAAATGTCTCCTTGGAAAATAAAACCAATTTTTAAAAATGATAATTATATGGGAGAAGCAGATAAATATTTATTAGAACTTATTAATATAATTATCCCCAAAATAGTGGATAAATTAAATATTAAACCATGTTACTATATTTTATCTGGTTATTCTCTAGGAGGCTTATTCGCTATTTATTCTTTATATAAAACAAATAAATTTCAAAGAATAGTTGCAGCATCTCCATCACTATGGTATCCTAATTTTATAGAGTATATGAAAGAAAATAGTTTTTATATACCAGATAAAATATATTTATCACTTGGAGATAAAGAAAAAAATTCAAGTAATGAATTATTAAAAACAATATATGATAAAATGATAGAAACATATAATTATTTAAAAAATAAAAATATTGATGTAGTATTTACTTTAAATGATGGGGGTCATTTTAAAGATGTTGATAAAAGAGTAGCTAAAGGTATTAAAAATATCTTAGAAAAGGAGTAATAATGAGAGAACTTAAAGTATCACCAGAAGAATTAAAAAATATAATTGATAATGGTAAAACATTAGGTAAAGGTTTTTTTGGGACAGTGTTTACATATAAAGATAAATTAATTAAATTAGATAATAGTTTATATAATTTATTAAAAATTAATGATCCTATACTTGCTAGAGAAGTAGTTGAAGATCATTATAAGTTTCCTGATCAAAGAGAAGATTTTAATAATCGTGATCAAATAGAATATTTATCAGGTATGCAAAAAAATATAAAACTTACTAAATTACCAGAAGGTATTGTAACTTTGAAAGATGTTAATTCTAAAATAAATGGTATTAGTCCAGGAATAATAATTCCATATCATATGAATCATCAAAAATTAGAAAAATTATCTAAAAAAGATTATCAAAAAGTATTAATAATTTTAAAAAATTTATTACTTGCAGTTAGAGAACTTGCAGATAATAGAATAGCTCAAGAAGATTTAATAGAAGCGAATTCTAAAAATAAACATAAATATAATGTAATGTATAAAGATACCACTCCACAAATTATTGATTTATCAGGTGACTTGGTAGCTGAAGGAGATTACTTTATTAATGCTAAAGAAATGTATAAACAATTAGGTAGTATTATTTTTGATTTTGCTGATGAAACTAATATAAAAAGAGTAGATTTATCTTCCTTCGAAGAAAATAAAGAGTTATTAGAAGAATTTGAAAGAAAAATAGCAAAGTGAAAAGTGATAACTAGATATTGTGAAAAGTGTAAATTAAGTATTAAAATAATTCAAAGTACTTGAAATATAGTACTTTTTTTGATATTATTGAACAGTAGGAGAGAATATATGGAAGAAAAGAAAAACAAATTTTTAATAAAAAGTTATAAACAAATGTTTCTAGTAATAGGAATATTTACATTAGTATTATTGGTTGGTGGAACAACATATGCATTCTTTAATTATACAAGGACAGGACCAGCAAATACCTTAAATACTGGAAGAATTTATTTTAGTACGGAACAAACTAATCAAAATACAATAACATTAAATAATATATTTCCAATGACAAAAGAACAAGCACTTGCTGATACAAGTACAAATGGTACATTGGTAGTAACTTTTACCGGAGATACTACTTATTCTGAGGGAATAGAATATTTATTAACAATAGATGAAGTAACAAGAACAGCCAATGTACCAATTAGTTTAATAATGGATGTAAATATTACTGAAAATAATGTAGCATTAACAGAAAATGTTGATTATTATACAGCAAGAAATAGTAAAGATACATCAATGTATAAAGCAGAAGGAACTGATACAGTAATTAATAATACTAATCATAAAATAATAACAGATATTGAAACAGGAAAGTATTTACTTGCAGGATATATTAAAAGTGGAACAGATGTAGTAAATGGAACAGTAACCATAAAAGCTTTTATTGATGCCGATAATCTTTTAATTACTGATACCCCAAATGATCAATCAAATGCACCAACAGGATATACAGATGGAACAGTAACTACAGGGAAAACTGTTATTTCAACAACCGATTGGAATAGTTTGCAGTCAACTGGAGTAAGTTTCAAAGTGAAAGGAGAAGCAAAACCTGGAATATGGGTAAAAGAACCATTAACGGCAGTAGGACAAATTATAAAAGAAGTTAATACAACAACTCAAATTAACTTTGGAAATAAATCAAGTGATACTAACGGAAAAGGATTATATATTTTACCAGGAACAGAGAGAGATGTAAATCCAATATATTATTATAGAGGAGCAGTAACTAATAATAACGTTATCTTTGGAGGTTTTTGTTGGCAAATAGTAAGAACAACAAATACTGGTGGAATTAAAATGATATATAATGGAGTTGCAACAGGAGATGGAAAAACATGCGAAAATACCACTGGAGCATCAAGACAACTTGCAAGTACAAGTGCATTTAATACAAATATTGATAGTATGTCAGATGTAGGATATATGTATAATCAAAGATACGCATATAATTCATCAGGATGGACAACAAATGCGTTATTTGGGAATACTGCAACGTGGGTAACTGATCACTATGAATTAACAGATGCAAGTGTAACAACCCCTGATACAACCCATCATTATAGTTGTAATGCAACTACATCAGATGCAACATGTACATCGTTAAGATATGTATATTATGTAAATGGAACCTCAAAGTATTATATAACATTAACAAATGGAGATACAATAGAAGATGCATTATATAAAATGACAGGAACAGGCTCAACTACCACAAAAGCAAAAAATGCAAGTTATGTATTAAATAGAACGGATTCAAAAGCCAAAACAGAGATAGAAAATTGGTTTAAAACAAATTTAACGAATGAAGAAGATGCAAGTAAAACAAATTATCAAGAATACTTAGAAGATACGATATATTGTAATGATAGAAGTTATAAAGAAACAGGAAGTAGTAACACATATAATCAAAGTGGATGGAATCCAAATGGAGGAAGTTTATCTACATATTTATATTTTGGAACATGGAATAGATTTAATAATAGTAATTGGTATAGTACAATAAATATACCAAGTATGGAATGTGAGAATGTAACAGATAGATTTAGTGTAAGTAACCAAGAAGCAAAATTAAAATATCCAGTAGGGTTATTAACAGCAGATGAAATAATCTTAGCAGGAGCAGCAGGAAATTCAACAACAAGTAATACATCATATTATTTATATACAGGAAATTATTACTGGTCTTTGTCGACTGACAACTTCAGCAGCAACAACGCCGGCGAGTTCCTTGTGAACAGCTATGGCAACTTGATCAACTATTGTGTGAATAGCACTATCGGTCTTCGTCCCGTCGTTTCACTTAAACTTGGAACAGAGTTTGAAGATGGAGGAGATGGGACTTCTACTAAACCTTATGTTGTAAAAACAAGTAGTTAAAAAATAACTCCTGTGATTTATCGACCTTTGGTCGATAGTGATGTAAGAAAAATATCAAAGTGAAAAGGGTAAATTGATATTGGAGTATCTAAAAGTGCTTGAAATATAGTACTTTTTTTGATATTATTAAATAGTAGGAGAGAATATATGGAAGAAAAGAAAAACAAATTTTTAATAAAAAGTTATAAACAAATGTTTTTAGTAATAGGAATATTTACCTTAATATTATTAGTAGGTGGAACAACATATGCCTTTTTTAATTATACAAGAACAGGTTCTGCTAATACATTAAATACTGGAAGAATATATTTTAGTACAGAACAAACAAATAATAATACGATTA
Organism: uncultured Erysipelotrichaceae bacterium; assembly: GCA_902783985.1. Lineage (GTDB taxonomy): Bacteria > Bacillota_I > Bacilli_A > RF39 > UBA660 > RUG12783. The sequence goes on along the minus strand of CACZTI010000010.1, from coordinate 26 downwards.
CTTTAAATAATATTTTTCCAATGACT
>CACZTI010000009.1 GCA_902783985.1 uncultured Erysipelotrichaceae bacterium | reverse complement strand
TCCTTTGGCATGGGATTTTTTCCAATTATTTGAGAAACTATTAAAATTCTAAATTTACTATTGACTTTTAATAGTTAGACTCCTTTAACTTAATAATTTTAGATACAACAAAGATATATACAAGATACATAGCAACTATTAATAATATCACAATGATTCCTAAAGGATTTGATATTAATGGGTTAAAATATGTTGGATCTAGGAAATAAATAACAATACCTAAGATAAAAGGAATTACCGTTAATATGTGATATAAAGCTTTTGATGCTTTAGTTAAGTTATTTAATTCATCTTGTAACTTTTTATTATTAAAGACTGTTTTTTCAATAGATGAGAATACTGATACAATATTACCACCTGTTTTATTTAAAATCATCAAAGATGTTGTAATATATCCTACTTCTTTTAATTTAACTCTGTTTTCAAATCTTTCAAAAACAGTTTCTAAATCAAGTCCATAATTTAAATCATGATACATTCTTTCAAATTCTTCTTTTAAAGGGCCATCAATTTCTTTATAAACTATTTCAATAGTCTCAATAATACTTCTACCTGACTTAAAGGAATTATTCATAATCGTGATAGCTTTTAGTAAATCATTTTCCATTCTTTTTTTAACAAATTTTCTTCTACTTATTAAGAAGACATCTAATGAGAAGAAACCTAAAATAAAGGCAAGTATTATCTCAAAAAAAGTAATTGTATTATATTGAATAACATAACTAACTATTAAAATAATAACAACTAAAATTCCTAAGATAAATTTCGTTGATACAAAATCCATCTCTTCCATATTAGATTTATTTTTATCAATAAATTTACTATATCCTTTAGAATATTTAACAAGTGTAGGACTTTTCTTTAATAATTTATTAAAGTTATTACGCCATTTTATAAAGATATTTCTTATCATATCAAATAAGCTTCTATCATCATTTACTTTACTAATAGAATATTTTTTTAATCTTTTATTTAATTTTTCTTTTTTAGTTTCAAGATAAAACCAAATAAAAGCTACTATTACCATTAATAAGATAATTAAATTAACAATCAATCTAATTACATTATAAAATGACATATTATCCCTCCTACTTCTTTTTATTATTCTTTGTTAAATCATACCCTCTATTTTTCATTTTTTCATATACTTTAGGGTTTTTATTTAACATCATAAATTCCCCAATTACTTCATTATTCTTTGTTAATCCTGTTTGTTTAAATTTATATATTTCACTTAATTTTATTTCACCATTATTATCTATTCCTGTGATTTCATTGATACTAGTTATCTTTCTTCTTCCATCAGTAAGTCGTTCACAGACAATGACGATATCTAATGCATTTTTAATATAATCTCTTATTGCGGGAACTGGTATTTCCATACTTCCCATTAAAACCATTGTTTCTAGTCTATTTAGAGCATCTATTGCACCATTAGCGTGAAGTGTAGTTAAACTTCCTTCATGACCTGTGTTCATCGCTTGTAACATATCAAAGGCTTCACTACCTCTTACTTCTCCAACAATAATCCTGTCTGGTCTCATACGAAGAGAGTTACGAACTAAATCTCTCATAGTAACTTCCCCATCACTTTTATAGTTTGATCCTCTTGTCTCTAAGGGAATTACATGTTTTTGAGACAGTTTTAGTTCTGCGGCATCTTCTATGGTAATAATTCTTTCATCTTCACCAATAAAACTAGATAAAATATTTAAAATAGTTGTTTTACCACTACCAGTACCACCACACACAATAATATTTAATTTTGATTTTATCGATGACTCCAAGAATTCTGCCATATCGCGAGTTAGTGTACCATTACGAAGTAAATCATCAATACTTGATAAATTTCTTTTAAATTTACGGATGGTTAACACTGGTCCATTAATAGACAATGGTGGAATAATAGCATTTATTCTTGATCCATCAGAAAGACGGGAATCGACCATCGGATTTGATGAATCTATGGTCTTTCCAAGAGGCCCTACCATTCTCGTAATAATTCTTAATATATGTTCATCATTAATAAAAGATACCGTTTCATCTCTTATAATTTTACCATCTATTTCTACATAAACTTCATTAGGACTATTAACCATTATTTCACTGATGTTATCATCATTTAATAGTTCATTTAAAGGACCATAACCATTGATTTCATTATCAATCATATTATAAATATGACTTCTTTCTAAATTAGTTAAATCACGACCTTCAATAGTTTTATCAATAATATTATTAATAAAATCTTCCTGTGTTTCATTAGGACCTTTTTTATTATCAATAATATTTTCAATTATTTTTTTTCTTAATTCATCAAGTAGTTCTTTATCTTTGATAATATCATAATCATTAATAATTTTCGTTTCTTTAACATCTTCTATATTAAATTCTTTTAATAAACTATTATTCATCGATATCACCAACATCTTTCGCTAATTTAATAAGTAATTCTTTATCTTTATCACTTTTAAAAGATAATTTATTATTTAAGATTAAGATTTTACCTTCCATTAAATACTGATTAATATTTTTAACATATAATGATTTTGGTAAGATATAATCTATATTATGTTCTATAACACTTTTAATATCATATTTAGAGAAATAATTATTTTCTTCTTTATATGAATTATTTAAAATAACTTTAACATTATCTTTATTTAAATCTTTTAAAATACTTAATAAATTAGAAGTATTTTTAAGTTCTTGTGGATTATCTCCAATTAAATAAAGAATTACATCGGCCATATCAAGAGATAATAAAGTATCTCTATTTGGAATATGGGTTGTATCAATTACAATATAATCATAATGATTTTTATAAATATTAATTATTTGTTCTAAAACATTACTATCGATTTTAGAGGCTTCTCTTGGATCCTTGCATGATGCAAGAACTGATACATAATCATCATATTTATAAACATAAGCATCTTCATCTTTATAACGATTATTGATTATATCATCAAATAAATTATAGATTGTTTTTCCTTTTGGAATATCAAGTAGTACACTAATTCCTCCACTAGATAAATCCATATCTATTAATAATACTTTCTTTTTTAAATAAGAAAATACTCCTGCTAAAGTAGTTGCAAAAATTGTTTTTCCAACGCCACCTTTACCACTATTAATAGTAATTATCATTCCTTTATTTTTCATATCACACCTCTATGAACATTCATAAATTTCTTTAGTTATGAAGTTACCACAGTAACTTACTTTTATTTCAGATATTTTATAAATATTATTAAATAACCCCTTTTTTAAACTTTTAACATTTATTTTAATAATATCATTATCGATATTTACTAACACTTCATTATCATCATCTTTTAAAGTATTATTTATTTTATCTAAATCTTTAATATCTTTATTAAGAATTATTTTTAAATTATCATTAACCATCATTCTTAAATGATTCTTTTCTAAATAATTATTACTTGCTACGATAACATATATCACAAATAAAAGAATTACTGGTAATAAAATAACAAAAATAATTAAACTTTGACCTTTTTTATTCATCAATAATCCTTCTTTCTACTGTAACTTTATAAGGATTCTTTAAAATATTTTTAAGTCCTGGGGTAATTAAATCTAGTTTAGTTTCTAAAATTATTTTATTATCTTCTATTTTATAAGTAATTTTATATTCATCTTGAGATAAATATGTATTAATATCACCATTATTTTCTTTTAATGTTACCACATTTGATAAGGTATTTTCTAAGTGATTCTTACAAAGAATTATTTTACCAAAATCAATTATCATAAATAAAATTAATAAAAGTACTGGTAAAATAAGAATAAACTCAATTAAAGCTTGACCCTTTTTATTTTTCATATATTCACCCTATCATAAGAATTATAACACAAAAAAATAAAAAAAAGAATACTAATCTGTAATATTCTTATTTTTTATAAATTCTCGTAGCATTTTAATTAAAGCTCGCTTTTCAATACGAGATACATAACTTCTAGATATATTCATCTCTTTAGCAATTGCTTTTTGGGTTTGTTCTTTAATATTTCCAAGACCATACCTTCTTCTTATAATATCTTTTTCTCGATCATTTAAAACATTAATATATTTATTTAATAATTTAATATTTTCTTTGGTTTGCAAATCCATTGCAAAATCTGGTTTAGGACTTTTTAAAATATCGAGAATTGTTATTTCATTGCCTTCTTTATCAAAACCAATACTTTCATTAATTGAAATATTTTTATTATTCTTATTATTTGTTCTATAGTACATTAATATTTCATTTTGAATACAACGAGATGCATAAGTAGTTAGTTTAACACTCTTATTTATTTCATAAGTATCAATACCTTTAATTAAACCAATAATTCCTATACTTATCAAGTCATCCTGATCCCCTACTTTATGATCGAATTTCTTAACAATATGGGCTACTAATCTTAAATTATGTTCTATTAATTTGTTTCTGGCTTCCTTATCTCCTTCTTTCATTAATCTTAAATATTTTTCTTCATCTTCACTACTTAATGGATCAGGGAATAAATTATTAGAATAACTTGCTGTAAAGAAAAATAAATTTTTAATTATATCTAAAAAAAACAAAATAACCCCCAATAAATATTATGTTATTATTTTAAATTTATTATCTTAAAGAAAAAGAATCAAATTACTTTGACTCTTTTACATTATTCTTTTATTTCAAAATGATTTCCACTATCAAGGTGTAAAATACCTTTTTTACCTTCTAGTGTTGGATATATTTCATTATAAGTATTAATTAAATCTATTTTACTTAATGTTATATATACATAATTACCATCGTTCATTAGAAACAGAAATTTCTCTTTATCAATAGTTGATGGTGTATACTCTATTTCTGATATTTTAGATAAAATACTTTTATTAACTAAAGTCATTTTTTTGATAAATTTGTCATAAACATCGATATCAACATCATTAATTAAATTTGGAATTTCTTCAACAATATTAACATCTTCTATTTTACCATTACTTAAAATAACTTTATTATCTTTTCTACATAATGGAATGTTTTCATCAATAGTAATTACTACTTTACCAAATGGATTAATACTTATTTTAACATCATTTACTAAAGGATTTTCTTTAACTTTTTTAATAAAATCTTCTTTATTAAAATCTTTTATTTTGGGGTAATTATATAAATTATTAATCATTATTATATCTTTCTCTTTAAGATAATTAATACCTTTTACATAGATATTTTTTATTTTCATATTTAAAAATAAATATACTATTAATGCAATAAATAAAATTATTCCCAATAAAATTAAAATACTTTTTAACTTAATCTTCTTCTTTATCTTTTTCACTTACACCAACCCAATTTATTAATCTTTGTTCTACACGAAGTCTTACATTATATTTTGATAAAGCTTTAACTTTAATTGTATCTATTATTTTTTTGATATCACTTGCCTTAGCGTTACCAGTATTAATTATGAAATTAGCGTGCTTCTCACTTACCATAGCTTTACCTATCGTAAAACCCTTAAGTCCCATATCTTCAATAAGTTTTCCCGCATACATATTAGGAGGATTTCTAAAAACACTTCCTGCTGATGGAAAATTTAATGGTTGCGATGCTTTTCTTTGTTCTCTTCTTGTTTTCATAATGTTTTCTATTTCTTCTTTATCACCTGGTTCTAGTTTAAAGGTTGCTTCAATACAAATATAATCCAAATGATCTTGTAGCATACTTGTACGATAGGAATATTTCATATCTTTTTGGGATAAATTAACAACTTCTAAATCGCTGTTAATTATTTTTACTGATTCGATAATAGATGCAGTATCTTCTCCATAAGCTCCAGCATTCATAAAGACTGCTCCACCTACAGTTCCTGGTATTCCACCCATAAATTCCATACCCTTTAGGGAATTTCTCATAGCATCATTACTAAGTTTAATTAAGGGATATCCTGCACCAACAGTAATGATATTTTTATCAATATTTATTTTATTAAAATTATCTAATTTAATAATAATACCATCATAGATATTATCACTAAACAAAACATTACTTCCATTACCTAAAACAATATGCTTTATCTTTTTTTCTTTAATTATCTTTAAAAGTTTGATTAATTCTTCTGTTCCTTTAGGAATACAAATACATCTTGCTTTACCACCAACACGATAAGTTGTATGATTAGCTAGTTTTTCATTAATCAATACTTTTCCTAAATGAAGAGATATAATCTCTTTAATAGCGTCTTGCATAATTATCCTCCAATAGTTTTTTTAATTTCTTCATAAATCAATGAAGAACTATTAATAACTGCTAATTTTCCAAGATTTTCTTGCATCTTTTTGTATAATACACTATTTTCTAGTAATAAATCAATATTTTTTAATAAATTTTCACTATTTAAGTCTTTTTCTTCAATAATTATCGCTGCTTCATTATCTTCAAGTTCTTTGGCATTCTTATATTGATGATTATTAGCAACATAAGGACTTGGTATAAAAATGGATGGAATCTTATCAGCAAGTATTTCAGCAATGGTACTAGCGCCGGCACGGGTTACCATAACATCAACCCTCTTTAAAACATTTATCATATTATTTAGATAAGGTACTATTTTAACATTATTAATACTAATATCTTTGAAACTATCATAATAATCTTTTCCAGTAACTAATAATACTTCATAATCTTTATTTTTAAATTTAGGTAGAATTTCTTTCAATGAATTAGATACTGTCATGGAACCAAGAGATCCCATAACTATTAAAACTAATTTTTTATTCTTATTTAATCCTAATTCCTTTTTATCTATTGGTTTAGCAAAATAAGCTTCTTCACTTCTTGGATTACCTGTTAAAATAACATTTTGATGTTTAAATAAATCTTTACTTCCTGGAAGGGATACTAATATTTTATCAACATATTTTGTTAAGAATCTATTGGTTTTACCAGGAATACTATTTTGTTCATGAATAATAGTTTTTATTTTTAATTTATGAGCGGCATAAATAACAGGAGCGGTAACATAACCTCCAACACCTATTACAACATCTGGCTTGAATTCTTTAATAATCTTTTTACATTTATTTATGGAACTTAAAAATAAAGGAAAAGCTTTCAAAATACTTAAATCTTTTTTAATACCAATAATATTAATACCAATATAATTTATTCCTTTTTCGGGAACAATTTTTGATTCCATGCGATTTTTAGTACCAATATATAGTATTTCACTATTTTCTTCTTCCATCATTATTTTATTAATAATACTTAAGGCAGGATAAATATGACCACCTGTTCCACCAGCACTTATTATTACTCTCATACAAACCTCTTTTCTACTTCATTTAAGTTTATGATATTTGGTAATCTTTTATGTAATTAATCATATATAAGTAGTATAACATAATATTTGACAATTTTAAAGATTTATGTTATTATGTATATCATGTGTGGTGCATTATTCTAGTCAAATAACATATCGGAAGATGGGGCTAAAAATCCATCAATTGTGAATAAGACTTTATACATTTGCTTTTTTCGCCCAGATTAGGGTGAATGTATAATTTTAGATTTAAGGAAAAGATATAATGGCATATATCTGTATCCTTTTATCACTTAATGATTTACAAAACACATGTCGTGAGTGAAATTTTGGGATTTTTATATGAAAAAAATTTTGCAAAAGCGAATAATGATATTACTTATTTTAAAGGGAAAACCTCTAGAATGTTCCGATTATAAAGATTGTGGTGCGGACTAAGTGGTGATCGAGTGATTACTTAAAGTAATTAAATCTTTTAAACAGAAATGGCCGGTGGGTAACCTATGGTAAGATTTAGAGAAATTCAACTCGACCTAAGCCGTAAAATTAATTTATAATAGACCATACAATTTTACCCAAATCATAGAAGACCTATGATTTTTTTCTTCAAAATAAATATAATTAAGTGAGGTCATATGCAAAATAAATCATGGATTATTAAAGTTTTTATTATTACTTTTATTATATGTATGTTAATAAGTGGATTATCTAATATGATAGCTAGTAATGCTAATATCATTATTCTTTTGGTAATTACTGTGTTAATAATTATTATTGGAATTATTTTTGATATTATTGGTACTGCTGTTTTAACTGCTGATGAAGCAACTTTTCATGCTAAAGCAAGTAATAAAATAAAAGGTTCTAGAGAAAGTATTAAATTAATAAAAAATGCTAGTAATATTGCTAATTTCTGTAATGATATCATTGGTGATATTTGTGGAATAGTATCAGGTAGCATGGGAGCTATGATAGCAATTACTATTGCTAATAAATTTAATTTTAATCCCACAGTTGTTGCCTTAATAGTATCATCAATTATTTCAAGCATTATGGTTGGTGGTAAAGCAATTGGTAAAAATATTGCCATAAAAAAAAGTGATAAAATAATCTTTAATGTAGGAAAAATACTTAATAAAACTAAAAAAAAATAGATTAATTTCTATTTTTTTTCTTTTTTGGAACAAATTCTTCCATATTGTTTTCTTGTTCAATATTGTTTTCATGTTCATTTTTTGTTTCATGTTCATTTTTGTTTTCTTCAAGAGGTTGTACAACAATTCCTTGATTAATTAATGAACCATCTTCTTTATAATCATCTACATTATCTGTTTGAATATTTAAGTTCTCAATATCTTTCATCACAACGTCTTCATCAACTAAATTATCATAATCTTTATCAATATTTTTAAATTTTTCAAGATCTTCATCACTTAGTTCTTCTTGTATATAATCATCATTTTCTCTTTTTTTATTTCTAGCATTCCTTGCATAAATATAAAACAAAATAAATAATAAAATTGAAAATAATCCAAAAGCAACCATTAATATAGCTAAAATATCCATTTCCATATATCCAACACCTATTCTTTCTATCTAGAATTAATTATACCAAACATTTTTGATAAAATAAAGATTTTTTTTAAAAAAAATTTTTATTTAAAAAAAAGGACTATTATTTTTGTAATAATCCTTATTTTTCACATACTGATATTTTATATGAATATTCTTTTTTTTCACTACCAGGAACTTTTTCATATCCTTGTGGTAAATTATTTTCTTCAAAATATTCTGTTGTATAAATATCATCTTGTTTAATTGTTTCTGTTTTTACATCACGATAACGATAATATGTTACTGGATATTCTTCTAATTCTTGATATACATATGTAGTAACTGATGGACTACTACTTGTTTTTAAGGAATCAGTAAGTCGATAACGACATCCTTTTCTCACAAGAACAAATTTTCCATTTTGATATTCGGTTTTTGAATCATTACATGGTTTATTAATAACATAATAACTATTATATTGACTAGGTGTTAAATCAGCGGTATAGATAGCATCACTAACACAAATATTTCCTGATCTCGAATATCCTGATGCACAATAAGAATTTGATTCACCACCTGTTGTTCTTGTATCAACAATTTTTATTTTATCTGAACTTGTAATTGGTGATGTTGTTTCTTTATTTTCACTCCATTTAGATTCAACTTTCTCCATTTTTTCTATTTCAATGTTAGCTTCTTCTAAAATAGGATTAAGAATATATTCACTCCAATTACCATAAACTTTTTTAGTTATTGTTTCACCTTTTTTGACACCTTTAACAAGAGTTCTAACTCTTTCTGATAACATTTCATTATCTTCTCTTTCACTTTGCCAATTTGACCATTCTTTACAACTATATCCTGATTCGACAACTGGTTCGTTTATAACCGGTTCAACTATTGGTTTATCATCTTTTGGTTTAATATTTTTACCATCCATAATGGTTTTACCATTACAGTTTTGACATGATAAGTTTGTAAGATCATAAAAGAAAATTTCTTCTTTTTCATCTGTAGAACATGATAAATTAATTGTTAAAACATATGATGAATTTTTTGATAAAAATATTGTTGATTTATTATCATTACATACTTTTTTATTAGCATCTACTATTTCTTCTACTAATCCTTTATCAATTAATGTTTTTAAATTAATGGTCTTGGTATTATTTACTGGTAAATTATTATCAATAAAGAAATATTTTTCTGCTGCCAATCTTACTTTTTCAACATTACTATTATGAAGATTTTCATCATATACTATATTTCTATTATTATTTTTTAATAAGGCAAATAACCATATTAATAAACCTATGCAAACTATAATAATTATTATTTTAATAATTAAGTTTCTTTTATTGAAACCACTATTATAATTATCATAATAATTTTCATATTCTGCTACTTCTTTTTCATAATCATCATAAGTATTCATTTCTATTCCCCCTTAAACGCCTTAATTATACCACAAATCATATTAAATGTCAAATTTTGTAAATACATTACAATAAAAGAATAGTCTTGAAACTATTCCTATTTTGTCTTGATTTCTTTTACTCCACCCATATATGGTCTTAATGCTTCAGGGATTCTAATGCTTCCATCTTTTTGATAATTATTTTCAAGAACCGCAATTAATCCACGAGGTGATGCAACAACAGTATTATTTAAAGTTGCTAGTAAGTAATTGCCTTTTTCTCCTTTGGCTTTAATACCTAATCTTCTTGCTTGAGCATCACCTAGTGTTGAACAAGATCCAACTTCAAAATATTTTTGTTGTCTTGGACTCCAAGCTTCAACATCACATGATTTTACTTTCAAGTCAGCAAGATCTCCTGAGCAACATTCAAGGGTTCTTACTGGAACATCTAGACTTCTGAAGAATTCTACTGTATAACTCCACATTTTGTTATACCAGTCCATCGCTTCTTCCATTTTACAAATAACAACCATTTCTTGTTTTTCAAATTGATGAACACGATATAATCCACGTTCTTCTAGTCCGTGAGCCCCTACTTCTTTTCTAAAACATGGAGAATATGAGGTTAATGTTAATGGAAGATTTTCTTCTTTAATAATTTGATTTTTAAATCTACCTATCATAGAATGTTCTGATGTACCAATAAGATATAAATCTTCTCCTTCAATTTTATACATCATGTTTTCCATTTCTTTAAAAGACATGACACCTTTTACAACATCACTTCTAATCATAAATGGTGGAAGACAATAAGTAAATCCTTTATTTATCATAAAGTCTCTAGCGTAAGAAAGCATTGCTGAATGAAGTCTTGCAATATCACCTGTTAAGAAATAAAAACCATTTCCACTAGTACGACCAGCTGCATCTTTATCAAGTCCCATTAAACTTTCACAAATATCTGCATGATATGGTATTTCATAATCAGGTACAATTGGTTCACCAAATCTCTCTACTTCAACATTTTCAGAGTCATCTTTTCCAATTGGAACTGATGCATCAATCATTTGAGGAATAATCATCATTTTATCTCTTAATTCAATAGATAATTGTTCTTCTTCTTTTTCTATATCTACTAATTCATTATTTATTTCAACAACTCTGGCTTTTTTTTGATTAGCTTCTTCTACTTTCTTTTCTTTAAATAATTTACCTATTTCATCACTAGCATTATTTCTTTCACTACGAAGAAGATCACCTTTGGCTTTTAAATCTCTTATTTTAGTATCTAAATCTACTACCTCATCAACAAGAGGTAACTTTTCATCTTGAAATTTTTTCTTAATATTTTCTTTAACTAAATCTTTATTTTCTCTTACAAATTTAATATCTAACATAATTATTTCTCCTTTTCATTTAACTTATTTAAAATTCTATCATAAGCTGGTTCATATCTTTTATGAATTCTTTCATAATCATTGGTTGTTGGATTTTTTATTTTACTAATATCCATATTACATTTTAAATCTTGTAATTTAACATTTAAAGCAATTATATTATTACTTTTGATTATTCTATCAATATAATCGCGATAATCTTCTCCCTTTTTCTTGGTAAGAACAAGAATAGCTTCTACAATATTTTTATTAAAACCTAATTCTTCTAAATCTTCTTTAGTTGTTTCAGTGTTTTCTAAAACATCATGTAGTAGAGCAACAACTTTTTCTTCCAAAGTACTTACACCTTGATATACTTTTAAAAGATGTAGTACATAGGGACTATTGCCTTTATCTAATTTATCATTAAATAAATTGGTAATAATCTCTAAACTTTTATCAATCAAATTATCATTTTTTATTAATTCATCATATTGTGAATCGCTAAAATATTTTTTTATCATTTCTAACCTTCTTTCTATAAATATAAAAAGATGGCGCATAAAGGAGCGAAAAAATCGCGGTGCCATCCTTTTTTTCTTAATTTGATAACGGCTATGCCGGGATAAATATCCTCAAATTGAAAGCAGATAAATAGATTCATTTATAACTTTTCAGCAACCAGTTACTCTCTAAAAAATGATTTTCTATTATTATCTTTCATACGATTTACATATATTTTTGCATTTGTTTCATCATTTGATTAACTTGCTTTTGATTAGGAGTTCTTCCCATACCACTCATAAGAGTTTTTATCATCTCTTCATTAATTGGTGGATTTTTCTTTAAATACTTAGTCATTAGTTTTCGCGATACAAAAACACCAATAACCAGCCCTGCAATTAAACCAATTGCAATCATTAAAATATCATGCCACATAATCTTCTCCTCACTAAATATTTTACTATAATTTATTACTTATTTGCAACAATTTGACATTATTTCTTATGCATTATAGCGTAATAATATTCAAAACCACTAACAATTGATAAAATAGTTGCAAAATAAACTAGAAATTTATCTAAATGAATATTTAAAAATTCAAATGGAATATTACTAAAGAACATTAATGAAAGACCACACATCATGGTGAAAGTTTTGATTTTACCCATCATACCTGCTGGTACAACCACACCATTTCTTAATGCATGCATTCTAAGAGCGTTAACTACTTCATCACGGAATATATAAATAACAGCTACAATAGGACTAATAAAACCATTACTTGCAAAGATAACTAAAACAGAATTTACTAATACTTTATCAGCAATTGAGTCCAAAAGTTTTCCGGTATCAGTAACCATTCCTCTTCCTCTTGCTATCCTACCATCAATAAAGTCAGAAATAGATGCAATGATAAATAAAATACCACTAACAACATATTTAAATTCAATGATTATTCCTTTAACTGTAAATACAGGTAAATTAATATTAATTATATAAAATGGAAATAAACAAAAAAAGATTATGAAAATAGTTAAAACTATTCTAGCAACTGTTATTCTATTGGGTAAGTTCAATTAAATCACCTTCTATTCCTAAAAGTTCTGTAGTAACTTTTTCATCATTTCTTAAATTAGCCAGTAATAGGTATACTACAAGAAAGATAAAAACTAGTAGAACAATTAATAATACTATTGGTGCAAAATCATATCTTGATTTAACAACTTTAGTATATGGAGAGCTAACTTTATCTTCTTTCTCTTCTTCTTTTTTCATGGCATCTTGAATATCTTTCTTAGATATTTTAGAAGTTTTCTCGAATAAATATTCATTAAATTCATCTTGAATTATTTTCTCATCCATTCCTAAATATTTGGCATAAGATAATATTGCTTTTTTTAAATCATAAACATCTTTAAAAACTTTGAAATTACCATTTTCAATACATTCTATTTCTTTTTCAAGAATTCCTAAATCATGGCTAGCTTCGCTAATAGTTACACCATTTTCTCTACGTAAAAAGCTTAAACTTTCGCCCAGTTCTTTCACTATTTCACCTCTTTTTATATAAAAATACTTTATAAGCCATGTTCTGTACCTTTAAAGGTGACAAACATCTATCTATCGCCAAAGCGATCCAAAACTTTGTTCATTTTCAAAGTTTTAGCTCCCCTACCAAAATTTGGGTTTCTCACTTGTGGGGTTTACTATGTTCCACTTCCTCCGTTTCCAGATTCTTCATCACTATAG
>CACZTI010000008.1 GCA_902783985.1 uncultured Erysipelotrichaceae bacterium | reverse complement strand
TTTTTTATTTCTTATATTTCCGTAATCAGATATTTCATAATTATTATTTTGTTTTATCATAATCCATTTTTCTTTAGCACTCACTTTATCATCTCCTTAAATAAATCTATTTTATAAACCATTTAACAAATAACATTGCTAAAAATATTGTTCCTAATATAAATATTATTAATTCCACTTTTACCACCCTAATCCTATCAAGAAAGCACTAATTATTAACAATACTACACATGCTATATAAAGTGATTTCTTAGTAAATTTTGTTTGTTTAGTACATTCTTCTATTGCATCTGTTTCCCAAAACTCTCCATAAGTTTTTATTGTTTTTCTTAACTTTTGATTTTCCTCATATAATTCTTTTTTACTCTTATTCACGACATATTTCCTCCTTATGACTTTCTATTATTGTTGGCACTTCATTTAACTGCCATGTTAGATAATTATTATCATCCTTTAATTCTAAGTTTTCTTTCTTAACTGCTTTTATCTCTATTATCAAATAAATATTAAATATATAACTTCCTATAAGCATTCCAATTAATACTAACTTAGCTTTATTCATAATTAACTCCCTTTATTCTTTTTTTGTTATCGATGTCTTTTCTTATTTCTTGAAGTTTTTTGTAATCGCTCATTTGTTTTTTCTTCCCTAAATTTTTTAGGATTTTTATTTCTGCATCTTTTTCTTGCAATTCTAAATCTTTTAGTTCAATAGTGTTTTCTAATTTTACTTTATCTTCTATTAAATGTTCTGTTTTTTCTTTTTCTTTGTTAAGACTTGCAGTTAATCCTCCAACTTTTCCTGCTGCTTTTCTACGTTGAGTTTCTTTTTCTTCTAATTTTTCAACAATTTTGTCAATCTTGTTGCTTAAATTATTAATGTTTTCTTCATTTGATTTTATTGTTTTAATTTGTTGCGTTATTTGACTTAAATATCCCTCTACTCTTTGAGGAAGTTTTTCTAAAAATTCAAGTCTTATGACATCAACAAGTCTTAATCTATATTTGACTAGTTTTTTCTCTTTTTCCTGTTTCTTTTTAAATTTATTTAAATTTGGAAACATTTTTGATATTCTTATTTTTTCACTTTCGGATAATTCCTGTGCAATTGCAATTCTATTGTCTTGTTCTTTTTTGTTCATTGTCTTCTTGCTCCTTCCATTTTTTTAATTTGTAACTTATTGAATCTAGTTCTTCAATTACAATTTTTAAATCTTCTATTTCTGTTGTTTTGATTGACTTTCCTTTTTTGAATCTAATCAGATATTTTTTTGCTTTTTCTATCGCTAGTGATTCCGTCATTTATTTTAATCCTCCTGTTTAATACATCTATTATTTTATTTTGCTCTTGAATTATATCTTCTTTCATAGATGATAATGTTTTATATAACTCTAATTGTTTGTTTAGTTCATTGTTTTCTAATAATAAAATTTGAAATCTGTTTCTATAATAATCTATTTGCTCATTGTAATTCATTTTTATCCTCCCAATTTATGTAATAATTTTTATATTCATTTTCTAATTTTTTTCTTTTTTCTTTGCATTTTTTGCTAGTTAATTCTGGCAATCTTGCTTGAATTTTTCTTCTTGCTCTTTCAATTGTTTTAAAGTTTGGTAAATTAAGTGTTTTATGTCCTAAAAATACATATCTAAATGGCATATCTAATACTTCGGGACATATTCTTGAATAATATTCTGTGGTTAGTATATAATCGTCTTCTCTAGTAGATGGTTCTTCTTTTAAGATTTGTTCTACTATTTGTTCAACACGTTTTAAATTCATTTTTATTCCTTTCTTAATAGTATTTTGCTTTTTCAAATATTTGTTGATTGTTTTGATCATATGTTGCTGATATATGGCCTGTTCTTCCGTTTCTGTTCTTAGCAACTATAATTTCTAAATCTTCGACTCGTTTTTCGATTTTTTTGTCTGCATTTTCGTTATGCAATAATATAGCTGATACTGCTGATTGTTCGTACTCTCCACTATCTTTAAAATCTCGATAAGTTGGAGCATCTTCTTTATCAGAATTACGATTTAATTGAGCTAATCCAATAATAGTACAATCAAAATTTAAACTTTGTTGTCTCAAATCTTTGACAATATTTGTTGTTCTTTCATAAGGACTTTTGTTTGGAAATCCTGCTATTAACCCAATATAATCTATAAATACAACTACATGTGATTCTTTGGATTCTCTAATAATGGTATTTTTAATGGAATCGTTAGTTTGTACTCCAGTAAATATTTTCAATTTTCTACTTGAAATATCTTTTACAGCTTGCTTTAATAGCGATTCTTGATTGCTTGATGGATTAATTAAATCATTCATTGGCACTCTTGAATTAATTGATATCAGTCTTCTTAATATTTGTTGTTCAGACATTTCCATATTGAAATATAAACATTTATAGTTTTTTGAAATGTCTTCTAATAGATTTAATGCAAATCCTGTTTTACCAACTCCAGGTCTAGCACCTATAACAACAAAATCGTGTTCCGAGATTCTAATTGTATTACTTAAGGATGTTAATCTAAATTTAATTTGTTTATCTTCTTTTGTTATAATGTGATATATTTCTTCTTCTGATAAATAATCGTATTTTATGTTTGAACTCATATTTTTTATTTTTTCTAAATAATCAAATAACTGTTCTTGTTTTATTTCTTTTTTGGAAAATTTATCAACATACCTGATAATTAAATTATTTCGATAAATCTCAAATAATTTATCTTGATAATCATTAAAGATAGTTGTAGTTGCGATAGTTGACATTATATCTTCAAGATAGATGATGAAATTATTTCCTAAACTGTCGTTATTTTCTTGCCAAAAAAGTGTTACATCTAAATTTTTATGTTTTTGATAATACTGTATTATTAAGTTAAAAACCATTTTGTTGTAAGAATTGGTAAAATACTCTTCCTTAACATATGTTTCTTCTACTAGTTTTGGACTTGAGAAAATACACCCTATAATAGTTTTCTCTATTAGGTTAATAGGATTGTCAGTTAAGTTCTGGTCCATATTTCCTATTTTCTTTGTTAGAATATTTACCTTCTAAAACTTTAATACAATTAGTATCATTTCCAATAAACCAGTCAAAATCAGCTTTCCAATTGCTCTTGGTGTTTCCTGTTAAAAAACTTGATTTAGATGCTATTTCCATTGCTTTGATTAAATTATCATATCCAACATCTTTTAATCTGCTAATAATTTTATTTCTTCGTTGTTTAGTAATTTTTTTTATTTTTGGAAACTTGTCCATTTTGTTATAGAAATCTACAAGTATATTAATTGTATTATTAATACTTGTATTATTCTCTTTGACTTTTTGGTCAATAGGGTTGTTGACCGTTTGGTCAAGAGGTATTGATATTTTTGTCAATAGGTATATAAGTCTTCTTTTTATCTCTTTTGTATTTTCATCATATTCTAACTTGATATCAATATATCCCCTATTTTTTAATTCATTTAAAAGTCTAGATATTGTTTCTTTCCTAACTCCATATAAGTCGGCGAAGTATTTGTTAGAGGCAAAACAATATCCATCTTTATTACATAGTGCCGTTATTTCAGCATATAAGAATTTTGCTTTATCTTTTAAAGATTTGTCATATCTTATATCTGCTGGAATAATAGCATAATAGTTTGGTTTTTCTGTCATTGTTTTCCCTTTCTATTCAACCTTTACCCAAAAGATTTGACAAATTATTATTTTTATGTTATTTTCTTAGTGTAATTTGTTTATTTAATTACATGATTTATGAGTTTGTGCGAACTTATAAATCTTTTTTTATTGCATCTGATCATATAAATATTCTCCTGCTGTACTTGCAATAGTTAGAGATAATAGAGTTGTAATTACTCCAAACCATGTTAATCCAGCAATGCTCCAACATACTTTAATAAATACATATCCTAAATCAATACTACTAATTACAAATAAAACTAATGCAATCATGTTTTTATATTTTCTTTTCATAATATATTCCTTTCTACGAATAATAAGTATCTTGAATTAACTTTGTTAATTCTTTTATTATTTCTTCCTTTCTTTCCTCATTTGGAGGATTCATAACTTTTATTTTTAATTTATATTTTTTCATATATAAGTCTCCTATATTTAATTTATATTCGACAATCTTTTTAGTTTGCTGACTAATTATTTATTTTTTTACAAGACATATAGTCTTGTTTTAGTGCAAGAAAAAAATCGTTCATTTCTTTATCAGTTATATCTAATGTATTAAATATACTAAATATAGTTGATAATTCTTGTTCTAAAATATTATTTTCACAATTGACGTATGTTTGGCGAGATACCTTTAATTTGTTAGACATTTCTTCTTGCGTAATATTTCTTCTTGAGCGTATATTCTTCAATGTAAGTGTTGATTCCAATCTTCCTTACCTCCTTTCATCTTAATGCAAGTATACAAGACTTTTTGTCTTATGTCAATAGTTTTTTGACATTTTGTCTTGTTTTTTTGCAAATGTTAGTATATAATATGTATATAGTGTGAAAAGGAGGTGTTGTATGAATAATTTCTTTGCTAATAATTTAAAACATTTAAGAATACAAAATAATTGGACTCAAGAAGAATTAGCAAATAAGCTAGATAAGGATTATTCTACTGTTGGAAAATGGGAAAAAGGAATACGGTCTCCTATTATGCAAGATGTTTTAAAAGTTGCTGAGACTTTTGGCGTTTCGATTGAGGATTTAGTTACTAAAGATATGTTTGTATCTAAGAATATGCCAATTTCTAAGCTTCAAGTACTTTTTGACAAAACTAAAGATATTCTCTCAGATGATGATAGAGCAACGATTGAATTTATTATGCAAAAAACTATAGATAATTATGAAAAAAATAAAAACAATTTATAAGTATGCTAGTACAGGTACTTAATAGAAGGAGTATTAAGTATTATGAATATAAAGGAATTATTAGAGGGTGTTATTACTCAACAAGATTTATTAAACTATTATAATGCCACCATAATTTATGAAACTACTCCAGATGGTATTAATGGTTTTATATTTAATTATGATGGTGTATTTTTTATAATAATAAATAAGTATTTATCTTATTATAGAAAGAAAAAAACTATTTTGCATGAATTAGCTCATTTAGAATTGAATCAATTAGGACAAATAGATGATGACTTGTTTGCATTTAAAATTGATAGATATGAGGATGAAGCTGATGGCTATATTAAATTTATATTAAAAAATATTGAGGAGGCTAAAAATGGGATTATTTAATTTATTTAAAAAGAAAGAAAAAGTTTCTCTTCAACAACTTATTGCAAACAGAAAAAGCAATTCAAATATTTATATCGGTCAAATTGTAAGTATTGAAGCAGATGAAGGGAGAAATAGTGAAAACTATTATTTATATAATTACCCAGATGATTGTATCTCAAATAAAATAACTAAGGAGTATATTAATTTATGTGAAAAATATAGATATGCTATTATAAAGAACTTTAATGATAAGAAAATTGATGCTAGAGTTATATGCTGTGATGGCTATTTAATGAGGCTTAAAATTGAATTAAATAAGCAATTTGAAAATGGAAATGCTTTTGTCATTAGAGGTAATGATCTTTATGATAATAATAACATTGTTGGAAAAATTATTGATGACAGATATGATGAGAAATTAGATGTTATTTTAAATGAACTTGATAATGATAAACTTGTAATATTTATTAGAAAATAAAAAAAAGACTAGCCTGTTGGAGCAGAACTAGTCAAATTGAAAAACAATTAGTCAGCAAACTAAATAATATACTTATATATCGTAGAAAGATATACTTATATACTTGTTTTTCGTATATAAGTATATCATATATTAATATTTAAATCAATAAAATTTAAGGAGATGATATGCTTATGAAAAATGGTGCAATTTATGTACGTGTGTCTACTGAGGAACAAGCAAGAGAGGGTTATTCTATAGATGCTCAGATAAAGGCGATAAAAGACTATGCTCTAAAAAATAATATATATATAGATTCTCAATATATTTACAAAGATGAAGGAATATCTGGAAGAAAAGCAGAAAAAAGACCTGCTTTTATGGATATGATAGCTCATGCTAAAATTAAACCAAAACCTTTTGATATAATTTTAGTACATAAATTTGATAGATTTTCTCGTAATCGTGAAGATAGTATAGTTTATAAGTCTTTATTAAAAAAAGAGTGTGACATATCAGTATTGTCTATATCAGAGCCATTAGATCCAGATGATAAAATGAGTATTATAATGGAAGCTTTTTTAGAGGCGATGGCTGAATATTACTCTATTAATTTATCTGAGGAAGTAAGAAAAGGTATGATGGAAAAACATCAATTAGGAGAATTACAAACTTGTCCTAGTTATGGTTATGATGCTAAAAACAATATGTTAGTCATTAATGAAAATGAATCTAAAATTGTCAAATATATATTTGAGGAATATGGTATCAATCATACTCCAATGATTGAAATAGCAAGAAAATTATATAAAATGGGTGTTAAAACTAAAAAAGGCAATAATTTTGAAAATAGGACAATTTGCTATATATTAAATAATCCTGTATATATTGGTAAATTGAAATATACTCCTGGTACTAGAAAAGCACATACTTTTGATGATGAAAATACTATTTTAGTAGATGGGAAGCACTCCCCTATTATATCGATGGAATTGTGGAATAAGGTACAGCGTGAATTAGCCAATACAATCAAATTTAGGCACCCTAATCAAAGAAATAGTATAAATGTATCATCTTGGCTTAAAGGTGTTATACGATGCAAAGAATGTGGCTCTACGATGGTATTAAATAATAAGACTAAATTAAGATGCAATGGTTACAACAAAGGGCGATGTTCTAATAATATTGCAATTGACATTAAAGAAGTTAAGGATTTGATTATTAGTCAATTAAAAATGGACTTTTCTACTGGGGAAATTGACAACATCATTATTAATGATAAAGGAAAAAAGGAATCTTCTGAATATGAAATACTACAAAATACTCTTAATGGTATAAAAGATAAGGAAAAAAGAATTAAAGACGCTTATTTAAATGGTATTGATTCTATTGACGAATATAAATTAAATAAAAAGATGTTAGAAAAAGAAAAGAAGGAAATTGAAGATAAAATACACTCTATTGATAAGCCTGAGAATAAAAAGATAATAACAAAAGTTATTGAAAACGGAAAAAAGATTTATGATTTATTAATTGATGATTCTATTTCAGAAGAAAAGAAAAATCTATATGCTCATGCTTTATTTAATAAAATAGTTTACGATAATATAACTGATGAATTACAACTCTATTATAATGATGATAAACCCTTTTAAAATAAGCATTGTCCCTTTTGCAATATGGTGGACCTTATTTCAAATGGGACTATTAATTTTTTTCTTTTTTTTGAAAAAACTATTGACATATAACTCTATATGTAGTATACTTATATCATGAAAGGAGGAAATATGATAATTTCATTAAAGGTTATCAATATAAAGATAACAAAAAAAGGAATTGAGATAGCGGTCACTATTCAAATTCCTAGGAACAGAGATTAACTTCTCTGCTCCTAAAATATATCATATTTTAGTGAAATTGTCAATTTAATATATATGAATAAAGAATTTAACCAGAATGAGTATATTAAACAATACAATAAAGATAATTATAAAAAAATTAGTGTTTACCTATCAAAACAAGAATTTGAAAAGTTAAATGCATTATTAACACAAAATAACATGTCTAAAAATGAATTGTTTAAAATTGCTCTACATTTACTGGAAGAAGGGAAAATAATAAAAGAGGAAAAAGACAATTAAGTCTGATTCCTCTTTTATATATATTTTTTTGCAATGCTTATATCTATTTTATGATAACAATTATCATTCGAATTATAATACTCTGCTTGATTTTCATTTGTCTTTAATAAAATTTTATGTGGTTCTCTTATATTTATTTCTTTACAAAATTTAGATAATTCTTTACCACTTAATATTTTGCTTTCCAAAATTATTTTCCCCCTTTCAAATGGATACTATATTACTTATTTTTGTCGATTTTTGTCGAATAATGTCGAAAAATAAAAAAAGAGGAATAGCCAAATCAATGGTTATTCCTCTTATTCTTTTACTACATATTTATTATATGTTTCGTGTTTTATTCTATTTTCTATTTTTTCTCTTTTTACTGGGAAAACAGTTTTAACTTTTAATTCTGTTCCTGGTTCTATTTTAACACGAACAGTAACTTCTGGTCCTAAAGTTTTATAATATTCTAGTGTTGACTTATTTTTTATGTAAAATACATGGTCAGGATTATCAATTATATATTCTAAATTATCCATTACATAATGAAACGCTTTTTTATCACCAAAATCCTTTATGTGTTTTTCACAGTGTCTCCTATCATTATCATATAAAACTATTTTTTTATTTGCATATTCATCTATATTGTTACTTTCTGCTATTTTTTTAGTTACTCTTCCTAGAATGCGTTTCATTAATGCACCTTCAATCTAATTCAAAAAACAAAGTCCGCTCTCTTATGAGAACGGACATAAGAATAAATAGGCCATGCGCAAATTGGCATCTCATCGAGATATAAATATCCCTACACTTAAGATTACTAATCAAAGATTAGTATCCGTGATAGTTAGCGACTTTCTACCTCTATCTATTCTAATTAATATTATGAGTAATTAATACCCTAATATTCATTTTTTATAACAATTGTTTTCCTTCCTATTGTTATAAATAAATATTAGCACAGATAAATTCAAATTTCAACTACTTGTTTCTGTGTCGAGTTACTATACTACTATAAAAAGCTTTTAAAGTCAAGGGAAAATTTTTTTTTGTAAAATAATTGTAAACTAAAAAAAGAGTAGCGTTCAATACTGTTTAGTACCGTTCGCTACTCCTCTTTCTTTCTAGTGTTTTTTTATTTTCTTTTATAATATCCATACGCTTATTATATTCTTCTATATCATGTTGTTCTATGTAGTGTAGTTCTTTATGATTATTAGCTGACAATAGATAACTTTCCTCGTAAATCGTGTGATGAGTGTATTGGAATGGTGGATCATGATGAAGCTCTAATTTGCATTTAGCATATTCTTCCATACTATACATATCCACCTTCCCACATTTTAAAAATAATTGCTGCTTTACTTGTTTAGTATTCGCTCTTTTACTCATTAATCAATACAAATCATAAATTTTGTTGCTGGAACTCCTCTTATACCAGCATAACCATCTTGTCCATTTGTTTTTTGTAAATCAAATTGCCAAGCATAACCGTTTATTTTATATTTAGCAAACTTAAATGGTCTTATATTGTCTGGAGTATAGTACATTACTTCAATTGTATCTAATATATCTTTATCGTTTCCAGCATAACCATTTTTATAATCTTTTGTATCATATCCATCTACAAAAGCAAATTGCTTACCACTAACACTATGACCTCTATACTTTATATAACCTTTATCAACTCTCATGGCAATATCTACAATTGGATCATTGCCAATACCAGCATAATCTTCTAAGTTTTTTACTTCTGGCTGCCAGCCGTAATGTTCAGTTTTTACTTTGTAATATACATTAACCTGATTATCTGATATTGGTTGAGTAGATTGTCCTAATTTTTCTTTGATCATATTTAAAAATCTTTGCCAGCCCAAATCTAATGTTCTATGAGGACAATATTTACCACTATAATCCTGATGTTTTGTTACTTTTTCAATTCCCCAATTATATCTTCTAAGGATATCTACTATTAATTCAACGGCATTTTGTTCCGCTTTA
>CACZTI010000007.1 GCA_902783985.1 uncultured Erysipelotrichaceae bacterium | reverse complement strand
TGTAAGTTTTAATAATGAAGTATATCGAATAGTAAAAATAGAAGATGATAGAATTGTTATTTGTAAAAACAGTGATTTTGATAGTACAGCAGCATCAAGAGTAAATTCTAATAAATATAATAGTAGTTTAACATATGCTGATAATAGTATTATCTATTCTTATTCAACAGATAATAAAAACTTATATTTAGTAAAAACAGTAAATATCAAAAGTGGTAAAGGAACAAGTACTGATCCAATAATCTTTGAAAATAATAGAAGTTATTTAAATGATAAAAAAGTATCAAATTATATAACCTACAAAGATAGTAATAATAATACTATATTTACTCAACCAGTATATTATGGTGAGACTAATTATATAATGTATGCAATGAATGATTCAAGTTTTCAAGGATGGAATGATGGAACTAATGATTATGATTTAGGTGATACTATTACATTTACAAGTGATAAAGTATTAACAGCAAAAGTAAAGCAAACAGCTTTTAGTACAATTGCTAAATTAGCGCAACCTGATACAGGAATAGACTTTGGTAATATATCCAGTGATACTAATGGAAAAGGTCTATATAAATTAGGTAATACCGATATTTTATATTATAGAGGTGAAGTAAATAATAATAATGTCGTATTTGTAGATTTTTGTTGGCAAATAGTTAGAACTACAGATACAGGTGGTATTAAAATGATATATAACGGAGTAGCAACAAAAAATGGAAATGCTTATGAATGTAATAATACCGCAGCGAATGATAGACAATTAGCAAATACAACTGCTTTTAATACAAATATTGAATCAATGTCTGATGTAGGATATATGTATAACAAAAGATATCCATGCCAATCAAAGAGTGCATTATCTGAGACAGTGCTATTCCCCACATCCCTTAATACAACTTATTGGTATGCAGATTCTATAACTTGGGGAAGTCCAACCGCAAGTAGATATAACTTGGATAATCCTTATCAAGTACCAGCTACAACTGATTATCCAAGTCTCGTTGGCAAATATACATTTAGAAGTACAACGAATACATATACCAATGCATCAGTTTATTATATTGCAGCGGTTAATAATACTACAATGTATTACATTGAACTAAAAGATATTGGAAATCACACTTTGGCAGACTTTAACTATACATATACATATGGTGATGGATATACTGACTTAGGAAATGGTACTTATGAAATAACGGATACGACAAGTGTCACAACAATAAATAGAAGTGATTGGTATACAAGTTATAGTAATTTAAATAATAAATATGTTTGTAAAAATGCTACTAATAATACTTGTAGTGAAGTAAGATATGTAACGAGTACATCAAATACGTCAATGACTTATTTAGTGGCATCTAATATTAAATTTTCTAAAGGAATAAGTAATTATAATAGTACTACAGGTACTTATACTCTAGATAATAATAATGCTGTATCATTTTTTGATATTACAAA
This sequence comes from uncultured Erysipelotrichaceae bacterium, assembly GCA_902783985.1. GTDB lineage: Bacteria > Bacillota_I > Bacilli_A > RF39 > UBA660 > RUG12783. The sequence continues at coordinate 24,096 of CACZTI010000007.1, read as the reverse complement.
TAGTACTAATAAAACAAGTTTAAATAATCATCATTATACGTGTTGGAATGAAAGTGGGACATGTACAACCCTATCTTATGTATATTATTTATCTGGTACAACATACTATTATATAAATTTAACTGGTGGAGAACTTGTGGAAGACGCGTTATACAAAATGACTGGTAATGGCACGGATGAAGTAAAAAATAGAGAAATTAATCAAAATTATAAATTAAATGAAGAAGATTCAACTATAAAAGCATATATAGAATCATGGTTTAAGACAAACTTAACAAATGAAGAAGATGCAACCAAAATAAATTATCAAGAATATTTAGAAGACACGGTATATTGTAATGATAGGGTGTACCAACAAAGTGGAAGTAATACTTTAGCTCTTACAGGATGGAATCCAAATGGTGGAAGTGTAACATCATTTATATTTTTTAATACAAGAACAAGATGGATTAATAGTAGTTGGTATAGTACTACAAATAAACCAACATTTGCTTGTCCTAATGAAACAGATAGTTTTTCTGTAAGTAATGAAAAAGCAAAATTAAAATATCCTGTAGGATTGTTAACAGCAGATGAAATAATCTTAGCAGGAGCAGCCGGTGATTCAACTGCAAATAATAATAAATATTATTTATATACAGGAAATGAATATTGGGGGCTTTCCCCTTCTTACTTCTACCTCTATGCTTATGGGTTCAATGTGCACTCTTCAGGCTATTTGTACAACAGCTACCGTGTCTACACTACTATTGGTGCTCGTCCTGTAGTTTCTCTCAAATCAGGAACGGAGTTTGTTGATGGTGGAGAGGGTACTACAACCAAACCTTATGTTGTTAAAACGGGTAGTTAATTAAAAAAAGCTATTGCAATTTAATAGCTTTTTTTGTATAATGTTTTTAGCAGTCAAAATAACAAAGTGCTAAAGGAGTGATTTTATGAAGATAGTTAATCTTTATAATTATGTTTTATTACCTAATTCTTATTTATATTTAAGAGGGGAATTTGCAAGAGGAATGGATGGAAAAGAATTAGATATTAATGATGATCTTATTATAATTCCTACCAAATCTAGAATTACTAATAATCTTAATTTAGATGAATTTTATCATATTGGGGTAATTGGTAAAGTTGAAGATAAGAAAAATGGTATTGCTATTATTAAAATTAATGGAAGAATAAAAGTTGAATATATTGAAAAAGTAAGTGATAATCAATTTGAAATAAAAATAACTGATTTAGAAACAAAAAATGATTTGACAAAGAAATTAGAACAGGAAAAATTAAATAATTTAAAGCAAGCAATATTACAGTTTGTTCAAAATTATGAATGGTCTTTTTTTGCAAGAGGTTTTATTTTAGAATGGAAAAGTGTTAATGATGTTATCATGGCTTTAAATGAATTTATCCATTTATCAGCTGATGAGAAATTTCATCTTTTAGAGATTGATTCTAATAAAAAAAGATGTGAAGAAATTGAAAGAATTATTTATGAATTTATATCTGTTGAAAAGATAAGTAATGAAGCCGAAAATAATGAAAAAGAAGAAACAGAAAAATTATACCGAGAACATGCTTTAAAAAAACAAATTGAATATATGCAAAAAGAACTTGATGAAATGCATCCAGAAGAGATAAGTGATATTAAAAAGTTTGAAAAAAAGATCAATGAATCAGGAATGAATGATACTGCAAGAAGTGAAGCTTTAAAGATAATTAATAGAATGAAACAAGAAGGTAATCATTCTCAAGAATATGGTATGCTTTATGATTATATTGATTTTTTAACAAGTTTATCTTGGAAAAAAGAAAAATTTAATGAAATAGATATTGATAATGCTAAAAAGATACTTGATAAGAATCATTATGGTTTAAAGAAAGTTAAAAAAAGAATTATTGAAGAAATTGCGGTAATGAATCTTAATAAAAAACAATCTGGAAGTATTTTACTTTTTGTTGGTCCTCCTGGAACTGGTAAGACATCAGTTGCAAAAGCTATTGCCGATTCTTTAAATAGAAAATATGTTAGAATTAGTTTAGGTGGTATTAGAGATGAAGCAGAAATAAGAGGACATAGAAGAACATATATTGGAGCGATGCCAGGAAGAATAATGGATGGCATTAGTAAATGTGGTGTATCTAATCCTGTGGTTGTTCTTGATGAAGTAGATAAATTAATTACATCGATTGATGGAGATCCTGCCAGTGCTCTTTTGGAAGTATTAGATCCAGAACAAAATAGTACATTTACTGATCATTATTTAAATGTACCTTATGATTTATCAGATGTTTTCTTTATTTGTACCGCTAATGAAATTGGAAGTATTCCAGAACCTCTTTTAAATAGAATGGAAGTTATTGAGTTTAGTGGTTATACACCTATTGAAAAAAAGTATATTGCTAAAAATCATTTGATTCCAGAAATATTAAAGAAAACGGGTATTACTAAAAAAGAATTAACAATAACAGATAGTGGGCTTGATAAGATAATATCTGGTTATACGATGGAATCTGGTGTTCGAAATTTAAAAAGAGTTTTAAATCATTTAGCAAGATGTGTTGCTGTAAAAATAGTTTCTCATGAAGAAGATAAAATAAGTATTACATCGAAAAATGTTAGTGAATATATTGATAGTAGAGAAATTAAACATGATCATGCTATTAAAAATAAAAAATCAGGTATTGTAACCGGACTTGCTTGGACATCAGCTGGTGGTGAAATATTGTTTATTGAATCTCTTTTAACTAAAGGAGAAGGTAAAGTAATAATTACGGGACAACTAGGTGATGTTATGAAAGAAAGTGTTCAAATTGCTATTAGTTTAGTTAAAGATTTATATCCAAAGAAAGCAAATTTATTTAAAAATAATGATTTACATATTCATGTACCAGATGGTGCAGTTCCTAAAGATGGACCTTCTGCTGGTATTACGATAACTTCTAGTTTAGCTTCTCTTATAACTAATAGAAAAGTTGATGAAAAGATTGCTATGACAGGGGAAGTTAGTTTAAGAGGACTTGTTATGCCTATTGGTGGATTGAATGAAAAATTAATGGCAGCAGAGCGAGCTGGAATAAAAAAAGTCTTTATTCCTAAAGATAATGTAGTTGATTTAAAAGATATATCTAAGGAAATTAAAGATAAATTAGAAATAGTACCAGTAACAGAAGTTAAAGAAGTACTTAAATATTTAAATTTATATGATTAAGAGTGTTTTATAATGAAAACATTCTTTTTTTATATGTATGTTTGATTTTTATTTATATAAATAATATAATATTATTATGTTAAAGGTGATTTATGAAAAATATTCTTATCAATGTTTTGGGTATGACTTGTTCTGCTTGTTCTAATCATGTAGAAAAATATTTAAGTAAACAAAAAGGTATTATAGATGTATCAGTTAATCTTGTTATGGGTACAGCTTTAATTCATTACGAAGATGATTTAGATATTGATACTATTTCTAAATATGTTAATGATTCTGGTTATCAATATGGTGGTATTTATAAATTAGATGATGAAAAAAAGGATCATAGTGAAAAGTATTTAATTATTTTTTTAATTCTTTTAATTATCATGATGTATATATCAATGTCTCATATGATTGGATTACCTTTTTTTGATATTATTAAATATTCTTCTATTTATACTTTATTATTATTTATATTAACCATTCCTTTTTTAATATTTGGAAAAGATATTTTAATAGCGGGAATAAAAAATATTGTTAGGAAATCTCCTAATATGGATAGTTTAGTATCTCTTGGTGTAATTGCAAGTTTTATATATAGTTTTATTAATATGATTTTAATTATTAATGGTAATAAAGATTTATTACATCATTTATATTTTGAATCTTGTTCAATGATTATTTATTTTGTTAAATTAGGAAGAGTTATTGATTATCATAGTAAAGAAAAAACAAAAGATGCTATTAAAGATTTAGTAAGAGTAACACCGGAGTATGCAGTGATTAAAACAAAAAATGGTGAGAAGAAAATAACAATTGATGAAGTGAAAATTGGTGATATATTAATATCTCGAAGTGGTGAAAAAATTGCCGTTGATGGTGAAATAACTAAAGGTGAGGCTCACTTTGATGAATCATTTATTACTGGTGAATCAATTCCTGTTAAGAAAAAAATAAATGATGGGGTTCTTGCTGGTTCTATTAATTATGATGGTGTAGTAGAATATAAAGCATTAAAAATAGGACCAAAGTCTACAATATCAGAGATGGTTCATTTAGTTATGAATTCTTTAAATTCTAAAATGAAGATAACAAGAATTACTGATAAAATAAGTTCTTATTTTGTTCCAATGATTATTTTAATTGCTATAATTACTTTTATTATTTATTTAATTCTTGGAAATAGTTTTAATGAATCATTAATTCATATGGTTACAGTATTAGTAGTGGCTTGCCCTTGTGCAATTGGTCTTGCAACACCACTTGCTGTTGTAACATCAATTGGAACATTATCAAAAAATAATTTGTTAGTTAAATCATCTGAAATATTAGAAGTAATTCCTAAAATAGATACCATTGTGTTTGATAAAACAGGTACTTTAACTAATGGTAAATTAGAAATAAATAAGATATATAATTATTCAAGTTATAGTAAAGATGATTTATTAAATATTATTAGTAATATTGAGAATAATAGTCATCATCCTATCGCTAAGGCTTTTAAAAAATATTTAAAAAATGGTTTAGAGATTAATAATTATCAAGAACTATCTGGTATTGGTGTTAAAGGTAAAATAAATAATCATGAATATATCTTAGGTAATAATAAAATATTAAAGAATATTGCTAATGATAAACAAGATGATGAAAAAGAATTATTAAATAAAGGGAATAGTATTATATATGTTTTAGAAGATAATAATATTATTGCTTTAATAGGAGTTAGAGATACTATAAGAAGTGATGCTTTAGACACTATTAGAAAATTAAAGAATAAAAATTTTGATATCTATATGTTGTCAGGAGATAATAAAATAACTTCTAATATTATAGGTAAAGAAATAGGAATTACCAATATTAAAGCTGAAGTATCACCAAAAGATAAAATAGCCTTTATCAAAGAATTAAAAAATAATAATCATTGTGTTATAATGGTAGGTGATGGCATAAATGATGCTGCATCACTTGTGGAAGCTGATGTGGGAATAAGTTTTAAAAGTAGTACTGATATTGCTAGTAATTCTGCTAATGTTATTATTACTAATGATAAATTAAAGGAAATTATGACATTGATTAGAATATCTAATAAAACTGTAAAAATAATTAAAGAGAATTTATTTTGGGCTTTTTTCTATAATATATTAATGATTCCTATAGCTATTGGTTTATTTAAAAATATTAAGATTAATCCCATGATTGCCAGTATTACCATGATGTTATCAAGTTTAACAGTTGTTTTTAATACTTTAAGATTAAGGAGGGATAAAGATGTTTAATAAAAACAAAAGAATAATTAAAGTAGAAGGAATGAAATGTGAACATTGTAAAGAAAAAGTTATTGATGCTTTAATGAAGCAAGATGAAATAAAAAAAGTAAATGTTAATTTAGATAAAAAAGAAGTTACCATAGTACCAGAAAAAAATGAAGAAATTAATCTAGATAAAATAAAAAATATCATTAATGATTTAGGTTATGAATATATGGAGGATTAAAATTGAAAGAGGAAGAAAAGATTGAATATGAAAATAAAATAACAAAAATGGAAAATAATTTGATAGAAGAATATCTTCATCTTCGTAAGGATGCCCATTTATCACAACAAGATATTGCAAATCAATCTAATGTTATTAGAACTACTATTGCAAGAATAGAATGCAAGATGCATTCACCACATTTAAAAACATTATTACAAATGTTAGAACCACTAGGTTATACTTTAAAAATCGAAAAAATAAAGAAAAAAAATTAAAAAAAATCTTTACAATAAAGTATTTTATGTAATACATTATTGTGATTTTTTTATATAAAATATATGCATAGAAATTTAATTGACATTATTTGACACTTTTGATATAATAACACTCAAATAAATATTAATATTTTGGGGGTTATATGGAAAAAATTGAAGTACAAGATTCTTTAAGAAAAAAGAAAAGAGTATTAAATGATGCTTTAGGTGATGACATCTTAAGATATATTGCGGAATTACTTACTAATTCTGATGATAGTTATCATCGTATGGAAGTTAATAACTTAGTTGATATTAATGAAAAGAAAGTAATATACATTGAACTTTTGGAAAATAATAATAATTATTTAATATCAGTTACAGATAACGCTGAAGGAATGTCTAAAAAGACTCTAAAAAATATTTTTGGAGTATATGGGGGTAATAATTCAGGAGGAGAGAAATCGCATACAAGAGGTATTTTTGGTCAAGGAGCATCTGATGTTTTAAGAGCATCAGCATATGATCATAAAGTAGCAAGAATAGAAACAATTAAAGATAATAGAATAACGATATTAAATTATAAAATGGATCGCAATTTAACACCATCTATTGAAATAGATGAAAAAAGATTATCTAAAAAACAAATGTTAAAATATCGAGAAGAATTAAAAATACCTAATAATGGAACTAAAATAACTTTTGGGATATCCAAAAGAATTAAATTTTCCAAAAAGATTCGAGAAAGTCTTCCTAATTTAATAGAAAAATATCCATCATTTAGATATTTATTAAATAAAGATAATCGTGAAATAATATATGTAGAACCATTAATGAATACTACATTAAGTTCCAGTGCATACCAATTTAATGAAGATAATTTAATCTCTTCCAATGATTTTAAATTTCGTTTTCAAGAAGATAAATTAGATTGTCATTTAAAACTATATCATAATGTTAATAAAAAAGAAGATAATACAAATATTATTGTTAAAGATGAAAATGATATTGTTTTTGATAACACTATGTTTGCTTTTAATAATTCATCTCTTGCTACTAATGTATCAGGTGAATTACTTATTAATGGTTTATATGACTTGTGTTATGTTCATTTAAATATGGAAGAACCAGATGCCATAATAAGAGATAATAGAACAGGTTTTGATACCAAAAATCCCTTCTACGAAAAATTAAGTAGTGTTATTAATCCGATAATTGAAAAAATATTAATTGAAAATGGACCTAAAATAGAAAGTACGGATTTAACTAATAATAAAAAATTTAATGAAGCTTTAAAAAAATTAAATAAATATCTAGCTAGTGAAATAAAAAGTGAAATATCTGGTGGTAATTTAGAAGGTGATGGTCTAAAAAATAATGAATACCTAAAATTTGCAAGAGGTAGTATATCACTAACAAAAGGTAAAACCTATAATATTAAATTATATATTAATAGTGATTATATCTTACCACAAGATGAAATAAAAATTAATGTTCCTGAAAATGATTCTATTAAAGTAAATCCTTTAATAATTACATATCAAGATTATGAAATAAATAATCATTTAGTAATTAAAAATATTAGTATTGAAGCTCTTAATAATACCATTGTTCCAATTATTATTGAAGCTTATTTTGAAGATATTAAAACTAGTTTACAAATTGAAGTTATTGATGAAGAAATATATTATCCTAAAAATGGTATGGAATTTGTACCAAACAGTGTTTCACAAGTTTATGATAAAGTTCATAAATTAAAATTATTTGTTGATAAAGAAGTTGTTCCACTGGATAGTAAAATAACTATTGAATCAAATGGTTTAAAATTATTAGACGATAATATTTTCTTTACTAAAAGAAATTTAATTAATGATCAAATAGGAGTAATAAATATATCATTAACTGGTGGTATGATTAATGAAGAATATCGGGTTATAGCAAAATATCAAGATATTCTTGCAACTGCTAATATTTCCTTAATTGATTCTAATAAAAAAGAAAAATTAGGAGGAGGATTAATTTCAAAGATTATGTTAGAATCTAGTGATAACCCATATCAGTCATACTTTAATTCTTATAACAATGTGATTACCATAAATATTAAAAATCCTATTAATATCAGAATGATGGGAAACTTGAAAGATAAAGATCCGAATAACCCTAAATTTGATTTAATAGAATCAAAATATTTATGTGATATTATTGCAACACAAGCAGCTTCCTTAGTTATTAAAAAGAATGTTACAAATGGCGAAATAGAATTAAATAATAATCTTGAATCATATGAAAAAATAGAGAAATTAATGCAAGAACATAAAAATAAAATATATGAAGAGATGTATCCTGCTTTACTTTTGGTAGCGGAAAATAAAAATAAAAAGTAGTAAATATTGTATCTATGTGATACAATATTTTTAGATAAGGAGGTTAAAATGATATATATAACAGGTGATACACATCGTGATTTTACAAGACTTGGTAATATCCATTTTAAAAATGATGATATGTTAATTATTCTAGGAGATGCTGGTATTAATTATCTTTTAAATGATGAAGATAAGAAGTTAAAAGAAAATCTAAATAATTTAAATATCAAATTCTTTTGTATCAGAGGTAATCATGAAGAAAGACCAGAATATATTAATACTTATAAAGAAAAAGAGATGTTTATGGGAAAAGTATATATGGAAGATGATTATCCTAATCTTATTTTTGCTAAAGATGGGGAAATATATAATATTGATGGTAAAAGTGTTTTAGTAATAGGTGGCGCTTATTCTGTTGATAAATTTTATCGTTTAATTCATGGATATCATTGGTTTTATGGAGAACAATTAACTGATACAGAAATGAAAATGATATATGATAAAGTAAAAGGAAAACACTTTGATATTGTTTTTACACATACTTGTCCATATAAATATGAACCAAGAGAAGTTTTCTTATCGGGTATTAATCAAAGTTTGGTTGATAAAAGTATGGAATATTTCCTAGATAAAATAGAAGAAAATATCGATTATGACAAGTGGTTTTGTGGACATTACCATACGGAAAAAGAAATTGATAAGTTAGAGTTTATGTATGAAAGTGTTAAAGTTTTAAGAAAGTAGAATATAAGGAGAAGATTATGTGGGTATATGGATTATTGTTAGGAACAGTTTTTGTTTTACTAGTTATATCTAGTATTTATATAGTTAGATTAACTCATAATACTATAAAAAAATATTTTAGTAATAAATTATTATCTTGGATTATTTCATTAATACCATTATTACTTTTTGTACCAGGATTATTTATTGATATGGTAAATGCTATTGTTGTTGATATTCATTTAATAGTGATTGTTGCAATAACTAAATTAATCTTTTATATTATTAAAAAGATTACTAAGAAAGAAATAAATGAATTACTAGTATTATCTTGTGGTGTTATTATAACTTCAATAATTATGGTTTATGCTTACTATGTTGCCCATAATGTTAAAGAGACAAATTATGTTGTTTATACTACTAAAGATATTGGTGTAGAAAATTATCGTATTGTTCAAATATCAGATAGTCATTTAGGGACAACAATGGATGGAAAGAAATTTAGTGAATATATGTTAGAAATTAATGAATTAAATCCAGATGTTGTTGTGGTTACCGGTGATTTTGTTGATGATGATACATCATATGAAGATATGAAAAATGGTGCAAGTGGTCTTGGATTATTACAAACAAAAGATGGTGTATATTTTATTTATGGAAATCATGATAAGGGTTATTTTAATAGAAGAAATTATAATGATGATGATATTAAAAGAGAATTAAGAAATAATAATGTTATTATCTTAGAAGATGCTTATTTAAACTTATCTAATAATATTTTTCTTATTGGAAGAAGTGATGCTGAAGTAAAGGATAGGGCTACCGCTAAAATGTTAACTGAAAATATGGATAATGATAAATATATCATTATGTTGGATCACCAACCAAATGATTATGAAAATGAAATGAAAGCAGGAGTTGATTTGGTATTATCAGGTCATACTCATGGTGGTCAATTATTTCCTTTAGGACAGATTGGTTTACTATTAGGAGCTAATGATAAAGTATATGGTATGGAAACAAGAGATAACACCACTTTTATTGTAAATTCTGGAATTAGTGATTGGGCAATTAAATTTAAAACTGGAACTATAGCAGAATATACGGTAATTGATATTAAAAGAAAATAGAAATATTTGTGTAAAAATGTAAAATTTTAATTTTTTCAACAAATAAAAGTTATTATGTACAATATATGGATTGAAAGAGGCTATTTAACAAAAATATAATTATTGTATTGACATTCATTTAAAACAGGTTTATTATATCTTATAAGTTGTGAGGTGTTATATGATAGTTGTATTTTATTTATTTATATTTTACATCAGTTATTATTCATTTCTTATAGGTATCATTATCTCAGCTTTTCAACTTAATAATTTAGTAATTAATCCAAAAGCGTTTATTAGAAATTTTTAATGTTTTTAATACGCTTTTTTGTTAAATAAAAAAGGAGGAAATATGAAAGAAATATTAAATAAAAAATCAGAAGATTATGCAAGAAAATGTTTAGATAAAACACTTGATCTTGGACTTAGTTTTAAACTTAATAGTGATGTTAAGCAAAAAGTGTTTGATAAATCAATGCTTGATAAGATGATTGAAGTACCAGTTAATGGTATTGAATTAAATAAACTCCTTGCAAAGTTTGAAAAAGAAGTAATTCCATATTGTTCTAATTTTAGTAGTTCAAATTTCATGGGGTTTCCTGATGCTGGAAATTCAGTTGCTGGTATTAGTGGGGCTATTTTAGCGGATTTTCTACAACAAAATTTAATTAATTCATCATTTTGTGCTCCAATAGCTACTTATATGGAAATAGCAGTTATTACTTGGTTTAGAGAATTACTAGGTTATAAGATTAAACCAATTAAATCTATTTGGGATGTTGGTGGAATAATTACTTATGGTGGTACTGGTAGTAATGTTACAGCAATGCTTTTGGCTAGAGAAAACTATCATTCTGATACAATGACTAAAGGTGTTTTTAATCCAAATAAATGCAAGGTAATTATTCCAAAAGGAATAGGACATTATAGTATCAGGAGTAGTCTTATGTGGATCGGTTGTGGAGATAATGTAATTGAAGTAGAAACAGAGAATTTTAAATATAATCTAAAAACTTTAGAGAAAACTCTTGTTGAGAATAAAGGAGAAGTAATGTGTGTGGTATGTTATGCAGGTGATAGTCGAACAATGACTATTGATAATTTTAAAGAAGTGCATGACTTAGTTAAGAAAATTGATAAGAATATTTGGTTACATGCTGATGCTTGTCATGGATTTTCGTTAGCTTTCTCAAAGAAGTTAAAAAATAAGATTTCTGGAATTGAATTATTTGATAGTATTTCTACAGACCCGCATAAAGTATTAGAAATACCATATTGTGTTAGTGCATTGTTAATTAAAGATCCCCAAAAATTTAAATTAATTACTTCAACATCAGATTTAATTATGCAAGAAGATTTTGCTTGGGGTCAAATAACTCCCTTTATTGGTTCAAAAAGCTGGGTTTCATTAAAAATATGGTTTATGATGAAAAACATAGGTGTAAAAAAAATTGGTGAAATTATTGAAAGAAGACATAAAATGGCCCTATGGTTAAAAGATGAAATTGTTAAAAGTAAAGAATTTATTTTATTAAATGATGTATCAATAAATTCAGTAGTATTTATGTATGTTGGTGATAAAGAAAAAATAGATAATACTAAAATAGATGAATTAAATGAAATGAATTTGAAAATATATAATTATTTATTAAATGAAGGCAAATATTATTTACACAAATTTACTATTCCAGATAATTTAGGTGTTATAAAAAAAGATGCTATATTAGTTCCACTTAGATATATGTCTGGTAATGATAATATTAGTAAAAAAAATATTAAAAATATGTTAAATCATGTTATAGATGTTTCTAAGAAAATATAAAATAGGAGGTTTTGAATGAAAAAAGTATATATAGAAACAAATGGCTGTGCCGTATTAAGGCACGAAACATATCGAATAGCTGAATATATTGAAGCTAATGATTTTGAGGAGGTTGATAATCCAAATGAAGCTGATTATATAATCTTTACAGGTTGTGGTGTTACTTGTGATTATGAAGACTTTGCTATTAATACAATAAAAAAACTCTATGATGCTAATAAAGATCATGCTAAGTTAATCGTATCAGGTTGTATTCCAAGCATTGCTGCTAAAAGAATTAAAGAAATATCTAATGATATTGTTTTAATTACTAATAACGATATGCCAAAAGATTTTGATACAGTTTTTTATAATAAAAGAAATTTTGATGAAATTCATCATAACATAGACCCAAAAAAGCATCATTCAGATACTGCTGAATATGGAAGACTTAATGATGAAACAATTAAAGATTATAAATTTGCTAAGGGAATTGATGAAATTACTGGTCATACAAGAAGTGTTGATCAATTCAATTATTCTACGGCTGGTAGATATTTATGGCAAAAAGAAGATTTATTTGAAATTAGAGTATCATATGGATGTTTTGGTAAATGTAGTTATTGTGCCACAAAAATTGCTATTGGTGAAATGAAATCAGTTGATGAACAAACAATTCTTGAACAGGCTAAAACTGCTAAAGAAATGGGATTTAATCGTCTTATGCTAATGGGTGATGAAATTGGCTTTTGGGAAGATAATGGAAAAAATATTGTTGATTTAATTAATGATTTACTAAAGATAAATCCTGATTTTAAAATAGGTATTAGGTATATTTATCCAGATATTTTAGCTAGATATTATGAAGGATTTAGGCCATTATTTGCAAATGGTAGTATCTATTATTTCTGTTCAGCTTTCCAATCAGGAAGTGAAAGAATATTAAGACTTATGAATCGTAATCCAAATCTTGAACCATTTGTTGAATGTATGAGTGATATGGCTAAAAATAATTATCCAGTATTTAGACATACTCAAATTATTGTTGGTTTTCCAACTGAAACAGATGTTGATATTTTAAAAACAATTAAAGCATTACAACGTTGTTCGTTTGATTATATTACGATTACACCATTTTCTAAAAGAAAAGGCACTAAGGCATATGAACTTCCTGAATTACCAAGTGAGGTTATTGAAGAAAGAATGGCTGTACTTAATGACTGGTTTGAATTAAATAGAAGTAATAAAATATATAAAACTTTACGTGATGAATACATCGAAGAAAAAGAATTTACTAAAGTATTAAAATAATTATTGTGAGGTAAAATATGACGGGAATTGATTTAGGCCGTGAATATGCCAATATAGTTTGTAACAAATTTGGTGAAATGATTAGTATATTATATGGCTCAACAGTTTTTGGTGTTGATTCTAGTGATTTAGATATGAGCTTTATTCGTGATAAAGACTTAACTAGTAATGATATGAAGTTATTAAAGCAAATGACTATCGATTATCATATGTCAAATAATCTTCAATTAGATGATGAAGTACCATATGAAAATAAATTAATTTATACATATGATTTTCTTAATCAAACAATGAAAGATTTACCATTTCCGATGGTTAATAATCGTTTTATAATACCTAAAATAATAAAGAGTAAAGAATTTTTATCATCACAAGAGATGAAAAAAAGATTAATATTGAATATATTAACAGTTAAACACCTTATTTTTAATGGTAATCCTAATATTCTTAAGCCATATGAACAAACTGCATGGAAGAAAATGATTGATGTAATTATTTCGTATGCTAATTTAAGTGAATTTACTCTTGATGAAATAATGAATTGCTTTATAAAAGATCCATACAATGAATTAGATGGTGAAATGTATTTAGGTTATAAGACTAATAATATTAATAAGATTAAATATCTTTGTAATAGTTTACAAAAATATTTAATTGCTTTAACTGATGAAGGTGTATTGGGATTTAGAGAAAAAGAAAAATATTATATAAAAAAGAGGTAGATTATGCGTATATATTACAAAGTAAATATAGTGTATGATAAGTCCGATATTATAATAAATAAATCTATTAAAGAAATAATTAAATTATTAGAAAATCATAAAATTGATTATTCAATTAATAAAGAAGAAAATGATAGTATTGACGTAAATATTATTCTGACTGATAACAGGATAAAGTATCAAGTAAGTGATGTTATTTATGATAGCATTGATGAAGTTTTAAATAAAAATTTTATTGTTACCAAAATTTTTAAAGATGAAGTTGATTATGAAGATTTAATTGCTAAAATATCTAATTTGATATATCGAAAAGATCGTGATAAATCAATACAAAAAGAAAAATACAATAGAATAATTAAAGAAAAATTTAATGTTCCTAGTGGACTTGATGATATATATGAATGGAATACAGGGGCAGTATACTTTAAAGACTATGAAATTGAACTAATGGGGGATAATAAATTCAAAAAATTGTTCTTAACTAAAAATATTGATGGATCATATCTTTATACATTACCACTTGATACCGGTATGATGATGCGAGGAGTAGATACATATTATTATTTTATTGCACAAACATCAAGATTTCAAAATTATAGTTATAATCATGTAAATGAATGGTATGGAAATTATTCTAAATTCTTAATTGAATCTTTAAATATAATTAATGATTATGAAATTAATAATCAATATGATTTAAGAATGTTATTAGCTTTAATTGATAATGTTCGAAATTATATTTTATTACTTCTTAATAGTGAATTAGTTATTAATGGAGGGTATAAAAATAATATTTACTATATTGATGAATCAAAAGATGATGATATTGATAATTATGCAAAATTAGTAGATTTATATCAAAATATTATTAATTCCATCTGTTTAGGTAGTCAATTAGAAAATGACATAAAATCTTCTGTTGAAGAACTTATTAAGAAGACTTTAATTATGTCTAAAGAAACAGTATATAAAATAAAAAAACAACCAGAAACTTTATTAAAAAAATGTTTATGTAAAAATCGTGAAATGGATCATTATTTTGAAAATCTAATGGGATGTGATTATGCATTTAATAGCATCTTTATTAAAGATGATGAAATAAATTTGATTTCATTATTATACGGGGGATTAGAATTACCATTTATTGTTAAAAATGCTAATCTTATTTCTAGTAAAATAAAAATTGGTTTATCTTATCAAGATAAGGGTGATTATTTAACAAGACAAAAAGTTAATAAATATGAATATGCTGATTTAGATAATAAAGAGTATGGTAGTGTTAATAAAAAACTAAGTACAATTATTTTAGATGATAATATTATGAGTGGTGTTACAATGCAATTACTTTATAATGAGTTAAAGTATCATGATTATAATATTAAATGTTTAATGGCACTTAGACATCCAGATTTAAATCGTCTTGCACAAATAAAACATTTTAATCAAGTAGTAAATATTGATTTAGTTGATAAATATATATAT
The DNA here is from genome assembly GCA_902783985.1 of uncultured Erysipelotrichaceae bacterium. Lineage (GTDB taxonomy): Bacteria > Bacillota_I > Bacilli_A > RF39 > UBA660 > RUG12783. The sequence goes on along the minus strand of CACZTI010000007.1, from coordinate 8,662 downwards.
GGTTTTTTATTTGAAACACCATATACTAAAATAATTGAGAATACTAATTATAATAATCTATTTACTAATCGTTTAAATTTTTATTCAGTTCCATCAAAGGTATTTTTGGAATCAATGTATTTGAATGGACTATTTATAATTGATAGTGAAGTAGATATATTTAAAGGAGGAGAAGATGAAAAATTTAAAAACGGAAAGACTTATTCTAAGAAAAGTGAAAATCGATGATTATAAGACAATTTATGATACATGGACATCAGATTTTGATGTTAGTATGTATGTTTCTTGGTATGTTCATAAATCACCTCGTGTAACTAAAAAGTTAGTAGAGTATTGGTGTAATGAATATAAAAATGATAAGAAATGTTATCGTTGGATTGTGGAATTAAAAAAGAGTCATACGATTATTGGTATGATTGATGTTGTACGTAAAAACATTGAATATAAAACATGTGAAATGGGTTATGTTTATGGTAAAAAATATTGGGGTAATGGTTATGGAACCGAAGCTTTAAAAGTTGTAATTGATTATTTACATAATGAAGGATTTGTTGTTATTACTGCAGGTCATATGGTTGAAAATGTTGGTAGTGGAAGAGTTATGGAAAAAGCTGGTATGACTTATGAAGCAACACTTCATTCAAGAGTCATTGATAAGAATAATAAAAGAGAAGATGTTGCTATTTACTATTCACAGAGAGGGTAATTGTGGAAATAGTTGATGTAAGCAAATGGAAAAGAAAAGATTATTATGAGTTTTTTTCTAACTATAGTAATCCATATATGGGATTTATTTTCAAATTAGATATAACAAATATAATTGAAGAATTAGAAAAAAACAAAAAAACATTTTATGGAGTAATGACTTATCTTTCATTAAAATCAATGAATGATATTGAAGAGTTTAAATATTCTTATCGAATGAATGAAAAATTAACTTATGATAAAGTAATTTGCAAATATGATAATTTGATAGTTTCAAATACTATCTTAAAAGATGATAATTCTTTTAATTTTACAGATTATATTTCATTTGATGAGGATATTAATATATTTATTGACTCTTTTGAGTTAGCAAAGAAAAATGTTCTTAATAATACTAAAACAAGAAATTTTATTGATGGAGCACCAATATATATATCTTGCCTACCATGGTTTGACTTTGTTGGTTATTATGATGCATATATGGGAAACGAATGTGAAAGTAGTCCTAAGATATGTTGGGGAAAATATTTTAATGAAAATAATCAATATTATCTTCATTACTCTATTTCAGTAAATCATGCTTTTCAAGATGGTTATCATATTGGAGTATTTATAAAAAATCTTCAGGAAAATATTCAGAATTTTTGTTTAGATAATAGCAAGAGGTTACAGTTATATGAGAAAAAATTTTTTTATTGATTTTGATGGTGTGATTTTAGATACTCAGTATTTTATTACAAAACACAAAAAAGATTTTCCTAATTTAAGTTGGAGTGAATATCTAAAAATTATCAACTGGCATGAATTAATTAATGAAGCAAAAGAAATAAATGATTCCATTAGTATATTAAAATCATTAAATAATAAAAATAATATTTTTATTTTAACAAAAATTCACACTTTGGATGAAGGAAAAGAAAAAGTTTTGTTTCTACGTTCAAATGGAATTAATATACCAGTATTTATTACACCACCAGAAGTTGGTAAGGAAACAATCATTTTACCAAAAAAAACAGATATTTTAGTTGATGATTTTATTGAAAATATTAATTCTTGGATAAGGTATGGTGGATATGGCATACTTTTTGATAATTATGATTTGCATCAAAATGAAAAAAATATTGAAAGACAAAAAAGTTTAAAATTTTTAAATAAAAACTAGTTTTATAAGATTTGAGTCAATTATTTAGATGTTTTCTATATAATTCCATTATAATTTATGCAAAATATAGAAAATTCTTGAAAAATATTTAAAATTATAATATAATATACGAAAAACGGAGGGTTATGGTGAGAATATTTATTGGAGGTGCTTGGCCATATGCTAATAATTCACTACATGTTGGTCATTTAGCAGCTTTACTACCAGGAGATGTTATTGCAAGATATTATCGAAAAAAAGGAGATGAAGTGATTTATGTTTCAGGAACAGATTGTCATGGAACACCTATTACTTTAAAATCTAAAAAAGATGGAATTGATCCAGCAAGTATAGCAAAATATTATCATAATGAATTTAATAATTGTTTTCAAAAATTAGATTTTTCATATGACTTATATTCCAAAACAATGGATCAGTTTCATAAGGATAATGTCAAAAAAATGTTTACTAAAATTGTGGAAAATGGATATATTTATCCGAAGGTTATACAACAAGATTTTTGTCCTAATTGTAATGAGTTTTTATCTGATCGTGAAATAGAAGGTATATGCCCATATTGTGGTGGATTAGCTAAAGGTGATCAATGTGATAATTGTTTTAGAACACTTAATGCTAAAGAACTATTAAATAAGCATTGTAAAGCATGTAATCATAAGACTATTTTAAAGGATAATAATCATTTGGTTTTTGCGTTATCTAAATTCCAAGACAAAATTCAAAATTTAGTTAATCAAAGTAATGATAGATGGAGACTTATTGCTATTAATGAAACACTTAAATATTTAAATAATGGTTTAATTGATCGAGATGCAACTAGACAATTAAGTTGGGGTGTTGATACACCAATTAAGGGATATGAAGATAAAAAAATATATGTATGGATTGAAGCAGTCTTAGGATATTTAACAGCAGGTATGCAAGTTGCTGAAAAAAGAAATATTGAATTTTTTGAATTTATGAAAAATGATGATTTTTTAAGAACATATTATGTTCATGGTAAAGATAATATTCCGTTTCATACGATTATTTTTCCAGCTTTGTTAATGGCATTAGATTTAAATGTTAAGTTACCAGATTATATTATTTCTAGTGAATATGTTAATTTTAATAATGAAAAAATATCTAAATCCAAGGGTAATGGAAAATCTATTTTAGAATTATTATCTTTATATGATTCTGATACAATAAGATATTATATGCTTGCTAATAATCCTGAAAAAAAAGACATAAATTTTTCGTGTGAAGCATTAGAAAAAGAACATAATACTTTTTTGGTTGGTGAATATGGTAATTTTGTTAATAGAAATTTTGCATATTTAGTAAAAAAATTTAATGGCTATATTCCAAAAGGACAAATGGATTGCAATATAAGAGAAATAATTGAAAAAATATACTATTTAGTAGGTAGTGAAATTGAAAAAGGTAATATGAGATCTGCAATTTCATTAATATTTGATTTAGTTAAAATTGCAAATAAGTATTATGATGAGAAAAAGCCATGGATTCAAGTTAAAGAAGACATTAAATCTTTTAATGATACAACATATACTTGTATTTGTTTAATTGCAAATATTGCAAATATGTTTGAACCATTTATGCCAAAATCATCACATAAAATTATGGAAATGCTAAATATGAATATTAATGAATGGAAGTATGTTAGTATACCATCTAATATTCAATTGAAAAATGTAGATATTTTGTTTAATAGAATTAATAGTAGTTTAAATGAAAAAGAAATAACAAAAATCAAGATAAAGAAATAGTATAATTAGAAAAGAATGATGATATTGATGATGTATCATCTTTTTTTTCAACAATTTATTTTCATCACATACAATATTATGGGTGAATTTTATGAATAATAATGGATATCGTGTTGTAGTTGATGCAGGTCACCTTGGCACGAAGTTCCCCAAAAATCAGAATGTAATGAACTTGGATTTATACGTTATTAAAGATGCTTTTTAGGAGTATCTTTTAAAAAATTATAAATATGTATTGCATAAAAAAGATTTAGTGCTATAATATCAATCAATAGGTGACAATATGCACTTGGTTTTTATAGAAAGGAGTGATTATTATGATAAGGGAGCCAAATACTTGGGAAAAGCCAGATACACATTATATTAAAGCATTAAATAATGAGTGGTATAGTTTATTGGCTAAACTTGAGAACACTATTTCATATTCAACAATGAAATTTTATGAGAAGAAGGATATAATTACAATTCATCTTCCAGTCACAACTGGTTCAATCTCAAGTCCAATGGGACGAGGAAGTGATTCAACGCCAGTTCGAATTAATATTCAAGGTGTAGATACATATTTGGCTGATTCAATGCAATTTTTACTTGAATATGGATGTAGAATTAATAAGAACGGTGTATTTTATGTAATGCCTTCATTTAGAGGAGAAAAGGCAGATGAGAGGCATTTATGTCAGTTTTATCATAGCGAGGTTGAAATACCTGGTACTTTAGATGATATTATGAATTTAGCTGATGAGTATATTAAATATTTATCTCGAAGTATTTTAAGAAAACATGGCAAAGAATTAGAAAAAGCAATTGGTGATATTTCTCATATCAAGAGAATTGCATATTATAAAGGGCATTTTCCAAGAATTACTTTTGATGAAGCAGAGAATGCATTAAAAAAGAATGATTCTAAAAATATAGCAAAATATATTGAATATAATGATGGTTGGAGAAATATTACTAGACTAGGAGAAAAGGAAATTTTGAAAATATATGGTGGAATTGTTTGGATAACAAATTATGATGAATTAGCTGTGCCATTTTATCAAAAAAGTGATGAAGAAATAATTGGAACCACTAGGAATGCTGACTTAATGTTAGGTATTGGTGAAACGATTGGTTGTGGAGAACGACACTATGATAGTAAAGAATTAATTGCTGCCTTAAAAAAACATAATGTGTTAGAAAATGAATATAGCTGGTATATAAAAATGAAAAAAGAATATCCAATGCAGACATCTGGATTTGGAATGGGAATAGAGAGATATTTAATGTGGATTTTAAAAGCAGAAGATATTCGTAATATGCAAATATGCTTGAGATTTAATGGTCAAAATATTTTACCCTAGAAAAGGAGATTATATGAAAAAAATTAAAGATTTAACAAGTGAAGATATTAAAAAAATGAGTTATAATGAGATAATTGGACTAGTTCGTGAAACTAATCGTACTCCTGGTGGATTAAATACAATTAAGGAGGTATCTCAAAAATTATGCCTAAATAACAATTCAAAAATTTTAGATATTGGTACAAGCACGGGACATACTGCCTTAGAATTTGGTCGATTATTAAATTGTAAGATAGTTGGAATCGATATTAATGACGAAAGTATTAAAACAGCTAAAGAGCGTTGTGAAAGATTTGATTTATCTAATGTAGAATTTAAAATCGATGATGCTACAAATATGAGTTTTGATGATGAAACTTTTGATGTTGTTTTTGCTGGTAATGTTACAAGTTTAGTTAGTAATCGTGAAAAAGCTTTGAATGAATATTGGCGTGTATTAAAGAAAAATGGTTATTTAGTTGCAGTACCTATGTATTATATAGAAAAACCAACTGAAAAATTATTGGATGATGTTAGAAAAGCTATTCAAGTTAATATTAAAGCTCAATATAAAGAAGACTGGAAAAAGTTTTTTGTAAGAGAAAATGATGAAATATTTGAAGAAGTAGATTACCGTTTTAAGAAATGTTCTGATGAAGAAATAGACAAATTTTGTGCTGATATATTAAGTAGAGATCATTTAAAAGATTTAAGTGCATCCGCATTTAAAACATTAAAAGAATGTTACTATTACTTTATGCATTTATTCAATGAGAACAATAGTCACATGGGATTTACCATTTTTATGCTAAGAAGAAAAGAGTCTGATATATTTAATGATCCAGAATTATACCATAGTGAAATAGTAAATGAATAAAGTATTAGTAGTTAACGATTTGACAACATTATGCAATTGCTCATTGAATGTTATAATACCAATCTTACGGGACTTAAATGTTAATGGCTATCCAATTGTAACAGGAATATATTCTAAACCCAAAAATTTAGCAGGTGTAAAAGTTACTGATTGTACTGAGATAGTTATGGAAACAATTTCTTCTTTGGGTGAAAATAATAAATTTGATGGTATTCTAACTGGATTTATGTTAAATTCTATTCAGGTAGATAAAATAAATAAGTTCCTTGATAGTCGAAAATTTAAAAATGTTATGATTGATCCAGTGATGGGTGATGATGGATATGTCTTTTCATGTTTTAATAAAGAGTATATTTGTTATATGCAAAGATTAATTTCAAAGTCAACAATTATAACACCTAATTTAACTGAGTTATGCTTGTTGTGTGATATCGAATATTCTAAAATAATTAATTTAAAAACAAATCAATTACTTTATTTGATTGAAGAAATGTCTAAAAATATGAACACCAAAGTTATAACTACTGGAATAAAAGAAAATGATAGTAGATTATTAACAACAATTTATGATAATTCGTTTGATGTAATTAGTAATGAAAAAATAGGAGATAGAGTAGTTGGTACTGGAGATATTTTTTCAGCAATTGTATTTGGTAAAATAGTAAATGGATGTGATATAAAAGAAGCTGTTAGTTATGCAACTAGTTATATCAGTAATTTAATTAAAGCAAATATTTATGAAAATACATATGATAATAGTTATGGATTAACTCTAAAAAAAGTAAAATGTTATTGATTTGAAACTATTATTGATTTATAATACATAATTGTAAATGGGCCTATAGTTTAATGTTAGAGCACACGTCTGATATGCGTGAGATAGGTGGTTAAAATCCCCATAGGCCCTCCAATTATAGATTTGAAAATAATAGTGTGAACTATTATTTTTTTTGAAAAAGAGGAGTGAAAGATGAAAGAAATAATTGATTGCCATTCTCATATAGGTAGGGATATGTATTGGAAAAATTTAGGTTCTTTAGATGAATACCAGAGGGAAACTCAAAAAAAAGGAGTAACCGAGTCTTTCATTATGCCAGTGCCTAGTCCAATTTATATTGAAGGGAATAAAAAAATTACTCTTTTAAAATATAAGCATTATGGTCAAGAAATAAAGTATTTTAAATTAGAAGAAGACTTAAAAACAAAAGAAATAAAAAAGATAAGTGTAAGGAACAATTGTAATCCATATAAAAGAGCTAATGATGAATTATATAATGCTTGTAAAAACGATTTGTCACTTAACTATGTTCCACTAATTCATCCATTATTTTATAGTATAGATGATTTTTGTGAACATATAAAACGTGGAGCTAGGATTTTTAAAATTCATGGTATAGCTTGTGGTGTTACCCCTAGTATGATATCAGAAGAATTTTTTAGAATAATAGATTATTTAAAAGTACTTTTATTAATACATACGGATTACAGTGATGTTGAAAATATATGCCACTATAATGATGCTAATCATTGGTTAAATGTATTATCTAAATATGATATTAAAGTATATTTTGCTCATGCTGTTCGTCTTATTCAAAGAGCTATTGATGAAGTAAATTGTGATGATAGATATATTATTGGTCTTGGACCAGATAAAATAATAAATGATGCAAGTACACCAATGGCTATAAAAAATGGTAATTATTTAGAATATTGTTTAAATGTTTTTGATATTAATAAAATAGTTTTTGATATTGATTATCCATGGAATATTGTTGGTGGAAATGATTACTCACTAGACTGGGATAGTGTGGATAGAGTAAAAAAAATATTAAGTGAAAATGAACAAGAAAAAGTTTTTTGCAAAAATATTAAAAATTTTATAAGGAGATAGTTTATGAAAAATGGAACAAAGAGAATTATAACTGATAATTTAATACTACGCAAATTTAAAGAAGATGATTATCAAGAGATGTATGATAATTGGGCTAGTAATGCAAATGTGGCTAATAATGCAGGATGGCCTGTACACAAAAAAATAGAGTCCACTAAAAAATTGGTTAAAATGTGGGTGGACGAGTATAAAAATGAAAATGTATTCAATTGGATTATTACACTTAAAGATAGTAACAAGGCCATTGGTAGTATTACTGTTGTATCAAAAGATTTGAATAATCGAGTATGTGAGATAGGTTATAATATCGGTGAAGATTTTTGGAACAAAGGATATGGAACAGAAGCAATAAAGAATGTTATCAAATATTTATTTTCTTTAAATATATTTGATGTTATTACAGCGGCTTGTTTTGATGATAACATTGCCTCAAAAAGAGTATTAGAAAAAAATAATTTTACAAAAGAAGGTTTATTACGTAATCGAGTAATTATCAATAGTCAAAAGAAGAGTTTATTGCAGTTTTCAATAGTTAAAGAAGAATTATAATATCTCTTTAATAGGTGACTTTATGAAAAATAAAATTTATAAAAGAGATGTTGAGATTAATAAATATATTGAAGAATTTACTAATTTTTCTCATCTAATGGATAAAAAAGAAAAAAATTATTTACAAAAAAAAGATTCTATTTTTAAAAAGAATTTTAAAGTTTTAACAGGATTGAATGATATTTATGAATGGTATACAGGAGCTGTCTTTTTTAAAGATTATGAGTGGAATGAGCTAAAAAATAGTAAATTAAAACAAGTATTTGCTGAAAAAAATAATAAAATGGACAAATATATTTTGTTTTTAGATGATGGAGTTATTCTTCGTGGTGCCGATATTTATTATTACTTTTTAACATATTTAAGTCGCTTTAAGCCAACGGTAAAAGA
>CACZTI010000006.1 GCA_902783985.1 uncultured Erysipelotrichaceae bacterium | reverse complement strand
TTAGCTAAAATCTTTACATTTGCCATTTTGCCTCCTTCTAAAATTATTCAAAATACCATAATAAAAGTCCTTACATAGAATAAGGACATCAAAAAACAATATTTGTCCTCGGTAGGATTTACATATAACCTACTGTCTATGGCACACGAATAAAATTATTATAACATAAAATAATTATTTGTCAAATGAATTTGGATTAATTTTAATACCAGGTCCCATTGTACTAGAAATAGATATATTCTTTACAAAGTCACCTTTAACAGTTGATGGTTTTAATTTAAGTATTGTTGTAACAAAACTATTTAAATTTTCAACAAGTTTTTCCTTACCAAAACTAGCTTTACCAATAATACTATGAATATTACCAAAACTATCAGTACGATATTCAACTTTTCCTGCTTTAACATCACTTACTGCCTTACTAACATCAGTTGTTACAGTTCCTGTCTTAGGATTTGGCATTAAACCTTTTGGTCCTAATACTCTACCTAACTTACCTAATAGTGGCATCATATCTGGAGTAGCGATTAATGTATCAAAACCGAACCAATTTTCTTTTTCGATTTTTTCAAGCATATCTACATCTCCAACAAAATCTGCTCCAGCAGCTTGTGCAGCCTTAGCAAAATCACCTTTAGCAATAACTAATACCTTTTTATCTTTTCCTGTTCCATTAGGTAATAGAATTGCTCCTCTTAATTGTTGATCAGCTTTTTTGGTATCAACATTTAAGTGCATAGCAATTTCAATAGTTCCATCAAACTTACTATTAGAAGTTTCACGAACTAATTCACATGCTTCTTCTTTTGAATATAATTTGCTTTTTTCTATTTTAGATAAAGCTTCATTATATCTTTTTCCTCTTTTTTTCATTTTTACCTCCTTGTGGTTATAATGGAAATTTTTCGATAAGTGTTATTTTTCCTTCCACATAGAAAACATTTTATTTTATTTCTACTCCCATATTAATAGCAGTACCTTTTACTTGCTTTATAGCTGATTCAAGATCATAAGCATTTAAATCTGGTAATTTTATTTCTGCTATTTCTTTTATTTGATCTTCAGTAAGACTTCCTACAAATTCTTTACTTCCTTTTGTAGAACCTTTACTTATTTTAGCATACTTTTTAATTAAGAAAGCCGTTGGTGGTGTCTTAATAATAAAGTCAAAACTTCTATCATCATAAATAGATATTTCAACTGGTAAGACATCTCCCATTTTATCTCTTGTTTGTTCATTGTACTTAGTACAAAATTCTTGTAAATTAATTCCGGCAGGACCTAATACCGTTCCAACTGGTGGAGCTGGTGTAGCTTTTCCTGCTTCAATTGCTAATTTTACTTTTTTAACTACTTCTTTTGCCACGAAAAACACCTCCTATTTTTTTGTTTGTCGCGAGTGGTCATCGAATACACTTATCATTTTTCTCCCACTAAAAATCTATATTAATCAAATATAGCAACAAAATATTATCATTTTTCTTTTGAAAAATCAAGTTTTTTTTAAAATTTTTATGCTTTTTTTCATATCTTCAGTATTATTAATCAAAATATTGTATTTCTTTACCATAATTTCCCGATACATTTCCATAAGTTTTGGAAAATCATAAGTTCTTTTTCTTCCTTTTAAATATAATGTATAAAATTCAAGTCCCAAAATTTTTTTTATCATTTCTTCTATTTCATTATTACCCATAATCAAATCGTAACCATTCATAAAAAGAAAATCATAAAAGGCAAAAGTTAAACTATCATTTAAACTATTTAAATTATATACAAAACTATTATATACATTATCTTTTATTTTTTTCCAAAATGTAACATCTATCAAAAAGAACCCATTAACATCATCATATAAAATATTAGGAACACTTAAATCATGCATAATAATATTAGGATATTTTTTAATTTCTTTAACTATTATATTGTAATGGTTCATCATTTTATCAATATTACAATTATTTTGAATACTTTCCTTAATATTATTTACATTAAAATATGGTAACACCTCACCTAAATAATGTCTTCTTTTTTTTATATATTCATATGGAAAAGAAATTCTTTCTGAAACGCAACTTGATAAATCATCAACATCTAAATCATTAAATGGATATTTATATATCTTAATTATTTTATCATTTTCTATAAAACAATAAGCCGTACATCCAGATAGTGAATCATCATTAATCATTATTTTTCTTCTAATTTCTTTTTTATATTTTCTTATATCAACCAAAACAAATCATCCCTATATCTTCTCTATTTGATTAAGCTCAACTTCAACACTTGTTTCTTGACCAAATAAATCAACTAGAATATTGGCAATTTTGTCTTCTTTATTAATGTTTTCAATACTACCATTCATTCCAGCAAATGGTCCACTGATAATATTTACTTTATCTCCTTCAACAAGAGATAGATTTTCTTTAACCTTTGTAACTACCATATTCTTCAATAAATTATCAACTTCATATGGTTGTAAAGGTGTTGGTTTAGCTCCTTTACCACTTGATCCTATAAATCCAGTTACTCCTGGTGTATTACGCACAACAAACCAAGCTTCATCGGTCATAACCATTTCAACCAGAATATATCCAGGAAATAATTTTTTTATTTTTTCTTTTTTTACACCATCTTTTTCTTCAACTACTGTTTCTTCTGGTACAATAACACGACATATTTTATCTTCCATATTCATTGAAGAAGCTCTCATTTCTAATTTTTCTTTAACCTTATTCTCGTGTCCAGAATAAGTATTAACTACATACCATTTCTTCTCTTCCATAATTACACCAACGTTCTAATAAAGGCTACAGCTAAATCAATTAAATAAAAGAAAACCGCAAAAAAGATAACAAACGTAATTGTTGCAACAGAATATTTAACCATTTCTTTCTTATTAGGCCATCTAACCTTTTTTAACTCCTTTTTAACTTCATCAAAAAATTTTCTAATCTTTTTCATAATTCTCCTTTTTTTACCAAAATAAAAACACCTACGTGCATATATAAAATATCACATTTAGGTGTAAAATACAAGAGTTTTTTATTAAATAATATAATTAATAAAAAATATTAGGATTACTCCAATCATCTTCAACATGCTGCGAAAAGAAAAAAATATCTTTACTACCATGAGAACCACCATTTTTCTTTGATCTATTTCCTTCATAAAAATAGCATACAGTTCCTTGAATAGTTTGAGCACCCTTCGTGTTTCCAGACTGTATCTCCAAAGGTATAATAGTTGAATCAACTTGTCCTACACTACTTTTACCTTTTAAATAATCCTCACCACTACTTGGACCATCACCAACATATACAACTCTTGATAGATATTTTTTATCTACCTGATTATGCATACCTGGTTCATCATATATTTTAGTGTCATCATATACATCTGGTCCATTATATGCATATTTTTCATAACCATCTATCATATTAACAGTACCATATTCATTACCAGCAGAATCTCTAACACCTGAACTAAAAACTAATCTTGTAAAAGCTGTAACTCTTTGCCCACCTTCAGTTTTTTCTTTTACAGCAGCATTAATTTTTAATTTTGTATCAGTTTCCATAGTTAATCTCATTTTATTAGAAATAACCATTCCGTTACAAATTGCCATTAAGGTACTGTTTCCTTTACCTGTGTCTAAATAAAAACCATCATCAACAACTATTTCTGAACCTTCAATTCCATTTTGCTCATTCTTTTTTATAGTTTGAAAACAATACATTTTACCTTCTTCTGTTTTACCAACCAAAGAATAATCGTCTGTACAAAGTTTCTTTAAGCTCTTCGTATGATCATTATTATCTCTTCCTAATTCATAATGATAACAATCTCCACTATATGTTACAATAGCCATTTCATCATTTGATAAATGATTTTTCATTTCTGATAATAGTTCTTTTCTTTCTCTTCTATTTAATCCATTAGATATAACATAAACAGCATCGGTTTTACTAGAGGAATAAATATTTACTGCTTTCCCTCCTATTGTAATAGTATCAATTAAACTTAAATCATCCATCGTAACAGAATAATCAATAATTCCATTAGCATCACCATGATTTTCTTTTTCACCATTTGAAAAAGATAAATCAGGAACACCTCTTGCAAGTAATGTATCCCAAACAGGACTATCCAATGGAACGCTATCATCTTTTAAAGTAGTTATTATTTCTCCAACACTTTCTTCTAAACCTGCAATATCATTTTCCATTCCTGCAAGTTTTTTTTCAAGTTCTTTTATGCTTGCACGCAATGAATTTATATCATACATAATTATTACAATAAAACATCAATTAAATAGTTTTATTATTTTCTCCTTTCTCCTTATTTAAACTTATTTCTAAATCAACAATAGAATCATTAATCATTTGATCAATTTTCTCAAGAAGACTTTCTTTGTTCATTTTAAGCCCAATCCACCAATAAGGTTCATCACCTCTATGATAAGAAAAATCCGTAGCTACTACAACTCCTTTTAATTGATTTAAAAATACAATTTTCGATAAAGGTGACATTAAATTAAATGCATAAATATCCTCTTTACGAGGCATATAACTACTTTTATTAATATTTAAGGCACTTACAGTGTAATAAAGTAAATTACACCCTCTTGCACAAAAATCATATGCATAATTCTTTTTATACACATTATTTCTAGTGATTGAACTATAATCATACATAAAATTCATGAAAAAATGATAATCAGGACTATCTTTATCTAAATAATTAATATATTGAAATTCATAAAAATTACCTAAACTATCTATATCATTTGATGCTCTACTTAATTTATAAAGGTAATCATTAATAAATTCAAGATCTTCTCTATTAATATCTTGATCATTATTAATAATACTCTTTATAATTTTCTCAAATCTCTCATAATCATTTCTTATATCATAATCCAAATGATTTTGAGAATCACCTATTTTTGTTATATAAATAATATCACTAAAATCAATTTTATGTTTTTTTAGTTCAAAACTTGAAAGAACAGATAATAAAACTGTTGCACTAGCAAGACTAGTAATTCTTATAAATAATTTTCTACCATCTGTTTTTTTTCTATCATAATTAACCTCTTTTTTGCCACTTCCCTTAATGTCATCAATTCCACCTTTTATAGAATTAAGTAACGATTTATCACTAGTTTTAAATTCTCTTCTTTTTAAAGATTCTATCTTATCCCTTGAAGAATAATAATACTCTCCTGCTTTACTTAAGCCATCTTTTACTTTATCCTTCAAAGCCACAGCTTTATTTTCTTTTTTTAAATAATATGGCATATTAAGAGGTTTTTTAGTTTTAGCGTCATATATTTGATATTTTTCAAATGGTAAAGCATCAGTTCCTTCTTGTAATCTAAAAGCCCTTAAACACAACATAAATTCCTTCTTACTAAGTTTCTCTTTATACGTTCTATGAACCTGATTAGTACCATAAGTTAACTTATAATAAACTTCTCCCCACGATTTATCATAGTCTTTCCTATCTTCATAAAAAATTAATTTAACATATTCTAATTTTTTTTCATTCATTTTTTACCTCATAAAAATCATGTAAGACACAATAAATACTAAAAAAACTAAAACCATGATACTTGGTATTATCATTACTCTTACAAAAGCTGATTCACTATCAGCAAAAGCTCTACCTACAGCTGTAGATTTAGTATAAACTCTGCTTTTAGTTTCTCCTTTTCCTTGATTATCATATTTTATTAAAAAATTATTTAAATAATCAACATTACCTCTTAATAAAACATCAATATAATATTCCTTCATATATTTAGGTATATTTCCATTTTCTAAGAACTTATCTAAATTATCAATAACATAACTCATAAATTCTTTACTAGTATATAAAGCATCAAATCTATTATAAGCTGATAATCCAATAACACACATCTCTAAAATATCTTTTTTTATGCCATTATCATTAAATCCACTATTTAAATAGTCAACCTTATTCTTAAATGATGCCATTGTTATTTCATCATTTATTACTTCAATATTTGACATATCACCAACAACATAAAATCCGTTGTTATGCAAATCCATTATACTTTTATCAAGAATAATAAGACGATTTGTTATTTCACCACTATTCTTACCTTTAAAATAATCAATGAGCATCATTTCACCTACTTTCCTATACTTTTATTCTTATAATATCTTCCTATTAATTCATAACATATTATTGCTATCATAATTGATATAATAGTAGCAACAAAAATTGATAATACCGTATTCTGTGAAAATTCTAAAACTAATGCTATAACAATAGAAAGAATAAATACAGTTACCAAACTAACCACTTTGACCATTTGATAAACATCAATTTTTTTTATATTAATTTTATGTCTTATTAAAATAAGATTTACTTCTTGAGATACATATTTATGATCCTTTTTACATTTCTTTATAATAAAGAAATAATATATAGCATACAAAATACAAAAACTAACTATAAAAACTATCCCTATTCTTTGATAATTCACCTAATCCACCTGCATCTCCATATATTCTAGTAATTTCAAGAAAATTTTAATACTTCTAGGATCTAATCCTTGTTTTTTAAGTTTTCTTATAGCAATTCTCTTTTTATTAAATTGTAGATTTTCATCAAATATTATTTTATCAACACTATCTTTTAATAATGTATTAATTTTCATATCTACCAAAATACCTTTAATATCATCGTTAATAACTTTTAAATTATCTATTTCAATATCTTGTCCATAACAATTAACAACAACTTGACTTGCAGTACTTATATCTTTAATATTTATGATAAAATCTGTATCAGTAAAATCTGTATCAACATTTTCATACACTTTATCATTTTCATATACAACTAATTTATCTGATTTCTTAGTATTTCTGAAAACTATACGATAATTTCTTTTTTCTGGCAATACCGTATTAACACCCTCTATAGTTCTAATAATTAATGTATAATTGCTTGCTCTATAATTATAATCAAGTTCCGTAATAGCGTATTCTCCCCTAACATATCTATTACTTTCTCCATCATCTTCATATAAATGATATGTATTACTTTCACCAGGAAAAACATGTATCTCAAGAGTTTTAGGATTTTTAAAACTCATTAAAGATTCATCTGCTGCCATTGGTATTATACTTCCTCTTTTTACAAATATTGGATAATCTTCTATAGGATAAAAAGCTAAATACTTATTATCTCCCATAAATCTTTTACCTGTTGTAAAATCATACCAAACACCACTAGGCATATAAAATCTTTGAATAGTTCTATTAATCATAGGATCCATAGGTTTAACTATAGGAGAAATCATAAATTCACTACCAAAATAATATTGATTTACATAATTAGGATCATCATAAAATACTAAATTATTATAATAAAATGGTCTAATTAATGGTGTTCCATCTTTATAATACTTATATGATTCACTATATATATAAGGGATCAATTTATGTCTTAATCTCAAATATTTACCAGAAATATTATTTGTTAATACATCCCATTTCCATGGTTCTTTCTTAAAATATTCCCCTTTTATAGCATTAAAACGTAATATTGGTGAGAATACACCAAATTGTAAACTTCTAGTATATAATTCACTATCCTCTATTCCATCAAGACTACCTGATATATCATGTGACCAAAAACTTACTCCCATATTTGCGCTATTTAAATTATAAAATGGTAGAAAACTAAGAGTTCTCCAGTCAACTGGTAAATGACCTGAATACAATACATTAAATAAATGAGCATCATACATACTATTTCTTGATAAAACTAAGTTTCTATTTTCACTATCAGTATTATTCTTTAACATGTAATAATTTAATAAATATAAATTTTTACGATCATTTTCATCATAATCATTCCAAATTAAATCTACCCCATCATTTCGAAGAGGATTGATATATAATTTAAGAAAAATATCAATATCTTGCATACTATTAGGATTAAATGGAATTACACCATTTTCTAATGCCTTCTTATAACCTAATGTTGTATCATAAAATCTTTCTGTTGGTAAAAAACCATATTTAGGATTAATTTTAACCCCTAATTTTATATCATTTGCATGTAATTTTTTAATAAATTCTTGAACATTTGGAAACAAATCACTATTAAAAGTATATCCAACTTTTATATCTGGTAAATTTTTACTTCCCCTATTCCATCCATTATCCAATAAAAATATTGATAAAGGAATATTATTTCTTCTAAATTTTTCAATTAAATTAATAACATCGTTTTCACTATAACCAGCATCTCTACTCCACCAATTACCAAGAGCATATCTAGGTATCAAAACAGGTTTACTAGTTAATTTATAATAATCACTTAAACATAATCCAAAATCTTTACCATACATAAATAAATATATATCTACATGTTCCTTAGAAAATTCTGGAATTATCAAATTACTTCCCTCATCGAAAAAAGGACCATAACTATCATCTATGGTTGCATATCCCTCAAAAGAAAATAAACCATTACCTAACTCATTAAAGTTTAAATTTAAGGCATTATCAAGGGATACACCACATGATTTTAAATTCTTTATTTCTTTATCACCATAAAACCATGATTTTCCATCCTTACTAGTACAAGTAATATTTCCACCTTTAAATGACCTATTTTTATAATATTTTAAAACAAAATATCTTGTTTCAAAAGAAATAATATTTTCATCTTCTTGTTTATTAAATTCTACTAAATCAAAATTTCTATTTTTAACAACTGCTGTTTCATAATTATTAAATAATCCACCTTCATCATATTCTAATCTTACCAAACGGTCTGTAAGAATTGTTATTCGATAATTACTCCCTTTAAAAATACTTTGAGACCTAGAATATAAATTTCTAGCAGAATTATTCTTAAACTTTTCACCAAGATTATACATGATATCACCTCTAGTCTATAATCATACAATTATAGTATATCACATAATGATTAATTTGAAGAAAAAATATTTAATTTTTTTTTAAATTAATGTATAATTAAAAGAGTATGAGGCGTATATGGAATACAAAAAAATAGAGAATTTAGTTTACAAACAAAATTTAATAAAAGAAAATGATTTTAATTCAAAAAAAGAATATTTAAATAAATTAGATGAAATGTTAATAGAAAATCTAAAAAAATGTATTGATAAAAAAATAAACCTAGATATTGATGAAAAAGAATTATGTAAAGTATATAAGATATACCTAAAATTAAAAAGAGAAGGGTATAATATTGAAGATGATTTTATCTTTAAATTAATTGATTTATCAGAAAGAAAGATAAATTATCTATCAATAATAAATAATATAGATTAATGTTTAAATATACAAATTCCAATAAAAGATATCATACATTAGATTATTTCTATAAAAATAAATTTCATCAAAAAATAGCTAAAATAAGTTTAAATGCTGGCTTTACTTGTCCTAATAAAGATGGAACTAAAGGAGTAGGGGGATGCATCTACTGTTCAAAGCTAGGTAGTGGAGATTACGCAGGAACACCTAATAAATCCATAACAGAACAATTTTATGATATAAAAAAAATAATGGATAAAAAATGGCCCGATACCAAGTATATCGCATATTTTCAAGCTAACACTAATACTTATGCACCAATAAATATTCTAAAAGAAAAATATGAAGAAGCCCTAAATTTACCGAATGTAGTAGGGTTAAATATCGCTACACGTGCAGATTCGATAACAGAAGAATGCTTGGATTACCTAGAAGAATTAAGTAAAAGAACATTTCTAAATATTGAATTAGGTCTTCAATCAATTCATGAAAAAACCAATATTTTAATAAATAGGGGAGAGACACTAGCAGAATTTGAAAATATGTTAAAAAAACTAAGAAAAAGAAACATCAATGTCATTGTCCATATTATTAATGGTCTTCCATATGAAACTAAAGAAGATATGCTAGAAACAGTAAAATATCTTAATAATTTAGATATTCAAGGTATTAAAATACATATGCTACATATCATAAAAGATACAAAATTAGCAGAATTATATAATAAAGAACCATTTCATATACTTACAAAAGAAGAGTATACCAATATTGTTTGTGACCAGTTAGAACTATTAAATCCAGAAATAGTAATCAATAGAATAACAGGGGATCCTAATCCCAATGATTTAATAGAACCCAAATGGTTAATAAAAAAATTTACCGTTTTAAATGAAATAGATAAAGAATTAGCAAGAAGAGATTCTTATCAAGGAAAAAGGGTAGGGGAGTAAGCAAAAACACAACCAAATTTGATTGTGTTTTTTTAATACAAAAATCTGCAATACAAGGCCGAGAATCTGGTCCCCGCAGTCCTTGCCTGCAGGGGACATTTAATTAACTTTCAAAGTATATGGAGAGGAATAAGTACCATTTCCTCCACCAAGTATTGCTTGGGATTCTAGATTAAGGACTGGTCGAACAGCACAAGTACCAACATTACCTGTACTCCAGGGATTTCCAACCCCAAACCAGATAGCTAAACTTTGAATGCCGCTAGAAGAAGGAGATAACAACCAGCTTTGAAAAGTATCATTATTTAAAAACCAATTTTCTCCTTGTATTGTAGGATCGCTGGCATTGTAATAACTTCCAACGCTTGTTCCATAATAACTACTATTTGCAGCATATCCAAAATCACTAGGATAAGGAAGAGCTATTTTACCATCCCATGTTGCACTATTTCCATTCCATACATTACAACTATTGCTATGAGAATTACCTGTAACACTACTTGCACATTCCACAGCAGCTGCACGTTCATCATTATAAACACTGCTAGCTGTTCCCAAACTATCTGTGTTAACATTATTTAAATAATATGTTTCATCAACTATTAAATTTTTATAACTAGAACTTATTGTATTATAATAACTTCCTGTATTATTTTCATTTAACCAATATTGAAGTCCAGCAGTTGCCCAATCATTTTTACTTTGTGAATTCCATTGTATTGTTCCATATTTTGCTTCCATCATTTGTGGACTTCCTGATTTTAATATATACGTTGTTCCTTCTAAATTCGTATAACTTGTTGGGGCATTTGCTGGTGTTATAGGTAAATCTTTCATTATTTTTACTTTACCATCAAAAACACCGATTATTCTCCACATTTCGCCATTAAATAAAATATAATTTTTTACTGTTCCTTCTTGAACACCTGTACCAGTTTTTAATGTATATGTTGTACCAGATGGAGCATTTCCACCTTGAAATGCAGCTATATCAGATGTTGGTGAATAAAGTCCTTTAGGTCCTCCTCCAAATACTACTGTTTCAGGACAAGTGTTTTCTTCTATTTGGAATTTATATGTTGTACCGTTATTTTCATATTCACAATATCTTCCACCACCAGAATAACGATATTCTCTAATGGTATCAGATCCACTTGCTAAAGCACCACTTGTGTTTATTGCTACCACACCATCTTGTCCAAGTCTTGAAATTACAACATCAGCAAGAGTTTGTTCTTCTTCTACCCAAACGCCTTCTCTTGCTTCAACTTTTACTTGAAAACTTATTCCTGTCGATGCAAAACTATTCCATTCACTTGTTGTTAATACTGTTTTATCTGTTAATGGAGTTCCATTATAATAAGTTACACCATTTATTACTTCTTCTCCTTCAGGATAAGTATCACTTATTAATATTTTATCTTGATCAATAAATGCTTTAATTGTTATAGTTCCAGATACTGAATTATCTTGTGAACTTGTTGAAGGCGCAATAAAACCTTCTAATATTTGACCATCTTCTTTTAAATTACCCTTTGTTAATACTTTATAAATAGATGTTGTCCCACCTCTATTTTCTAAATAACTAACATTTTCTGTTCCAAGAGTCTTTGAATCTTTTCCAGATACTGTAACTACAATACTAATTGGTACTTGTTTAGAACCAGTAGTTACACTAACATTATCTGTAGTAAGAAGATATTCCACACCACCGCTATAGGTAGTATTCCCACTTACATCAATAGATACACTTGCAACATTAGTATTTCCTGAATCATTTACGGTACTTCTATCAATTGGAAATACATCTGAAAGTGTTAATGTAGCAGGATTTTGACTTGAATTAAAACTTATATTACCTACTTGAAGGATATTTGCACTACCAGTACGATAGTAGTTAAAAAATGCATACGAAATACCAACAACAGCAATTACAAGAACTAAAACAAGTCCAACTGTTAATATCAAATTCTTTTTCTTCATATTCCACTCCTTTCTAATTTAATATTTCACCATGTACTTTTTATAATAAAAAGCACATGAAAACAGAAAAAATACAACTTACTATTTTCACGTACATCACAATTATCAGCTCCTATTTTTTTTATCATATCTATGAATAAATAATATCATAAAAAATATATTTTGACAACAAAATTGTGATTTGTGTAAAATTCTCTTTATTCTAAAATGAAAGTGGAATTATTTTGAAAGGAGCTTTACAGATGAAAAATTTATAAATTTATATAAAAAAATTCAAGTAA
>CACZTI010000005.1 GCA_902783985.1 uncultured Erysipelotrichaceae bacterium | reverse complement strand
TTTAAAGCTCTAAACCCTAAAAGTTAGAGCAGTAAGTACTACTGGCAGGGGATGAGAGAATCGAACTCCCAACAGTGGTTTTGGAGACCATTATTATACCATTTAACTAATCCCCTACGAGAAATAAGTATATCACTTGTTTTTTTGCTTGTCAATTCTAAAGTTTTATTTTATAATATAAATGGACGAAAAGAGGGATATTATGGACAAAGATAAAAAAAATCTAAATTCAAATAAAAAGAAAAGTAGTGGTAGAAAGAAAAAAATTGATGTTGAAGCTGCTTTATCTGTACCTAGAAAGAAAAAAACTACTAAAAAAACAAGCACAAGTACAAGTAAAAATACCAAATCAATCACAAATAAGAAAAATGTTACTACAAAATTAACACCTCTTGCTACAGTAAATGATACTAATGATGATGTTAAAAATATTAAAATAAATAATACCCAAAAAATAGCAAAAGTTTCTAAGAGTACTACTAAAAAAACAGTAAATAAAACTAAGAAAAATGCTAATAATTTACCTGAAGAACCAAAAAAAGAAGTAAAAGATGAAAATATACAAATACCAAGTGAAACTATCCAAGTTGAATTAGATAATGTTCAAGAACCAGTAGAAATCAAAAAAAAACGTTCTAAAAAAACAGTATCAAAAACCAAGAAAGTTCTAGAAATTGATGATAATGTTGTTGTTGAAAATAAACAAGAAACAATAGAAAGAGATGATGTTACATCAAATAAAGAAGATAACGAAAATAAAGAATCAGTACAAGAAAAAACCAATAATATAAAAAAGACACCAAAAAAGAAAAAAATTTTGGTTGTTGAAGATGACATCGAAATTCAAAATAAGAAGATAATTGAAGAAAAGACTATTTCTAATAAAGAAAATAATAATTTAGATGTTAATGAAGTAAAACAAGATGATAAAGTAGAAAATAAAAATGACCAAGATCTTGATTTAAATAACGAATCATCAAAAATATCAGAATCGACCGAAAATATTGTACCAATAAAACTAACTACAAAAGAAATAAATAGAAAAAAATATGAAAAGTCACAACAAAGATATCGAAATAATAAATCAAAAACAATTATAAACGAAGAAGATAATAAGGAAGAAGAATTAAAGCCAGAAGAAACACAACAAGAAGAAATAATTCCTAAAAAAGAAAAAAAACAAAATAAATTTATTCAATTTATCAAAAATATTATTCGTAAATATAAAGTTAATCTATCTAATGAAAATAATTTTTATTTACAAACAGAAAATAAGAAAAAAAGATTCTTAAGATATGTTAAAGAAGCCAGTATTTATACTATAATTATTACAGTAATTAATACAATAGCCATTCTTTGTTTTAATAGTCTTGATACCATAAATCTCTTCGATATTGAAGCTCTTAATGTAGCACTTACTATGTTAGCAATATTGATTATTAGCTTTATTATATCTTTATTATTTGACTTTATAATTTCAGAAATTTGGATTAAAATAAGAAGAAAAAGAATTGCCAAAAAGAAAGAAAGTGAACAAAGTGGAGATCAAGGGATTAAATAAAGAAAAAGTTTTAGAAATATCAAAGATTAAACAAGAAGAAGATTTTTTTAGAGAATACCGATTAGATAGTTATGATATTTTTAAGAAATTAGATAATCCTTCATTTGGACCTGAAATTCAATTAAATTATGATGATATTATTTATTATAAAAGTAATAATGAAAAAATATCTAATGATTGGAATAATATCTCTTGTTCCATCAAGAATGAATTTGATAATTTAGGTGTTATTCAAAGTGAAAAAAAGATGGATGGATTAGGTGTTCAATATGAAAGTGAAATGATTTATCATAATATGATTGAAGAATTAGAAGAAAAGAAAGTCATTTTTACATCAATTGATGAAGCTATAAAAAAATATCCAGAATTAGTAAAAAAATATTTTGGTAAAATCGTAAGTAATCATGATAATAAATTTGCAGCATTAAATGGATCAGTCTTTTCTGGTGGTAGTTTTATCTATATCCCACCATATACTAATTTATCAAGACCTCTTCAAAGTTATTTTAGAATTAGTTCTATGAATATGGGACAATTTGAAAGAAGTTTAATAATTGTTGATCATGATAGTTCTCTTCATTACATTGAAGGATGTACTGCTCCAGAATATACATCATCATCTCTTCATGCAGCCGTTGTTGAAATATATGTTGGAGAAAATAGTACTTGTAGGTATTCTACAGTTCAAAATTGGGCTAATAATGTTTATAATTTAGTTACCAAAAGAGCACTAGTTGAAAAAAATGCTAAAATGGAATGGATTGATGGTAATATTGGTAGTTTTAAAACAATGAAATATCCAGCATGTATTTTAAAAGGTGATAATTCCAGTGGTGTTTGTATAACAATTAGTGTTGGAGGTAAAGGACAGTTTCAAGATACTGGAGCAAGAATGATTCACATTGGTAAAAATACTAAAAGTAAAATTATTTCAAATTCTATTGCCAAAAATGGAGGAGAAGCTACATATCGTGGTAAAGTTGATATAAAAAAAGAAGCTACTAATAGTGAAAGTTTTGTAAGATGTGATAGTTTAATTCTTGATAATCTAAGTAAAAGTGATACATATCCAGTTAATATAAATGAAAATAATACAAGTAATATTATTCATGAAGCTACAGTAAGTAAAATAAGTGAAGAAAATTTAATGTATTTAATGAGTAGAGGCATTCCTAAAGAAACAGCAGAAGAATTAATTATTCTAGGTTTTATTGATAATTTTAAACAAGAATTACCTCTTGAATATGCTGTTGAATTAAATGCTTTAATTAAAAGAGTTTTATAAAAACCATTGTGTTTTTATAATTTTTTTTGTATAATTATCATGATAGGTGAGCTATGACAAAAAAGAAAAGGAATAAAAAAATTATAACAACAATATTTTCTATTATTATTTTTATTTTATCATTTATTCTTTTAATTAATAAAAATAATGATAATTTAGGTGATATTAAAGAAACAAGTTTTAATATTGTTCCATCATATAAAGAAAGAATAGTTTTAGAAGATATGGATTCAATATATAAAAGATATTATGTAATATATTTAGATAATACTGATAATACATATATAGTTCATTCTTTTAATTATTATAATACTCAAAGTCAATATGAATTAGAATTTCAAAGATTAAAAGATAAAATTCTTGATTATAACATTAATGAATATTATATAAGATATCTTTATAAAGAAGGTATTGGTGATTATAGTAATATTTTAAATAATATAGAAAATATTACTGATTCTAGACACATAAAAATATATAATTAAAAAAATATAAAAGACTATTTAGCCTTTTATATTTTTAATCTCTAAAAACAATAGATTTTTCTTAAAAAAAATAGTATACTTGATATGTTGATTGACTTAAAATATAGTTTTTGTTAAAATATTAACAAATTGGAGGGCATATGAGTTTAATTAAAGATACAGAAGAATATTTATTAAATGTTGTTAAAGAATTAGGTTATGATATTGAAAAAGTAGAATTAGTGCCTAGTAGTAGAAAAGAATTTGGTGATTTTCAAATAAATAGCGCTTTTTCTATTGCTAAAATTTATCATGAAAATCCAAAAAGTGTCTCTGAAAAAATTGTTGCTAAATTAGATAATCGTTTTATAAATGTTAATATTCAAGGAGCTGGATTTATTAATCTTTCTTTTAATGATGATATTATTAAAGATTATTTTAATAGGGCAATAGATCATTTTGATATTTTGTATGATAAATTGGACAAGAAAAAAATTATTGTTGATTATGGTGGTGCTAACGCTGCAAAATCACTTCATGTAGGTCATATGCGTAGTGCCAATATTGGTGAAGCAGTTAAAAGACTTTTAAAACTTTTAGGAATGGAAGTTATTGGTGATGTTCACTTAGGAGATTTTGGAAGACAAGCAGGCATGCTTATTTCAGAATATAAGAGAATGGAACCAGATAGTGTGTTCTTTGATCCTAACTATCAAGGAGAATATCCTAAGATTAAATTAACTGATAAAGATTTAGGAATAATGTATCCTAAAGCATCTATTGCGGCTAATGAAGATGAAGATAGAATGAATGAAGTTCGTGAATTAACTTTAAAAATAGAAAAAGGTGATAAAGGATTATTAAATCTTTGGAATCAAATGGTAGAAATATCCAGTAAGTCAATAAAAAAAGTCTATGAAAAACTTAATTGTCACTTTGAATTATGGGAAGGGGAAATGGACTCTTTCAAGTATATTCCGGAAGTATTAGAAATAATGAAACCATATCTTTATGAATCAGAAGGTGCTTTAGTTTGTGATGTTGAAAAAGAAACAGATAATAAACCAATGCCACCTTTAATGGTTGTAAAAAAAGATGGTTCATCTATTTATGGAACAAGAGATTTAGGAACTATTCTTGGAAGAATTAAAAGATTTAATCCTGATGAAATATGGTATTTTACTGATGAAAGACAATCTCTTTATTTTGAACAAGTAATAAGAGCTAGTTATAAAACAGGTCTTGTCAATGATAATGTTAAATTAAAACATTTTGGTTTTGGAACCATTAATGGAACTGATGGTAAACCATTTAAAACAAGAGATGGTAAAGTAATGGATTTAGCAAGTCTTATTAGTTTAATTAAAGAAGAAATCGAAAAGAATATTAAAGAAGAAATCACTGGTTCTGAAAGAGAAGAAATAGCTGATATCTTATCTATTGCTACATTAAAATATGCTGATATGTTACCATTTAGAAAAACTGATTATATCTTTAACCCAAAAGAATTTGCATCCCTAAATGGAAAAACTGGACCATATGTTTTATATTCTTTAGTTAGAATTAAATCTCTTTTAAATAAAAGTGATATTGATAATTATCAAATTATTGATTTATCAAATAAAGAAGTATTAGATGTTTTAATTAAAATATTAGAAATAAGTAAAATATTAGAAAGAAGTTACTTAGATGCAACTTTAAATTATATAGAAGAATTTATCTATGATGTCTTAAGTTTATATAATAAATTTTATAATAATAACAATATTTTAAAAGAAGAAGATCTAAATAAGAAAAAAACTTATTTAGCATTATCCAAATTAGTTTATCAAATAATTCATGAATTATTAAAAGTTCTAGCGATTGATGAAGTGGAGAAAATGTAATGGAAAGAGTTCAAAAAATAATTAGTAATAGTGGTTACGCTTCAAGAAGAAAAGCAGAAGAATTAATTAAAGAAGGAAGAGTTTTAATTAATGGAAAAGTTGCTATTCTTGGAGATAAAGTATCATCAAATGATATTATTACTATAGATAATGAAATAATAACAAGAAACAATGGTAATTATAAATACTTCTTACTTAATAAGCCAAGAGGTGTAGTTACAACTACCAAAGATGATAAAGGAAGAAAAACAGTTGTTGATTTAATTGATAGTAATGTTAATGTTTATCCCGTAGGAAGACTTGATTATGATACAACAGGAACCCTTCTTTTAACTAATGATGGTAATTTATGTAATAAACTAATTCATCCTAAAAACAATATTGAAAAGGTTTATCTAGCTAAAATTAAAGGCTTTTTATCAAAAGAAAATATGGAAAAATTACAAAAAGGAGTTATTATTGATAATTATAAAACTAGTCCATGTAAAGTAAAACAAAAATCATACGATAAAAAAACAAATACTGCATTAGTTATGGTAACTATTCATGAAGGAAGAAATCATCAAGTAAAAAAAATGTTTGCTAGTGTAGGTATTTTAGTTGATAAATTAACAAGACTTTCCTTTGCTGGACTTAATGTTAAAAATTTAAAAAGTGGTGAATATCGCGAATTAACTAAAAAAGAAGTTAATGTCCTATATAGTTTAGTAAAATAATAATTAATCTTATTGCTATTTATAGTAATAAGATTTTTATATTATGAGAATACTTTTTACAATATTTTTATATAATTTATAGAGGTAATATGAAAAAAACATTGTTTTTAATAATTATATTAATATCTATAAATACTTTTGCTAGTAATAAAAGTACCATTGTCATGGATACTGAAAGTGGAAGAATTCTCTATCAAAATAATGCTAATGAAAAGAAATTAATCGCTAGTACAACAAAGATTATGACATTTGTAGTAGCTTATGAATATGGAAAAGATTTTTTAGATGTCTTAGTAAAAAGTGGTGATGAAGTACTTAAAATGTATGGTACAAGTATTTATTTATCATATAAAGAAGAGATGCTCCTTCGTGATTTATTATATGGACTTATGCTACGAAGTGGCAATGATGCGGCAGAAGTTATCGCTTATTTTATTGGAGGAAATGAAGAAGGTTTTGTAACTTTAATGAATAAAAAGGCTAAAAGTTTAGGAATGAATAATACCATCTTTAAAAATCCTCATGGATTAGATGAATATACCAAAAATTATTCAACAGCCTATGATTTAGCGATACTATCTAGTTACGCTAGTAAAATACCTTTTTATCGCGAAGTTACCAGTACCAAATATTATAAAACAAGTACTAGTTTAAAAGCATATTCATGGACCAATCGTAACAAAATGGTTTTCATGTATCCTAATTATACTACTGGTAAAACAGGCTATACTCCATCTGCAGGTAAAACATTTGTATCAACTGCTAAAAAAGATGATTTAGAATTAACCATAGTAACTTTAAATGAACCTGATATTTATGAAGTACATCGTATGTTATATGAAGAATATTTTAATAAATTTAAAAGAAAATTAATAGTATCAAAAAATGAATTTATGTTAAGATATGATGATTTATATATAAAAAATGATTTATATTATCCGTTAAAAGAAAATGAAGAGGATAAAATAGACATTAAATTAAATTTAAATAATATGAATGATATAAAAGGTGAACTTATTGTTTATTTAGATAATAAAGAAATTATTAAAGAACCAGTTTATGAAAGAAAAAAAGAATTAAATCATAATAATGAAAATAATTCTTTCTTAAGTAAAATAAAACATTTTTTTAATAAATTATTTTAAATATTTAATAAATTTGTTGCTACTTGAAAATAAACTAGTAAACCCAAAGCATCAACAATTGTTGTTATAAAGGGACTGGCCATAACAGTTGGGTCAAATCCTAACTTTTTCGTAATGATAGGAAGAGTACACCCAATGAATTTAGCAACAACCACAATGATAAAAATAGTTAAGCATATAACAAGAGATATCTCTAAGGTTACAGCATTATTTTTTAATAACATATTATCAATTAACAATAGTTTAGCAAAATTCGCTAAAGCAAGAGTAAAACCTACCATCATAGAAACACGTAATTCTTTCCAGATAACTTTCCAAATATCTTTAAAGTTTATTTGATTAAGGGAAAGACCTCTTATAATTGTAACAGATGCTTGACTTCCAGCATTTCCACCGGTATCCATTAACATTGGAATATAAGCAGTTAATATTGGTAAGACCGCAAGAGATGTTTCAAAACTACTAATTATTTGTCCAGTGAATGTTGCGGATATCATTAAAAGAAGTAGCCAAGGAATTCTAGCTTTCCAAGTTTGCCATGGACTTATTTCTAAATATGGTTTATCAGAAGGTGAGATAGCAGCCATTTTTTCAATATCTTCGGTTGCTTCTTCTTCCATAATATCCATAATATCATCAATGGTAATAATACCTACCAAACGATCTTCCAAATCAACTACTGGCATAACAGTTAAATCATATTTTTTAAATAATTTTCCAACTTCCTCTTGATCGGTAGTCGTTTTTACACAAATAGTATCTTTATGGGAAACATCAAGAACTATTTCCGAAGGATCTGCTAGTAATATATCTTTTAAACTAAGATGACCCAATAGTTTTCTTTGATTATCTACAACATAACAGACATTAATTGTTTCATATTTATCAATTTCTTTACGAAGGGTATTTATAGCTTGTTTAATTGTTAGATTGCTTTTTAGTTCCGCATATTCAACAGTCATTACACTTCCTGCTGAATCATCAGGATAATTAAGAAGTTTATTAATATCGCTTCTAGTATCTTTATCACATTGTTTTAAAATTCTTTTAACAATATTAGCAGGCATTTCATCTAAGACATCGGCTGCATCATCAGCAAACATTTCATTAATAATGAATACTGCTTCTTTATCAGTTAATTGTGATAATAATTCTGTTTCAATAGATAATGGTAGTTCAGAAAATAAATCTGCTGCCATATCTTTATTTAAAATTCTAATTATTTTTGCTATTTCATTAATTTCTAAATCTTTAATACTATCAGCTATATCAATAACTTGCATATTAGATAAAACATCTTTTAATTCATATATTTTCTTTTCTTTAATTAATTCTTCGATTTTTTCTTTCATTTTTAACTAACATTCCTTTCTTTCGTCCCTTCGGTCCTCCGAAAGGCACACATTGTAATTAAAATAAATCTAATTCTTT
>CACZTI010000004.1 GCA_902783985.1 uncultured Erysipelotrichaceae bacterium | reverse complement strand
TATCATCGTTTTCAGTATCGATGATATTTTTAGTTCTATAAGATTTACCATTAATATTAAAAACATATGAATGGTGTAATAATCTATCTAATATTGCATTAGCAAGAACTGCATCACCAAAGGTTTCAGCCCATTTACTAAATGATTGATTTGTAGTAATTATTGTTGTACTTTTTTCATATCTTTTATTTATAAGTTGAAATAGTAAATTAGCACCTAACTTATCGATAGGTAAAAAGCCAACTTCATCAATAATCAACACCTTGTATTTTGAATATAGTCTTAATCTATCATCAAGTCTATTTTCTAAATGGGCTTTTTTTAAATTAGTTATAAGGTCATTACAATTAATAAAGTAAGTTATATATCTATTTTTTGCAGCTTCCATACCTATTGCAGTAGCTAGGTGTGTTTTACCCACACCTGGACTACCTACAAAAATAATATTTTCTTTATTTTCTATAAATCTTAAATTTTTAAAATCTAGAATTTGTTCTTTGTTTAAACTTGGCTGAAAAGAAAAATCATAATCATCAAAACTTTTTTGATAAGGAAAATTTGCTGTTCTAACACAACCATAAATAGCCATTTGATCTAAATATTCTATTTCATAATTTGTTAAATCGTATAAAGCCTCAACAAAATCTTTTTTCTTGTTGGTAACCATATCAATATATTCATCAATATTCTCTTTAAACTTATTAAGTTTTAATTTTTCCAAATTATTTAATAATTTATTATAATTACTCATTATTTTTCTCCTTTTCGATATCTATTTCGAAACATATCATTATTTGTGATAATATTTCATTTATATTACATATTCTATTTATATTTATTTGTAATTTTTTATCGTAATTTTGTGTTTCTAAACTTTGCAAGTATTCAAATACTTTATTTAATTTACTATTAGCTTTTTGTATTTGATTTAAATAATAGTTTGTTTTTTTATTCATTTTTAAAATCCTTTCTATTTAATAAATTTATCTAATAATTCTAAATTCTTTTTTGCTAATTCATTTATATCATGATTATCTTTATATTTAATAGAACTAGATAAACCTTCTATATAATGTTCTTCTTTATAATTGAATTTTTTGTTAGAAATATTGTGCGAAGCAATTAAATCTTTGTTATAATATATTAAAAGTTTATTATCAACTACACTCAATTTAACTGTTTGATTAATATACTTTTTTGGTACAGAATACTGAGAACCCTTATAATATACAAGTAGTGTATTAGACACTTTTGCTGGAATCATGGTATCTAAATAACTATTTATTACTTGTTTATTTGGTAAAGGTTTTAAGTATTCTTTTTCTATTCTAAATAAACTTATTGGAGCCATATTTGTGGTTTGATTAACTTCAAGATTAATTTGTTTATTTAATTTTTTTATTATATTAATTAAATCATTTTCAGTTTCAAATTCATTTTGGTATGGGTATAACCAACTCATAAATCTATTGCATGACTCATCTTTTCCTTTGGTTTCAGGACTATGTGGTTTGCATTTCTTAGGGATAAAATCCATATCTTTGGAAAATGTTTTAAACTCTTTTGTAAATTCTTTTTCCGATAGATTTATAATTGATGACATATTATCCGTTAGACATTCTTCTGGTATACCATTAATCATTTCAAAAGACTCAATCAAACATCTTTCAACAGATTCTAAAGTCATAAATTTACTATATATAAATGTATGAAATCTAGATGCTCCCAAGGTAGTTGAAAATATATAAAATTCAAATACTTTATTGGTTTTATTTCTTAAAGTAATTGGACCTTTCCAGTCAAATTGAAGTTGTCTTCCATATTCTGTTTCAAATCTTACATGTGTATCAACATTTTTAGTAATTAACTCATCATAATGTTTTTGAGTATATTTTCTAAAATTGGAATATGATCCGATATTGTTATCCACATTCATAACTATGAACATATAAACTGCTTTTTTATTGCTTCCGGGTATTTGTAATTTTTCCTTAATCAAATCTTTGTATTTATCTAATACAGAGATTTTTTTCTTCTTTTCTTTATCATTTGATAATCCTAAGTATTGTTTTTTAATAGTTCTTCTATCAATACCATATATTCTGGATAATTCGGAAAAATTAGGTTTTATATTTTCTGTTTTCAAACATAATAGCTCTCCTTTCAAGTTTCTCATTTTGTCACCTCCATTCTAGAATAGAGTATAACAAAAAAGAATGTATTTTTTAAGGTATATT
>CACZTI010000003.1 GCA_902783985.1 uncultured Erysipelotrichaceae bacterium | reverse complement strand
TTTATAAAGTAATCCTATAAGTAAAAGGATAATTATAATCAAAAAGAAAATTAAAAAATCTCTCTTAGACATACTATCAATCCTCCTCTCATTATGAAAAGAGGCAATCACCCAACTAGTTAAATGTTCCTATAGAAAATATTATCATAAGTGGAAATACAATTCAATATGTTTCAAAGCAATTTCACAAAAATATTTTTAATGTACCATAGTTACTCATATTATTGAATTCTAAAAGAAAAATAAGTAAAGATTTTAGTTCTTTACTTATCTAAGACATCACTATGACTTCCTGTATTAACTAACAATAGAACAATTTCATTTTCTATGTATTTATATATAAGTACCCAGTCAGGTTCAATATGACAATCTCTACAATCTTTAAATCTTTTATCATTATATAGAGCATGATCTTTATATTTTGAATCTAATTGTTTTTTGTGCGATAACATCTCTACAATATTTAATAATTTATCAATATTCTTTCCTTGTTTCATTACTTTCTTTAGAGATTTTTTAAATTCTTTTGAATATTTTATTTTATAATTAATCATCTGATAATAGAGCCTTTTTCAAATCTTTTCTATTGTTATAACTCTTATATTCAGCAGGATGTTCTGCAATATATGTAAGTTCTTTTGCAGTCCTCTCTAGTTCATCATTGGTAAAATATTGGTATAAATCATTTTCTTCTTTTGGAAGTGCTACTTCAAACGGAATTTTTTCTCTCATTATAAGTTGTTTGATAGTCATATTAATTAATCCGCTCATACTAACTCCTAATTTTTGAAGAATTTCAGTTGCTCGTTCTTTATCCTCTTTATCAATTTGAACGCTTATGCTTATTGGTGTTGTCATGCTAGCCATAATTTCATCTCCTTTTACATAAATAATAATATCACACATTATATAAAAAAGCAAGTATATTAATATATTTTTTATATAATAATAATATTATATTTTTATTATATGCATCTTTCACAAATATATGTATGACTAAAACAGTTTGAAAAATACCGTATGTATCACCTTTACTCATATTATTAAATTCTAAAATAAATCATAATAAAAGAACTTGAGATTATATCCCAAGTTCTTTTATTTATCACTATTCTTTTTATTATAAGTATCAAAACTTTTTAAAACATCAATTGGTAATGCAAAAACAATAGTATTAGATTGATCACTTGATAAATCATTGATTGTTTCAAGCGTTCTTAAATGAACTGATACAGGGTTTTTAGCTAAAGTATCAGCTGCAATTGCTAAGTTCTTACTTGCTTCAACTTCACCTTTTGCCTTAGTAATAACTGCTTCTTTTTCACGTTCTGCCTCAGCAACTCTTGCAATAACTCTTTTCATTTCTTCTGGCAAAGCAACATCCTTTAGTTCTACATTCTCTACCTTTATTCCCCAAGGATCAGTTGCTTTATCAATAATTTCACATATTTTCTGTGATATCATTTCTCTTTCACTTAAAAGCTCATCAAGACTTACTTCACCTACTGCGTTACGCATAGTTGTTTGTGCAAGTTGACTAACTGCATAATGAAAATTTTCAACTTCAAGTATTGCTTTACTAGCATCAAATATCTTATAGTAAATTACAGCATTAATTCTTACTGATACATTATCTTTTGTAATAGCATCTTGTTCAGGAACATCAACAGCTTTTGTTCTTATATCAACCTTTCTATAAGATTGAATTATTGGTAAAACAATATTCCATCCAGGATTCATTATTTTAGAAAATTTACCCTTAGTAAACTTAATACCTCTTTCATATTCATCAACTTGTCTTATTGAAGTTAATAAAATAAACGCAATCAATCCAATTATAAAATAAATCATACATCCTCCTTAACAATAATATATCATATTTTTAATAAAATTTAAATACTATTCGCTTCTTAAAGCTTCTACAGGATCTTTTTTAGAAGCACTTCTTGATGGAATTAAACCACCAATTAAAGTTAAGATAATACTTAAAATAACCAAAACAATAGCATTATTATATGGAAGTACAGCTCCAAGTGGTATATCTCCCGTAAAATGATGTATTACTGCATTGATTATTGGAATTAAAGTATAAGATACCCCTATACCAATTAATCCAGACAATAATCCAATAATAAAGGTTTCCGCATTAAAGATAGATGATATATTACCCTTAGAAGCTCCAATACTACGAAGAATTCCAATCTCTTTTGTTCTTTCAAATACGGAAATATAAGTTATAATACCTATCATAATACTAGATACCACCAAAGATATCGAAACAAAAGCAATTAAGATATAACTTACAGCATCAACTATTGTTTTAATAGAACTAATTAAAATACCCGTTGTATCAGAATAATTTAACTTTTTATCTTTATCTATTTCTTCCATATGAACATTATAATTATCTAAAAATTCCATAAAGTGTTCTTTACCATTAAAACTAGTAAAGTAAAATGACATATAGGTTGGATCTAATAAATCTTGATATCCTAATTTAATTAAATTACTTTTAGCATTTGTTTTTTCCTGTTTCATCATACTTTGAAATACCCTTGCCATTTCTTCTTTTGTCATATTGAATTTAAAAGCACTAGCTATTTTTTTCGTATCTACATTAAATGATTTGCCCATATTTTTCATAATGGCATTCATAAGTCCCGAAATTTTTTCACTAATTATCTTATTAATTTTAGCTTCTGTCATTCTATTAGATGCTTCAACAATCGTTTCCATAATCACTGGATCATTATTAAAATCACTGGTATTATTATTTTTAATATCATCAATTAATTTAGCAATATCTTCATTAGTACAAGAATTATTCTCACAATTATTTTTTAAATATGATGTTAAATATGTTTTTAATAATCCTTTAAATATTTTAGATAAATTATCCATTGATATTTGGTATTCCTTACTTAATCTATCTAGTATCTCTTTATTCTCTTCTTTAAGAAATAAAGAGTCAACCATCTCATCAACACCATCTAAGTTATAATCACTACCCATTTCCTTAACTAAATCTTTTAAAAATACATCAAAGTTATTTACTACATCATCTTTAGCAGGACTAGTATTAGTTGATATTGAACTTACCATCTCTTTCATATAATTTTCCACAATTTTGTTAATTTGATTATTATCCATTTTAACATTAAAAGCCGATTGTAACATATTTTTATCAACACTTATCATATCATTAAAATCAAAATTAACTTTATTATCTTCATCAAATCTTTGTCCAGATATAACATCTATTTGTTCATTCGATAATTGTTTTTTTACAACATCGGTATTTTTAGCATAATTAATTACATAGTCAACTAACTCTCTTCGGTAATTTACTCCCGGATTAAGAGCCATCGAATTAACTCCATCCTTAACGCAAACAATACCAACTATTTTTAATTTTACTGCTTTATTATATAAATTATTCATATAATCTTTATCAGCAGACATATCTTCATATACATCATACTTATCATTATATTTATATAAATCACTTGGCATAATAAGCCTTAAATCAAGATTTAACAAATCATCATAACTAATAGTTAAAGGACTATGACCTAAATTAACACTTTCACCTTGCATAATCTTAGAAACCATCATTGATAATTCTTCAGTATCTCTTAATCCAAGTGAATATACAAGTAAATCAGAAATACTATTTCTATCAGATAAAACAATAACCATTTCATCATATTTTTCTGGCCATTTACCTTTTAATATTTCATATGATTCATTAAGTAACTTTGTATTATCAATCATTTGACTATAAATTGAAGCATAAGCACTCATACTTTGCATCATATTACCACTAAACATACTGCTAAATAAATTACTAGGATTAAGTTTAGCTAATTTCTTACTTCCATCAATTGTATAAATATATGGATTAACTGAATAAGAATATTTTATTGTTGATAAATCATTTTCTACTTTTTCATAATTATTATCCAAATATTTTTTAAAACTTTTTAAATCATTGGTACTAATATTTTTCAGCATGGAAGCAATAGTTTGTTTTTCTTTTAATATCCCTTCTCCATTATTATCATCAGATGAATCTCTCATTGATAACATCATACTTGCAATATCAGTAGATTCTTGCATAATATTAAGTGGGTACGACGTTAGTGCATCCTCTCCTATTTTATCAACATAACTTTGAAAACCTGTGGATAATGCAAGAATTAAAGCAATACCAATAATTCCAATACTACCTGCAAAAGCAACTAAAATAGTTCTTCCTTTTTTCGTCATTAAATTATTAAATGACAATGATAAAGCTGTTAAATAAGACATCTTTGTTTTTTTTGTTTTATTTTTAGCAATCAAACCATCTTCTTTAGTATCAACTTTACCATCATATGGATTAGAATCATCTTCTATCTTACCATCTTTTATCGTAATAATTCTTGATGCATATTCTTTTGCTAGTTCTGGATTATGTGTTACCATAATAACTAATTTATCTTTAGATACTTTTTTTAATATTTCCATTATTTGAACACTAGTAACAGAATCAAGTGCTCCCGTTGGTTCATCAGCAAGTAAGATATCAGGATCATTAACAAGAGCTCTTGCAATTGCTACTCTTTGCATCTGTCCTCCTGATAATTGATTAGGTCTTTTCATCATATGATCAGCAAGACCAACCATTTTTAAAGCATTTTTAGCTTTTTGAATACCCTCTTTTTTAGATATTCCAGATAATGTTAATGCCAACATAACATTCGAAAGAATTGTTTGATGACCAATTAAATTATAACTTTGAAAAACAAAACCAATACGATGATTTCGATAACTATCCCAATCAGCATCCTTATATTTTTTGGTGCTCATTTCATTGATAATCAAATCCCCTGATGTATATTTATCTAATCCACCTATAATATTTAAAAAAGTTGTTTTACCACTTCCAGAAGGACCTAGTATGGCTGCAAATTCTGATTTTCTAAAATTAACCGAAACATTATCAAGAGCTTTTTGTCTAAAGCCTTCAGTTTCATATACTTTAGTAACCTTCCTTATCTCTAGCATACTAACCCCTCCTTTCAATAAGAAAAATTTCTTTATGTATTATACTACATTTCATATAAAATTACTATTATACTTTAAAAAATATGATAATTTTCAAAATGTATTTTCACTCATATATATCTTTTTCTAATAAAATTTCACATTGAACATTCAACTTTACCATTATTTCATTTTTTATATCACTAATTATTTTTCTGAAAAATTTTAATTGATCTTGATGTAATTTAATAAAATCTCCTTTAAATAATTCCTTTAAATTTTTTCCATAATATATTTTAAATACTAAAGAATTATTTGAAACAAAATTAGTTGGCACAAACTCTCCATAACACACATTATAGATTTTATCATAATATTCACCATTTAAATAATTATCTCTAATTACATCTTGATAAGTATTTTTTACCATTTCAACTAATTCTATAGATAAATTGTCCTTATTAAAACTATTTTTTAATAATTCAAGATTATCATCACTTAATTTTTCAATAAACAAATTATTAATTAAAAATATATAATCCAAATTTAAATATTCATTTAATGATTTATACCTACTATTTTTACCAATATATAAATTACTATTATCAATTTCATTTTCATATTTTTTAAAATCAACTACTGTATTTAAATAATATTCCAAAATATATTTATATCTTAATGACAATTTTTTATATAAACTATCATCATTATTATTAATTAATTTTTTTTCTTTTGCTAAAATATTATTTCTCATACATTATCTCCTCTGAAATCACGATAATAATCATCATAATAGCTTTTATTTACCGACTGCTCATAAATGTATTTTTGTCCCCAACTTGAAACATATTGCGAATCTTCTGAATTATCAGTAATAACCATTACATGAGGATAGTTATCATCATAACACATATTATTAGTATCATACAAAGAAAATCCAAAATCTGAAACACATTCGACATTAGGATTATTATACTTATTTATCATATATTTATCACATAAATAATCATACAAATCATGTTGAGTTTGCACATCAGCACCTTCTGATAACTTAGTAGCATCTTTAATATTATCATATCCTGATTTTAAACAACTTTGAGAAAACATTTCTAAAATTAAAGGTTCATAATTATAATCAACAGATAAACAGTTATTAAAATCATCATAAGAGATATTATACATCGAGTAACCAAATTTATCTAGAAATTCTTCTTCATATCCTTCCATACTTTTAAAGGCAATATTAGAAAGAGCTACATACCCACATCCACAATATGAAATTTTTTCATAAAATGCAAGTTTCTCCTCATCTGTTGCTGATGGAAAATAATGATTAATTATTTTATTCATTGTACTATTAACAAGATAATCAGTTCCATTATATGCGAAATCCAATTGATTACCTCCATATTGATATGTTTCTAAATTATAATCACCAAATATATTTAGGGGATTACCATTCATATCCCTTAAAATAATACATCCATTATTTCCAAGTGAAAGATTAAATTTTTCCCCACCATAATTAATTTTAATATTATCACCACTAATACTTAATAATTTTCCACAATTATTAAAAAAGAAAGAATTACCATCTTCATCAACATATTTTTTAACAGGAAGATAATTATAAAAAATATCATTAAAATTTGTATCTAATTTATATTCTAAAATACCATCACGATTTCGATCTTCCACAAAAGATGATAAACTTTCTTTAAAATCATTAGATAAGAACGAATCATTTTCAAATAGACTATCAATTAAATTATTTAAAGCATTTTTTAAATTTTGATCACAGCTTTGATAAGCTAATAAAGAATAATTAATATTACTTTGTAAAGTATTTAATTCACTTAAATGATTATTAATACTATCTAAAATACTATCACATTGATTATTAGAATATTGATCAGGAAATCTTTCTATAATATTACTAATATTATGAAAATAACTATCCATTGATTTATAATTAGAATTATATATATTTATTAAACTAGCCATTAAATTATAGTATTTATCTTCATCAAAATCAATATGATTAATTCTAGATAAAATTCCGTTAATGTTTTGACTTGCTTTATCATAATTATATGATACTGTATCATCTCCAATATTTTCCATAATTAATTTTGATTTTTCATTATATAATTTTTTTGTACCATCAGCATACATCAAAATTACATTACCCGAAGAATCATATTCATATTTACCGTTAATATTATTAAATTCATCATAAAAATTACCATCATTACCTAAAGTTATCTTACCCGATTCAAGATATAATACAACTTTTTCATCACCATTTTTATCATATATATATTGTTTACAAACACTGCCATTATCGTAATAATAAACAATTTTATTTCCATCTTCTAAAATTTCTTTCTGAATTAAATTATGACTATTTAAATCCATTAAATAAGAAGATTCACCATCTGTGATTGTCAAAACATCACCATTTTTATTGACAGTTAATTTGGCATCTTTACTAACTTTAAAAATTTCCGAACCATTATTAAAATATTTCTCATTATCTTTCGAGTTAAATGAATATAAAGGTTTTCCGTGAGAATCATATGCCACACATTTCCAAGCTTCTTCCCCATTCATACCAGCAAGTAAATCCCTATGATATTTTTCTACAATACCAATGTTTTGATCATGAATTTCATATGAAGATAACTCCCCATTTGCTTTAATCTCTTCAACCCTCATCGTTTTATTATAATTATCAATAACATATGTTTTTTTAGCATTATTTTCTAATGGTTCTGTTACATAAATAACATTATTATCATCAATTACATATGAAGTATCCATATTAGTAGATATCATACTGCCATTACCATTAAAATATTTTTTCCCAAGAGGATCAAAATAAATAGCTGGTTCATTTTTAATAATTAAATCATATGATCCATCAGGATGATGCATTTCTGTATAACCATTCTTTGTATTAACTAAATTCCAATCACCATTAGAATATTTTTCAATATATTTCACATCATCAATCCATATTGTTTCAAGAGGATCTTCATTATTTTTATAACTTGTTTTTTTATCATTCATTTTATCACCACAATTTTTTCTTCTGTTTCATTCTCTCTTGCATTATTTGCCACTCTTTATAATGTTTTAGATGTTCCTCTGATTTTAAAGATGCAAATGCATTTATATTACTTATCATTCCACTAGTATTAGCATTGTCATTTGCTAATGAATTATTAATTTGCTTAATTTTATCCATAACTTTATTTCCAATGTAATCACTGGGAATATCAAATAATGATATTGAACTAGATATATCACTTAATCT
The DNA here is from genome assembly GCA_902783985.1 of uncultured Erysipelotrichaceae bacterium. Lineage (GTDB taxonomy): Bacteria > Bacillota_I > Bacilli_A > RF39 > UBA660 > RUG12783. The sequence goes on along the minus strand of CACZTI010000003.1, from coordinate 22,928 downwards.
ACTAGTTATATTAGCACCATTATGAGATATTTCACTCATATAATTATGGTAATCATTGCTTATCTTTAAACATCCGCTATCTTTACTACAACTCATCAATATCCCCCCTTTTCTTAACTTCTTGGAGATATTCATCCCATGAATTATCTAATTTACTATTAGTATCATAATAATTATTTTTAAAAAGCATAACAAAATTACTTATCTTTTCCATATTATTTTTTAATGTTTTTAATTTTATTATTTCATCGTTATACAAGTTAATAAAACTATCATGACCAATTCCTTCCCAAATAAAACTATTTTTATATTTCTCAAGTTCCATAATTTTATCATTAATTTCATTTTGACAATATTTTAATAGTTCATTACTTTTATTCTCTAATTTATCTAATTCTACATAGTATCTCATTTTTATTAACCTTTAACACTTTCATGAATATTAGAAAATACGTCCTGATAAATATTTTCAATTTCAGCTAATTTATCCATACAATTATAAAAATCTTTATAAGAATTAATCATACAATTTTCCAGATAAGAACACATTACTATCCTCATATCATGAGAAGTTGGTGTATCACAAATATTAATTGTATCATTAATCATTTCTTTATAATTATTAATCATTACCATTAATTCATCAAAGGATTTAATCATTTTTTTATGAACCTCTAGTAAATTATTAATATCTACTTTTACCATATAACACCTACCATAGTCATAATATCATAATATCATCTATTGTGCAATCATTCCATATTTTATTTCTTATTTTTTACTTTTATATTCCCTTTTTATCCATTCCATTAACAAACTATAAATATAATTTTTTTCATTACTTGTTAAATCTTTTTCTTTTGGTATATGATGCCATTTTTCAAGACAACCACGGCAACAACATGCACAAGCATGCATTGCAATAAATACTGGATGATTCTTCATTGGTGTTTGATGTCCATCAATATCTTTATTATATATACTTATTTTTGTATTAATAAAATCAATCATATGTTTACTTATAGTATCCATTTTCTTTTCATCAATATATTTAATCATTTTTTTATTTAAATGAAAACTACTTCGAAATTTTGATTTAGACAATTCCTTTAATTTATTATCAATAATAATTTCTCTTTCCATAAATCACCAAAAAAAGTATAGATAACTATACTTTTAAATATTTTTTTACAGCACTGGCAGAACCAAGCATACCAACAACCGCCCCTATAAGTAAAATAAAGGCACCTATTTTAAAGACAATTTCACTTGGTGGAACTAATGTAAAGATATCGGTTAATAACTTACCATTCATAATATCAAATAATGAATAGTATCCATATATAACTAAAATAATAGGTAATATAGATCCAATTATTCCAATTAACATACCTTCAAATACAAAAGGTAATTTAATAGATATATTAGAAGCTCCTACAAGTCTCATAATAGATATTTCTCTTTTTCTTGAGAATATTGTTAATTTAATAGTATTAATAATTAAGAATGTTGTTACAACAACCAAAGCAATAACGGCAATGAAAGAAAACTTCTGAACACCATTAAATGCCATTAACAATTGTTCAACCATTCCTTCTCCATAACTTACCCTTGTTACTTTAGCAAGATTCTTAATAGCAGTAGCAGTTTCGCCTATTTTATTAGCATCAATAACTTTAACAATATAAGTGTTTTGTAAAGGATTTTCATTATCATCCCAATCACTCATAATATTTTTAAAAGTCTCATTATTTTTCATCATATCTTCTTTTATTTCAGCTTTACTTTGATATGTAACAAAATCAGGATCAACATTATCTATTCCCTTAATTTGCGTTTCCAATGATGTTATATCAAAATTATCCGCTTCATTACTAACAAAAACTACTATTGATAAATCTTTTTTTAATTTTTTAGTAAAATCATTAATATTAAAAGTTATAATTAAAGCAACACCAACAATAATTAAAGTAATAATTACACAGGTAATTGAAGCTATTGATAAAGAGAAATTTCTTTTAACACTTTTAAAAGCATCTCTAATACTTCTTCCAATAATTCTAAAGAATTTCATCAACATATTCCCCCTTCTTATAATCTTTAAACAAATGTCCATCCTTAAGGGCAATAACATGTTTTTTCATCTTATTAACAATTGTTTTATCATGAGTTACCATTAAAACAGTAGTACCTTCTTCTTCATTAATTTTTGAAAGTAATTCTACAATTTCCATACTCATAGCAGGATCCAAATTACCAGTAGGTTCATCGCAAATTAACACTTTAGGTTCATTAACTAAAGCTCTTGCAATCGCAACTCTTTGTTGTTCACCTCCTGATAAGTTATCAGGATATTCTCTTACTTTACTTTTTAAACCAACAAGTTCTAAAGCCTTCAAAACTTTAGGTCTAATATTACCTTTAGCTTCACCAATAGCTTCAAGAGCAAAAGCAACATTCTCATATACTGTTAATTTGGGTAATAACCTATAATCTTGAAAAACAATTCCTAATTTTCTTCTTAATTTATAAACACTACGATTTCTAAGTTTTCCTACATTAATACCACCCATAATAATAGTACCTTTTGTAGGTTTTTCTTCACGATATAATAACTTTATTAAAGTACTCTTTCCCCCACCAGAAGAACCAATAATAAAGACAAAATCTCCCTTTTCTATTTCAAGTGATAACTCATATAAAGCAGTTACCCCATTTTTATATTGTTTAGTAACATTCTTAAATTCAATTAGACTCAATATAATCACCATACTTTCTAATATAAAAAAATTATATCATGAAAAAAAAGAAAATAATATACTTTATTAAAAAAATTCACAAAAAATTCAAATCTATTAAATTGACATTTTATTAACCAATTGATATTATTAACATAGAGGTAGTTATGAATAAAATAAAAAAAATATATTTAAATAATAAACAATTTATCCATTATTGTATCATCTCATTTTTATGTACAATTATTTTATATTTAGTATATTTTATTGTTAATTATATAAGTAATAATCAATATATACTTGCCAATTTCTTTGGCTATTTAATATCATTTACCCTACTCTTTATTCTAGATCAAAAATTATTTAAATCAAAACCAAAAGATAAAAAAATATTATTAAAACAAGTATTAATATTTATTTTTATAAGAGCTATGGGATTTCTATTAGAATCAATGATACTAATTATTTTAATTGAAAAACTTAAATTATCTAATTTAATTGCCAAACTTATAAGTTCAACAATTATCTTTATTTATAATTATTTAGCTAATAAAAAATATGTCTTTATAAAAGAAAAATCACAACAATCGTTGTGACTTTTTTATTCTCCATATAACCAGTTATTTACAGCATTATCATATTGAGCTTTAACATCATCATCATTGAATTTTAAACCATATTTTTCTCTTAATTCAATCATAGCTTTATATTCAATCTTTTTATCTTCTTCTTCTTTTTCATCAACTAATTTTTCAATAATCATTTGTTTTACTGTTTCTAATTTTGGTTTTTCTTTTTCATCATTTTTATAAATAATATGATATCCATAAGATGATTCTATTACTTTTTCGGTATATTTTCCTACTTTTAAGTTTTTAGCAGCTTCTTCAAATTCCTTATTGTATTTTTCAGTCATTTCACCTTTATTAAAGGTTCCAAGTAATCCACCTTCATTAGTTGTTGCATAATCTTCAGATGATTCTTTAGCAACCTCAGCGAATTCTTTTCCTTCTTTTAATTTTTTATAAATTTCTGCTATTTTATCTTGAGCTTTTTTATCTTCTTCTTTCTTTTCTTCTTCAGTCATAGTATCAGTTTTATTTACTCTTACTAAAATATGACTTATCGTAATGTCTCCATAAATATTATTTTCATAATACTTATTAATATCACTCTCACTAACATTCTTTTTAGCATAATCATCAGCTAATAAAGTTCTTTTATAATTAGCAATTAACATTTCTTTAAATTCATCTAAACTATTATATCCTGAATTTCTAATAGCATTTAATAAATCATTTTCATTATTTCCATAATACAAACGATAAATTTTTAATTGATTTTCTGCATAATTTTTAGCATCATCATCCGTTTCATATTCCTTATTTAATAATTTTTCATCCATTGATTGAATTAAATAATTAGCGCCATATCTAGATTTTAATTCCTTATATAATTCATCAACAGTTACATTTAATTCAGCATCATTAAATGTTATAACATTACTACTTCCATTACTTGGAGTATCACTTTTTCCACAACCAGTTAAGGTTAAAGCTACTAAACCACAAGATAATATTTTTACAATTTTTTTCATATTTCCTCCATATGCACATAATTAATAATAACAAATTTTATATAAAAAAACAATAATCTTGACATAATTTACTTATTTTGCCCGAACCATTTTCTATTTTTACCATAAAATAAATCGAATATGTTAAAAAAGGAGGTTTAATTATGTGTAACAATTATACATCTTCTTACGCAATTGTCTTAGTTTTATTTATCTTACTAGTAATCATTGTTGGAGCTTATATTTAATAGGGAGGTGCAAGATGCAAGATATGGAAAAAAATATGTGTAACAATAATAATCATAATAATAATTCACATGGCTTTTTAATTATTGTTGTACTATATATTTTAATAGCTATTATTATTGGTTCAAGATCTTTTAATAATAACTTTTATTATTAAAAACGAAGACTATTAGTTTAACTAATAGTTCTTTTAATATTTCTTTCCAATAAAATTACATTACCTATATAACTATTAATATCACATATAACTGTATTTTCATAATCAATAATAAAATAATTATCTTTTAATTCATAATTACCAACTATATAAGTATTGTTTATATTAAATAAAGCCATTCCTTTAATTGGAGGTTTACTTCCCTTCTCTATTATTAAGATATCCTTTTTAATTATATTATCTTTTATTAAGTGATTATCTTTTACTAAATATCCTAAATAATCTTTATCTTTTTCTAAGATTATTTTTATTTTATCTTTACTATTGATAATAGGTATTTCTTTAATATTAGTTGTATATTTTTTATTTAAAACCAACTGATTATTACTATTCCTTACTAAATATTGTTCTTCTTCTAATTTCTTTAAATATTTATACACAATATTTGTGGAATGAAACCCCAATTTATTCATTAAGTATCTTATTGTTGGCATAGATAAATTATTTTCATAATAATTAATTATCTCTTTAAATATTTCTTCTTTCTTTTTCATAAGTCACCTTGGTTATTTATTATATCATTCATCTTAACAAAGTAAACATTTGTTTACTATTTTTTTATATTTTTATTAATATTACTATAAAAAAAATATTTTTTTATTTTTTATTTTTTAGATTTTTAAATTTGTATATTAATAGTGGGAGGGAAAATGAGTGATAAATACTGCGTTATGCAAGATGATATGAAAGATTGTGGTGTTAGTTGTCTTTTATCAATTATCAAGTATTATGGTGGATATGTATCAAAAGAATATTTAAGAGAGCTTACAAAAACTAGTAAAAATGGTGTAACTGCCCTAAATTTAATAAAAGCTTCTAAATCTTTAGGCTTTGATGCTTATGGAATTAAAGAAAAACTTAAAAATATTAAAAGCAGTGATTTACCGATAATAGCCCATGTTACTATTGATAAGAAATTTAATCATTTTGTAGTTATTTATAAAATAGATTATAAAAAAATGCAACTTCTTATTATGGATCCTAGTAAGGGGTTTGTTAAAATGTCCTTTTCTGATTTTATGAATATCACTTCTTCTAATTATTTAATATTTAAATTTAAACAAGTAATTCCAAATATTAAAGAAGAAAATGGAATACAAAATATTTTAAAATTTTTTATTAGTAAATACAAAAGTACTATTATTAATATCATTTTATTATCTTTAAGTTATACCATATTAAATATTTTAATTTCTTATAGCTTTAAATTATTCTTTGATGAAATTGATATTACGATAAAAAATGATTTAAAAGTAATTTTATTATTTCTTATAATCGCAGTAATTGGTAAAAGTATCTTTAATTATTTTCGGGGTAATTTAATTAATTATATCAGCATGATACTTGATAAAACATTAATTAATGATGCTTTTAATCATATTATTAACCTTCCCTTTCTATATTATAAAAATCATACTAATGGAGATTTATTAAAAAGAATAAATGATTTAGGTAATATTAAAGAAATAATAAGTAATATTATTGTAAGTATTTTTGTTGATTTAATATTATCAATCTTTATTCTGGTAATTATCTTTAAGATCAGTTGGTTACTATCATTAATCTTAATTATGAGTATTATTTTATATACCATTATAACTATTATTTATAATCCATTTATTAATGATAAAATTAAAGAAACATTTTTTAAATCAGGTTTAATTAATAATTATTTAGTTGAATCATTGTATTCCTTTGAAACAATCAAAAATCTTTCTATTCAAAATTATATAACTAGAAAGTTTCAAAAGAAATATGATGAATATTTAAATCTCAATAAAGGATTACTAAAATGTGTTAATAAAGAAAATTTATTTAAAAATATTATTATTTCTTTAGGTAATTTATTTATTATATATTTTGGTATTGATTTGATTAAAAATGATTTTATCAAAATAACTAGTTTAATTACCTTTATAAGTTTAAGTGATTATTTAATTGATTCCGTAAAGAGAATATTAGACTTACAAGTTGTTTTTACAACATGTAAAGAGTCGGTAAGGAGGATTAAAGAAATATATAATATTCCTGTAGAAAATCTTTTAAATGATGGTAAAAATATTAAATATTTAAAGGGAAATATTGAAATAGATAACCTATCATATTCTTATGATGGTATTAATAAAGTAATTAATAATGTATCTTTAAAAATAATGGATGGCGAAAAAATATTAATTTGTGGTGAAAGTGGTATTGGAAAAAGTACAGTTATGCAACTACTTACAAGATACTTAGATAATAATTATCAAGGTAGTATTGTAATTGATGGATATGAACTTAAAAATATTGATTTATATTCATTAAGAAGCAATATATCTTATGTATCACAAAATGAATATTTATATACTGATAGTTTATACGAAAATATTACATTAGGTAGAAAAATTAAATATAAAGATTTCTTAGATTTAACTAAAAATACTTTAGTAGATGAGATAGTAACCAAAAATAATCTAAATTATAATTATTTTATTGAAGGTAATGGTGAGAATTTATCAGGTGGTGAAAAAGCCAGAATAATTATTGCAAGAAGTATTCTAAAAAATAGCAATATCTATATTTTTGATGAATCTTTTAACGCTCTTGATATTGATAAAGAAAGAAAAATATTAGAATATCTTTTTAATACTTATAAAGATAAAACATTTATTATTATAAGTCATAGAAAAAGTAATATCGATTTATATAATCAAGTAATAATGGTGGGAGAAGATGGTTATGTACGAGAAAAAAATTAATATTTTAAATCAATTTGATAGAGAATTATCACATGAATCATTTAGATATAATGTTATATTTGCTAGTTTAACTGTTGTAATAATCTTCATGCTTTTATTTATCAAAAAGTCATATTATTACCAAAATATAATTGATTTTAAAGATAATCAAAATGCCACTATTGTAGTTAGTAAAAGTGATGCTGATATCATAAAAAATTATAATATATTAATTTATAATAACCTAAGTATGAAATATAATATAGAAAAAATTGAAGAAATGGATGATGCTTATTTATTTAGTATTCACTTTGATATAGGAGTATCAATAAAATCAAATATTTATAAAATACTTCTTTATGAAGAATCACTATTTAAATATGTCACAAGAATTATAGGAGGATAAGTGAAAAAATTAAATGATGAAGATTTAGCCAAAATTAATGGGGGAATTACTGGATGGGCAGTTGTAGGTATTGGTCTTGTAGTTACATTTGTCGCTGGTATAATTGATGGAATAGCAAGACCAAAAAAATGTCGTAATTAAAAGGAGGATATATGAAAATTAATGACAATGATTTAGCAGAAATAAATGGCGGTGCATCTAGTTTATCAGCAACTATTTTAAATTATTTTTCCAAAGCAGTTACTACTGTATTTGATGTTGGAAATAGTCTTGGAGGAGCAATAAGACGTATTGCTACAGGAAATATATGTCCAATGTAATTAGTAGTGAAAATTTTAAAACATTCATTAAATATTTTATGATAGGTTTTAGCATAATTATTGGATTATATATATCATATTATTTAGTTAATTGTATTTTTAATCTAGGTGTTTATACTGGAACCTTTATAAGAAATTTATATGGATTAGTATGTTAATTAATAAGGGGATTTCCCCTTATTAATTAATAAAATTTATGCAGGGTGGCTACCACCCGTAGTGTCTATGAGTACTTTAGTACAAGTGGAAAAAATTATACTTGACACTGACACTAGTTTCAAGTAATATATTTAGTATCGAGGAATAATGAAAGAAAATAATAAACTAATTAGAAATGGTAGTATCTTTGGAATTATCGGAAACATCTTTTTATTTATTATTAAAATTATTATTGGAGTAATCAGTAAAAGTCAAGCAATGATAGCTGATTCCATAAATAGTGCAACCGATATTTTTGCATCTTTTATGACTTATATTGGTAATCGAATATCAGCGCATCCCAATGATACTGATCACAATTTTGGTCATGGTAAAGCCGAATATATCTTTACCATGTTAATTAGTATTTCCATGATTATTATTGCTTTTAAATTAGGTTTTGATTCTGTTTATAATATAATTAATGGTAATAAATTAATCTTTTCATGGAAATTAATAATTATTTGTATTGTCACTATTATTGTCAAATTACTATTATTTTTATACACCAAATATATCTATAAGAAAACAGATAGTATTTTAATAAAATCAAATATGATGGATCATCGAAATGATATGATTATTACTCTATTTACAACAATATCTATTTTATTTACCAAACTTGATATTTACTTTTTAGATGGAATTACTGGTTTATTAATATCAATTTGGATACTGATAACCGGAATCAAATTATATCGCGAAAGTTATGATGTTTTAATGGATAAAGCCTTAGATGATGAAAGTACGAAAATTATTTTATCTATTATCAAAAAATATCATAATATAAAAAAGATTGGTAATATCTACTCTATTCCTATTGGATACAAATATGTTGTTATTATAACTCTTTTAGTAAATGGCAAAATGACAACCATTAAAAGTCATGAAATTGCCGATAATATTGAAAAAGAAATTAAAGATAATATTATCAAAATAGAAGATGTTATTGTTCACATTGAACCATTTAGTAAATAAATTTACAAAAGACTCTAGTTTTTAAAGTCTTTTTATTATATAATTATTTTACAAGGAGTGATAGTTATGAAAAAAATAAAATATTTAATTATTATATTAGTAGTTTTCCTATTCACAGGATGTAAGGATCCTTTTACTTATCATGAAGAAGAAAAAGAATATTTAAAAGGTTTACATTATGCAGAAATGAAAATTAAAAATTATGGTGTTCTTGAATTAGAATTAGATGCTGATACTGCCCCTATTACTGTTACCAATTTTATGGAACTTGTAAATAATAAATATTATGATGGACTTCCAATTCACAGAGTTCAAAAAGATTTTGTTGTACAAGCAGGAAATGGAGCTGAAGTAAAAAGTATCAAGGGTGAATTTGACGCCAATGGAAAAGATAATAATATCTCTCATAAAAGAGGTGTTATATCAATGGCTAGAATGGGAGATATGTCATCAGGATACGATACAGCATCATCACAATTCTTTATTATGTTAAAAGATAATGAAACATTGGATCATTATTACGCAGCTTTTGGTAAAGTAACAAAAGGAATGGAAAATCTTGATAAAATAGCAAAAGACGTTAAAAACACTGATGAAATGGGTATGATTCAAAATGAACAAGAAATGCCAATAATTGAATATATAAAAGAAATTGAAAAGCAGGGATAAAATGATTACTGAAATGAACACAAGAGATGTTATATCAATGAAATTATTACACTATCTTATTACTAAAAAAAATTATACCCCAATGATTGTTCAAGGTGTCGAAAATGAAATATGGTTAGAAAATTTAGATGAAGATTATAAAATCGTCAGAATTGTTAATAACTATATTCATAATGATGAACAAATGGAATTTGATGTCTTTAAAACTAAAAGAATGGCTAAAAAAGTTAAAAGAAAAACCTTTACTTTTAATATCAAAGTTTTAAGTATCTTAACTGATGTTGGTGATAATGTTGATAAAGAAAAAGAATATGATGGTGTTGATATAATATATTATGAAGATGAAAATAAATTAATAAATAATAAGTACATTAAAGAATCATTTCCTGATTTAGCGAATAACTTAGAATATAGTGAAGATGGATTTCAATTATTTTTAAAAATAACTAATGAAATAAATCAAAAAAATATGAAGGTGTCTATGGAAACTGATAATATTTTAAAACCTAAAGTACCTATTGTTACTTATGTTTTATTAGGTATAATTATAACAATCTTTTTAATAATACAAACAATGGATAAGAATCTAGTTATCTTAAAATATGGTCTTCAAAGAGATTTAGTTAAGATGGGTGATGTATATCGTCTTATAACCGCTGCATTTATCCATGTTGATATTACCCATATTATTACAAATGCATATTCCTTATTTATAACAGGAAGGCTTGTTGAAAGTTATTTTGGTAAAAAGAAATTTAGTATTATTTATTTCTTTAGTGCCATAACGGCAAGTTTATTATCAATTTGTATGAGTGAAAATTTCTCTATTGGAGCTAGTGGAGCTATCTTTGGTTTACTAGGTAGCCTACTCTATTTTGGATTTCATTACCGTGTATACTTTGGCAATGTTTTAATAAGACAAATTGTTCCTATCATAATACTAAATCTTGGAATTGGATTTATTGTTCCAGGTATTGACAATTTCGCTCATATCGGAGGTCTTATTGGAGGATACTTAATAAGTCGTGGAATGGGTGTTAATAGTAAAGATAGGAAATCTGATAAAATAAATGGTCTTGTATTATCCTTTATTTACTTAGCATTTTTAATTATTTTAGTAGTAATGAGGGAAGCATAATGGAAAATATTGTTATTGAAAATACTGTAAATCAAAAAGAAGAAAACTATTTATCCATGTTAAATAATACTAGTAAAGAAAAAAGAAAAAGATTATTAAAAGATAACTTTATTAAAGCTTTAAAAGATGAAGATTTTGCTAAAATAGCAAGTGAACTTAATGTATCAGATGATGTTAAAAGCATGTATACATCTCATTTAATGGATGTTGCTAAAACCATGAAAATATGTAATAAATGTAAAGGATTAAATATGTGTCCTTTAGATGTTCCTGGTGTAAGAGAATATGCTTACACTACTGATAATATCATAGAATTTGCCTATCATGATTGTCCTTATAAAGAAGAATATGATAAAGAAACATCATATTTAAAAAATATATATTCTTATAAAATGCCTAATTATATTAAAGATGCATCATTTAAAAATATTTATAAAGATGATTCCAACAGATTAGAAGCAATTAAATACTTAAAAAAATATTATGATAATTTTGGTAAGGAAAAACAAAAAGGATTATATTTACATGGAAACTTTGGATGTGGAAAAACATATTTAATTGCCGCTTTATTTAATGAACTTGCTAAAAAAGGAATTAAAAGTACCATTATTTATTTTCCTAAATTTTTAACAAGTCTAAAAGCTAGTTTTAATGATCCTGATAATAATTTTCAAGAAAAGTTTGATTATGTTATTGAATCTCCTTTATTGCTTATTGATGATTTAGGAGCTGAAAATATTTCTAATTGGTCAAGAGATGAAGTTTTAGGTGTTATATTACAATATAGAATGGAAGAAGGTTTACCAACATTTTTTACATCTAATTTATCAATTAAAGAACTTGAAGTACACTTATCAATTAATGAAAAAGCAGATGATTTGGTAAAAGCTAAAAGAATTATTGAAAGAATTAAATATTTAGCAGATGATATTAAAATGATTAGTGTTAATAGAAGAAAATAATATTACTAGAAATAGTAATATTTTTTTTGTATAGTTTTTCTTTTTTTATCCATATTATTATTGGTGATGATATGGAAAAAAGATTATATGAAAAAATTGTGATGAATCATAGACCTAAAGAACATCGTTTAAGAAACGCTATTACCGCTTTTATTGTTGGTGGAATTGTTGGAGTAATTGGTGAAGGATTACTAGAGTTATATACTTATTATCTTAATGTTTCATCAAGTGATGCAGCCGTTTTTATGATGGTTACCTTAATATTTTTAGCTAGTTTATTTACAGCTTTAGGTTTCTTTGATAAATGGGTTAATTTTGCAAGATGTGGATTAATTGTCCCTATAACAGGTTTTGCTCATTCTATGACAAGTGCAGCTATTGAATTTAAAAAAGAAGGTTATGTTACAGGGTTAGGAGCTAATATCTTTAAACTTGCTGGTACAGTTATTTTATATGGCATTGTATCAAGTTATATTTTTGGTATTATTAGATACTTCGTTTTGGGAGGCGTGTAATGACTAATAAATATAATAATGTTTATATAAATACGGTGAGTACTGTTGTTGGACCTTTTGAACATGAAGGACCATTATCTAAAAGATTTGATAGATACTATAAAGATTTATATATGAATGAAAGGACTTTTGAAAGTGCCGAAGTCCATTTAATGCAGGAAAGTATTGATATCTTATTAGATAAATTAAATAAAAAAAGTAAAGATATTGATTTATTAATTGCAGGAGACTTACAAAATCAAATAACAGCATCTTGCTATAGTGCTTTAAAATATAATATTCCTTTTTTAGGAGTATACTCAGCATGTGCAACAAATACCGAAGCTTTGATTATTGCTAGTAATATGATTGATAGTAAGAAAATAAAAAATAGTATTGTATCAGTATCAAGTCATAATATGGTATCAGAACGACAATTTAGAAATCCTACAGAATATGGAGCTCCAAAACCTATGTCATCAACGTTTACTGCAACAGGAGGTGCCGCATGTTACCTATCAAATCAAGGTGATATTAAAATAGATAGTTCAACTATTGGAACAGTAGTTGATATGGATCAAAATGATCCTAATAATATGGGTGCTTGTATGGCGGCAGCTGCTGCTAAGACTATTTATGAACATCTTAAAAATTTAAAAAGAGATGCAAGTTACTATAATTTAATATTAACAGGTGATTTAGGTAAATATGGAAAAGAAATATTAATTGAATATATGATGAAGGAATACCATATTGATATATCTAAAAATTATAATGATTGTGGTTTAATGTTATATGATACCGATACTCAAAAAGAAATTCATGCTGGTGGATCTGGCCCTGTTTGTAGTGCCCTTGTTATGTATGGTGATATTATTCCTAAACTAAAGAATAATAAATTAAAAAAAGTATTATATGTAGCAACAGGAGCCTTATTTAGTCCTACCCTAGTCTTTCAAAAAGAAAATATTTTATCAATAGCTCATGCTATTAGTTTGGAGGCCAAATGATATACTTATACTCTTTCCTATTTGCAGGACTTATTTGTTTAATAGGTCAAGTTATTTTAGATAATACTAAATTAACACCAGGTCACATTACATCAATGTTTGTTGTTGCTGGATCATTCTTGGACATCTTTAGTGTATATGATAAAATTGTTCAGTTTGTTGGAGCTGGAGCTTTAGTTCCCATAACTAGTTTTGGTCATTTGTTAACGCATGGAGCCATGATGAAAGCAAATGATGTTGGTTTTATTGGTATTGCTATGGGAATGTTTGATTTTACTGCTTCTGGTATTACTAGTGCTATTTTCTTTGCCTTTATCTTTTCATTATTTTTTAAACCAAAAGACTAATATCCACATTAAAGTGGATAATTTTTTTATTACTAAAAAAGGAAGATATTTCTATCTTCCAAAAATTTAACCATTGTTTTTATTTGTTTCTAGAGTATTTTCATTTGTTGTATTTTTACTTTCAGTTGTTGTATTTTTATCTTTTTTATTTCTTTTAGTATTTGATGTGGAATTATTATTACCTGGTCTTATTCTTTCAGCACTTCTATTACTTTTCGAAATATTTGGTACATTACAAGAATTATTTGGTTTAATAATTAGAAATATTGCTGTTGTAATAATAGCACCCACTAGTACTCCAATAATAAATGTCATAATTTGATTTTTCATATAACCTCCTTCTATTTATATAATCATATTTTTTTCATATATCAGATAATATATTAATATTTATTATTTTAAACATTAGATATATTTCTAACTTTTTATCATATCACCTTCCTTATCTTATGAAACTTTATTTAAATTATTTATTAATAATCTGCTTAATAAATTATTTTTCTGATAGTTATCACCTTCCTTATGTATTAAGTTTAATATTTATTTATTAAATGAATATTAAAATGAAAAAAAATTTATTTTAATTATAACTTTTTGAGTTACTTACATGTAAAAAAGAACAAAAATAGTTCTTAAGATTTTTTATTTAATAATATTTTTTTATTTTAATTCATTACCATTAACATATAACTTATATCCATTAAAGTTTATATTAGAGTTAGTTGTATCAGCGTTAGTTAGTGATTTAATATAAGTATCTTTAGTTAATGTTATGGAACTGGTTGTATCAATTGTTAAATTTACTTCACCAGCATTGGAATTATTAATACTACCAGTAAATTTAGAATTATTAGATAAATTCATAGTTAGCTTTGAAATAGAATCAACTACAATATTTCCATTTGCTTCTTGATTAATTAGATTTAAAGTAACCGTTCCACCATTACTTCCAGAATTTCCCCAAGAATCTTTTTGAATTCTTAAAAAATTTCCACTTGCATCATTATTAATAATTTTATTATTTTCTAATGTAATAGTTGCTGAAGTATTTGTTACATAAAAGCTATCTCCTTTATTGGTTGTTATGGTAGAATTAACTGCTTTAAATACTGATTCTCCTTCTGATGCATCACCACTCATTGATTGATATAAGAAAATATTTTTATATGTTGTTGATTGTCCATTTAATGTATTATTGGTATCAGTTAATTCGACATTTTCTAAAATAACACTATTTTTTCCTTCAATAACTACTCCTTCTGATGCTGTTGAAATTAATGTAGCATTTTTAACGGTAATATCGGCAGTTGAATAAATAGCAGGTGAACCTTTTCCTGTTGTTTTATAGGTTCCTTCATTAACAGATACTACTCCACCTCCACGGTCAGATCTAATTGCTGCACTGCTGGTTCCATTAGTTGTAATAGTTAAATTGGTAGCATTCATAATTCCTCCACCGGTTGTCATAATTCCACCAGAATTATCTTTGCTTGTTGTAATAGTAGAATTTTTAATATTTACAGTGGTATTATCACTTGATGAATTATTTGTAGTAGCACTTCCACCATAACTAAATACTCCATTTGCACCTGTGGCATTAGTAGTGATATTGGCATTTTCAATATTTAGAGTTGCTCCACCTTTAGCTATTATTGCGGAATTAGTTCCATAAAAACTTGTGTTATCACCGCCATCATAATCTCCTTCTTTTGAGACTGTTACATTAGAAATATTCGAAGTTACATTTCCTGTTACTGAAATAGCATTTTCATCCTTTGTATTTGATGAATAGGTTCCTTCTTCGATATCTTCATTAGAACTTATTTCTTTTTTTGATGAATAAGTTACTGATGACGTTGATCCTCCAGGTGAATTTCCACCAGGACCTTGTTGACTAGTATTTCCCTTACTATTATCATTATTAATAATTAAATACCATAATCCCCCAAGCATAGCGGTTAAACCTATTATTATTAATATATAAGTTATTGTTTTCTTATCTTTCATTATTTCCATCCTTTCATTTATAGTGTTATTTCTATTCATTAATTATTATTTGTTTCAGTATTATTTTGTGAATTATTACTATTTGACATTTCTGGTGGTTGTCCATTTTCTCCACTAGGTAATTCTGGTGGTTGTCCATTTGGCATACTTGGTGGTGTTCCTCCATTCATACTAGTTTGGTTATTGTTTGAACTATTAATTTTACTATATGCATAAAAAGCTCCTGTTGCAAGTACAGCTCCTGTTAATAATCCAATTATAAATAACATAATTTTATCTTTCATTAATCCATCTCCCTTCTATTATTTTTTATTAATTATATTATACATTATTTTTTTATATTTTAATATTTTATTCTTATAAAATTCCTCCTTTACATTATTTTTGTGAAAATCATATGACTATTTTTCCTTCACAGCAATAATAATAAAATACAAATCTTAAATGAATATTAAAAAGTAAATTTTTTTTATTATTTTTATAAAACAAAAATATCCACTTTTTTGTGGATAAATTTCTGTACTTTCATTTTAGCTATCTTTTTTTATTATTTCTTTTAGTTTATTTATTTGTCTATTTAAAAGTATACAAAGCCTTAGTATTCTTTCATCAGAAATATGCGTAATATATTGATATTTATGTAATAGTTCATCAAATTCTTCAACAACACCATCTAATTTAGTAATATCTATTCTTTTAGGATTTTTAACTACTTTAATAATTTCATCAAATGGTTTAACTTCATAGAAGAACCTACCATGTCCACTTATCATTACTTCATTTTCATCATAATACTCAATATTAAGTGCCATCCCATTATCAAAAATAGGAGCTACATCAAGCCACTTTAATGTATTAACATCACGAATAATACCAAAGTTATTTAAATGTCTATCTTCATTCATTATTAGAAAATCTAAGATAAACATATTTTCTAATTTAATTCTGGCATTTTTAATACCTTCTTCTTCTAATACTTTAATATAATCTTCATAATCTTCTATATTATCGTTTCTTTTCATATTATTGCGTATCTGATATGCTGTAATAAGTTCCGTATCACGATTTATAAAACAAGGACACTTTGAAACAACTAAATCTTTATAAGTATCAAGAGTGTATGTAACATGGTCAAAACCAAGTCTTTCGCAAATCATACTTGCTAGTACCTCATTAAAGGGTTGTAGTATCTCATTTTTATATCCACCCTTTAATAAATACCTTGTCCCACCATCAATTATCCAGGCTTTTTTTAACATACCATCAGTTGTATTATTAGGTGTTTTAAGAGATTTGCCACTTGTGATAATCTTACTATTTAAAGAAAGTGAGGCTTCCATAAACTCTGAATAATCAAAATCATTATCAAAGAAGTTAATATCATCATAATTGATTTTTAAATCATATGGTTTAATCCAATATTGATCAGATAGTGATAAACCAAAAGCTTTATCTAATAATTCAGTAGGTGTTGTTATATTTAATCTATGAAGTAGTAAATCCAACTTATCACGCCAAGAAGGAATACCTCTTCCTTTAAACCACTCATCTAATTTATTTAAAAAAACTAATGAATCATTCTCTTCTTCATAATAATTCTTTAGTATTAAAGGTGCATAGTTAATATCAATTATTTCATAGATTCTATCAAAACCATGCAAAATTTCATTATAATCTAACACTGCAATTTCTGTATTTTTATTCATTAATATGCATTTCATTTAGTGCACCTCCTACTTATCTAAAATATGTCTATATTATACCATTTTTATAGGTTATATACAATATTTTGATACAAGAATTACAAGTTAATTTAATTCAGTTGACCCATTAAAAAACTAAGTTAAGTTTTATCATAACATTTCTACAAAACAAAAAATATCCACTTTTTTGTGGATAAATTTTTATTTTAAAACAGATATTACATTTACGGATTTAGCTACTTCTATTAATTCATTTTGATTCATTACATCACTTACTATATAGTATTCAATACCATTACTTACCCAATTTATGGAATTATTAGATAAAGCTGCTACGGTATCAATTAATAAGTATGGTTCTCCATATGTTGGAACTACAGTAAATTCACTTTCTTTATTCGTGGTTTCTTCAACTAAAGTAAATGGTTTTTCTCCTCCAAATGTTAGTATTACTCTTTCACCATTGGTTTTACTTACTTTTTCTTCATCAGTTAATTTAGTTCCTGTTGGTATATATAAGGGATATATTATATCATCAATAGTACTAGTAGTTTCTGTTTCTTTAGTTTGGGTTTCTTCATTTTCATTAATAATACTATTTATTTCAAAATATGTTTCATCAAATGTTGGTTTGTAATTAACCTCTTCTAAAGTAAATGTCATTAGGCTTATGCCATCATTATTTTGAATTTCAACTTTTTTGATATTTAATTCTTTATCAACAGTTACTTTTTGTTTAACTAAATTTGGATTATTTGGAAAATTAACTTTACTTGTGATAATGTATTCTCCATCTTTTTCTTCAGTAGTTGTCTCACTATCATTTTTCATATCTTGCACAATATTTTTTAAGATATAAGCGCCAGAATTATTATATGGCCAATCACTTTGGAATTTAAAACTTTTATTTAAAGAAGGTGTAACAACATAAACCCCATCGTCATTTCTTAAAATAATTTGTTCATGATTATTTGCCATATTTTTTAAAGATACTCTATAAAAATCTTTATCTTTATAGTTTACCCCAACATGATATGTAAAGACATCATCATTATTTACAACTTCTAATTTTCCATTTAGGGAATAAGTTTTTAAATTATTAATTTTATTAGTTAAATCATTAACAACATTTACTTTATTATTCTTCCCACATCCTGATAAAATTAAACATCCAAATAATAAAAATAGAAATAAATATTTTTTCATATAACCTCACTTTTCATTTAATTATATTATTGTCTTTTTTAATTATTCATGAATATTTTTAAAAATTTTGTTTATCATAATAGTAAAAGGAGGAATTATGCAAACATTACAAAAATCATGTTTAGTACTAACTATTATAGGTGCTATTGTTTGGGGATTAATCGGTGTATTTGATTTTAACCTTGTAGATACTATCTTTGGTACTGGTAGTATGTTATCAAGAATAATCTATACTTTAGTTGGTATTGCAGGACTTGTTAATATTTATTTATTATTTTATGATTTTCATGACTAAAAAAATATACCGCGCGGTATATTTTTATTTTAAATCTTTATATGTATCTAGGATAATATCTTTAAGTAATTCTTTATTATCAGTATCTAATAAATACATTTTTTTAGCATTAGCATAGGGAACTACTTCAGATAAATGATATTTTTGATTACTATTAGTCTTTTTTATTAATAATCTATTATCATATATTCCCCCAAATAAGACTTTATTATAATATAGAAGATATTCTCCCATCATTGGTTTATATGTAATATTTTCTAGGATACTCAATTCTTCTAATACATAATCTTTATAATCCTTAGTTGTTGCCATTAATTAATATATTCCTTTATTAATAACTAATTTTTTTACTTTAGATTTATCTTTTCCACATTCATCCCATAAATCTTTTTCTTCAAATAATACTTCTTCTGGTTCCATATACTGAATATTTCCATTTTTATCAGACCATACTTTTAAGAAATATCCACCTACAGAGTTTATTAAACCTTGTTTTTGTTGGAATTGAGTTTTTCCACATAAAGCTGGTACTTGAATACATTGAATATTTCGATATAAGAAGTGATAACTTTTATGATAATGGCCAATAAGTAGTATTTTAGGTTTCATGTGTGATTCAATAATCTCAATTCTTTTTTGGGGTTTATATGAAAGGGATTGTGCTGAACCTCCACCTGGATGATCAAGAACATATTTTACTTTATTAATAGTTATTTCTCCTTTATCTTGACCAAGATATTTCATATCATCTCTTGTTTCACTAATCCATTTATTTACTG
The DNA here is from genome assembly GCA_902783985.1 of uncultured Erysipelotrichaceae bacterium. Taxonomy (GTDB): domain Bacteria; phylum Bacillota_I; class Bacilli_A; order RF39; family UBA660; genus RUG12783. The sequence goes on along the minus strand of CACZTI010000003.1, from coordinate 2,922 downwards.
TAGATTGACCATTTTTATAATGAGATTCATCATGACTTCCTAAAATATAATAAGTAGTCATTCCATCAATTAAAGGATAATTATCAACAACATATCCTACTTGTTCATCAAATCCATGAAGAAATTGTTGTCTTGGATTTTCTGGTCTATTTGGATAATTTCCATCAGTCATATCACCTACATGTAAAACTGTTGTTATACCTCTATTATAGGCTTCTTGATATAAATCATTTAAGATATGTAATTGATTATGAATATTACCAAAATGAGTATCAGAAACAACTAATATTTCAGTACATGTTAAATCATCTAAATTAGGTTTACTATAATTATATTTTTTTTGTGCATTTCTTTTAAAGACAATTTCACTACCTTCTTGAACAAGTTCTATTTTCTTTCCACAATATTCCCAAATATGTAATAGTCCTTGTAATTCTTTATAACTTATATTAAATTTGGCAATAAAGGTTTCTATTGGCATACCATTTTTTACATATTTTAATGTCTTTAAGGCTGTTTCAATAGATGCATTATCAAAACTAATAGGTTGTTTATTAGATGATTGAACATTAATTGTAGTTCCTTTATAATCTTCTTTATTACTTACATAATATGGAGAATCTATGGCATTAATACTTTTAAATTTACCTTTATCATCAGTTTCTACTGTAACATACCATGCTCCTATCGTATTAGCATATCTTTTGGTTTTCATTTCTTTATCAGTAGCTACGACAGATGGAACTGAAATACAATTTACTCCTCGATAAGTAAATTTTTCCATTTGCAATAGTCCACCATATAATAAAATATCAGGTTTATCTTCACTACGATAAGCATCAATGGTTTGCTGTGGTCTATAAGAAATAGTATAGGTTTTATTAAGTCTTGAACTTATTACTTGCATATTAACTTTATCAATTGTTACATCACATATATTATTACCTAAATATATTAAATCATCTCTTTGTTCGGAGATTCTTTTTCCAATGTTAGTATTATTAATTACAAGATGTTTAGTATCTTCTTTACCTAGTATAAAGTATGTTTTAATACCTTCAAATTTAGGATAATTAGCTACAATATAATCTATTTGAGCTTGGGTATCATCTATAAAATTAGATTCGGTATCAGTAATAGGTTTAAGTCCTGCAGATATATTTCCACAAAGAATGACATTATGAATACCTTGCTCCATTGCTTTTTTATAAATATCATTTAAAATAGATAATTGTTGTGATTTAGAACCAAGTCTAGTATCTGATATCGCAACAAATCTAAATTCATGAGAATTATCTGTATGAAAAGTATATTTTTCTTTATTATCTTTAGTTTGATCTCCTTTATTTAATAAATGAAATCCATCATCATATTGCTTAACAATAATATTTTGACCATTTTGAATTAAGGTATGCAACATACCAAGTATTTCAAATTCACTTTTATTAATGAGTTTTGATACTTCAGAGATATTTTTCTCTTTTTTAATTATTTCTAGAAGTTTATTAATTACTTCTTCTTCATTTTCGATTGTATCTATGTTTGTGTCTTCTTCTTTTCTTAATTCTTCCATAACATTCTCCTATACCCTCAAAAGATGATTTATAATAAATGAAATATTACCAGGTAGTTAACTTTATTATTAACTCTCCTATCATATACAATTATAACTAATCTTAATTAAAAAGAAAAGTCATTTTTACACTAAATGACTTATTTTTTTATTTAATTTTTTTTAATATTTTATCTTTTTCAATAGGACCATATATTTCATCATAAATATCTATGTAATCTTTAACAATATCCATGTTAAATGATGCTACATATTTAGAGAAATAAATGAATAATTCATAACACTTATCTGTTGGAATATTGGTTATTTCATCAAACATATGTTCAATTATATTTTCATTAGTTATTTTACTTTTGATAATATAATCTACTTTTTCTTTTATTTCATAATAAGCGATATCATATAATTTTTGTAATTCTTTAATACTTTGTATTAATTCTTCGGTTATAAAATCATCCATAGGGTTATTCTCCTTTTCACACATTATCTCATCCAAAATTAAAATTTACTCAATTTCACATTGTTAATTTTAAATTCACTTTTTTCCAATAAAATCAATATACTACTCACACAAAATTTCCTATACTACTATAGGTATTATCACCTTTACTATTGCTTCAATGCATTTTATTATTTCATCATAATCAATGTCATTTGCATATTCATATTTTTTCTTATAAGAATCCCATCGACTTCTTATTATTATGCTATCTTTTAATATAGCTATTGCTTCTTCTATATTACCTGTATAATTTCTCTTTTCAAATGTTTTATCTATAGCCTTACGTAGATTATTAATTTTAACATCGTTCCATCCTTTTGTGTATATTAAATATAAATCATAATAATCTCTTATCCTACTATTAGCTTCTACTCTTCTTAGAATTGTTTCTAACTTTTCAGCTATAACAGTTTCAATATTATATGACCATACATTAACATAGCTATCACCTAATATTGGATGATACTTATACACAATTGGTTTTGGAGTAATTGGATCACCTGTTGCTATATCAATTTGAAAGTTTTCTCTAATTGTGTCGATTTTGACATTTAAAATTACTCTAAAGCCACCATATTGATCTTCTTCACGTATATTACCAATCTCTATAAAGTTTATCAAGGCACCATCATTTATATCTATTGAAATAATTGATTTAATCATCTTTTCAACATTATCTTTAGTGAAACTGGCATCTTTAATTGCAGTATCAATATCTCTTGTAGAACGACTTTCTAATCCAAATAGTGTACTTAAATAGAAACCACCTTTTAAAATGAAATTATCACGATACTTACTTACAGCTAATCTTTCTATAAATCTATCATACATATATAAACGAAGTAAT
>CACZTI010000002.1 GCA_902783985.1 uncultured Erysipelotrichaceae bacterium | reverse complement strand
CCATCCGTAGTGTCTATGAATACTTTAGTATAAGTAGAAATGATTTTTCGTGAGAAAAATCGAATGAATTACGCAGTAATTTATTTTGTTCAATATTATATTGTAAAATAACTATTATTTCAGTATACTATTTATAGAATGATAGTAATATAGAAAAACATTTATTGGAGGTTATTTATGAATATAAAAAAACATTATTTATTTACAATTATTATGATAGTATTAATTATTCTTACTTTAATAGGTATATTTTTGATGAATAAAGAAACAAAGCATATTGTTTCTTTTGATACTGATGGTGGTAGTCATATTGATATTCAGGTTGTAGAAGATATTGTTATTAAACCAGATGATCCGATAAAGGAAGGATATAAATTTTTATATTGGAGTTATGATGGTAAAGAATATGATTTTACTCAAAAAGTAAGTGATAATATAACTTTAAAAGCTAAGTGGGAAAAAACAATAAATAATTATGTGGTAAAATTTGATTCTAATGGTGGTAGTAGTATTTCAAGTATAACAGTTAAAGGTGGAAATAAGGTAACTAAACCTAAAAATCCTACGAAAGATGGATATACCTTTAATGGATGGTATAATGGAAAAACTTTGTATAATTTTAATACGCCAGTTACTAGTGATATTACTTTAACTGCTAAATGGACTAAAAAGACAGCAAGTGTTAAATACTATACAATAACCTTTGATTCTAATGGTGGATCATTTACACAATCACAGTTAATAAAGGAAAAAGAAAAGGGAGTAAAACCTCAAACACCTAAGAAAGATGGATATACCTTTAATGGATGGTATAATGGCAATACTTTGTATGATTTTAATACGCTAGTTACTAGTGATATAACCTTAACTGCTAAATGGACTAAAAAAATTAATAGTGTAAATGTTAAAATAGCAACTTGGAATGTATATGGATTTTTATTGGCTAATCCTTCAAAAATAGGTGATGTTATTAGAAATCATAGTGTTGATATTGTAGGAATTCAAGAAGGAAGAGGTCCTAATGCAAATTATAATTCTAGTCAGGAACTTGCTAATAGTTTAAATTATAATGTTGCAGCGATAACTAAACCATTTCAGGTTAATGCCATAATATCACCAAAAAAATATGCTGTTAAATCATCTGGAGAAATATTTTTAAATAGTAATTGTTCTGATCCATATGGTGAGAGTGATAGACGTTTAGCTAAAGCAATCATAACAATTAATAATGTTAACATTTCTGTATATTCGGGACATTTTGGTTTGGGTAATTGTACGGAAAATCATTTCCAATCAGCTATAAATCAAATAAAAAATGATCCTAATCCAGTTGTTATTCTTGCAGATTATAATTCTTATGAAATTAATTTGTTTAATAAATATTTTACTAATAATGGTTTTGTTATTGCATCTTATGATAAAACTTCTCACAATATGTGGGGAAAAAATAGTTATTGTGATTCAATATTAGTTTCATCAAAAGGTCATATTAATGTTAAAAGTAGTGAAGTTGCGGATGTCTATAATACTTATTCTGATCATAATATGGTTATGGCAACTCTAGAAATTTATTAAAAAACTTGAGAAAATGTAATAAATATTATATAATCTTTGTGTGAGGAAAAAATGATTATAGATTTACAAAAATTAAATTATAAAGATGCAATAAATATTGATGAATTAGTTAGTATTTCTAAAGAATATTATCAAGATACGGAAATAATATCATTGGATAAAGTTAAAGTTAAGGGAACTATTACGAAAGATATTAACGATGATTTTTTAATTAATTTAGATGTTAAATCTAAAATGATATTAAATGATTCTGTTACTTTAGAAGAAATTCCCTATGAATTTACGGTAAATATTGAAGAAACTTTAGAAAAAGAGTTAAAAACACTTGATTTAATTGCATTTTTATGGCATTATATTATGTTGGAAGTTCCCTTAAGAATTACTGAGAATGAAGGAAGTTATCCAAAAGGAGAAAACTTTCGAGTAATTAGTGAAGAGGAATATGGTAAGATGAATAATCCTTTTAAAGATTTTCATTTGGAATAAGAGAGGAGAAGATAGTAATGGCTGTACCTTTTAGAAAAGTTTCAAAAACAAGAAAGAGAATGAGAAGAGCTCATAATGCATTAGAGCCTAAAACTGTAACAGTTTGTCCAAATTGTGGAGAAACTATTAAACCACATCGTGTATGTAAAAAATGTGGATATTATAAGAAAGAAGAAGTTATTAAAAAAGAGACTAGAGAAGAAAAATAATTTTCTTTTTTTTTGTAAAAAAATGTCAAGTGCCTTATTTTGCTATTAATAAAGATAAATTATTATAGTATACTTATTATTAGAGGAGGAAATATGTATCTATTAACAAAAGTTGTTTTAGCAGTTATGTTAGGTTTTGTATCATCTGCTTTAGTAGGTCTTGTCTTAGTTCCTCTTTTAAAAAGAATGAATTTGGGACAAAGAATTAGTACATATATGAATTTTGCACATCGAAATAAAGAGGGAACTCCGACAATGGGAGGATTAATCTTTATCATTTCAACGATTGTGGTTATGGCATTTCTTTTATTAACTAAAAAAGTAACATTTACAAATGATTTAAAGATTGCTTTATTTGTTTTTATTAGTTATGCATTTATTGGTTTTTTAGATGATTATTTAAGTATAAAAAGAGGTAAGAATGAAGGATTAACTGTTGTACAGAAGTTTTTCTTACAATTAATAGTTGCATTGGTATTTTTCTATTTGTATATGCAAAATGGTGGAAAAACATCACTTATTGTAACAACTCTTGGTATTCATATTGAAATGAAATGGCTTTATGGTATATTTATCTTATTTATACTAATTGGTAGTTCTAATGCTGTTAATTTAACTGATGGTTTAGATGGACTTGCTGCAGGACTTTCTGCAATTGCTTTTATTGCATTTAGTTTAATTAGTTTAATGGTAGGTTATACTGATATGGGTATATTTACACTTGTTTTAACAGGAAGCCTTGTTGGTTTCTTAATATATAATGCATATCCTGCTAAAGTCTTTATGGGGGATACTGGTAGTTTATCCCTGGGTGCAGTAATGGGTACTATTGCTATTATAACTCATCGTGAAGTAACATTATTAATTGTAGCTTTAGTGTTTGTAATTGAAACATTATCAGTAATTATCCAAGTATTTTGGTATAAAACATTTCATAAAAGATTATTTTTAATGACACCAATTCATCATCATTTTCAAAAATTAGGATGGAGTGAAGTTGAGATAGTAAGAACATTCTGGGTATTTGGTTTTATCCTTGCAATGGCTGGAATTATCTTTGGTGTATGGATATAAAAAAACCTACAATTTAGTAGGTTTTAAAAAACTAAATAAATCAATATTTCTTAGGATGCCATATAAAATTAATAATATAATAATTATATTTAGTATTACTTGTGGAATCTTAAGATTTTTTTTGAATAATAACTTTGCAATAATTTTGATTATCAAATAGATTATATATAGTGTTAGTATAATAAAAACTAATGGATTATATCTAAAAGCTTGATAAAAATCTAAATTAATTAATGAAAAAAGCATTCTAGTAACACCACAACCAGGGCAATATAAACCAGTGATTTCATAAAAAATACAAGGTATTCTAAAATTAAATAAATGACTTAATAAGTGATAAATAACAAGTACTAAAAATAATATCAAGATAGATATTATTTTCTTTTTTTGAATATTTTCCATTAAGCACTAAATTTATTAAGGTCACCCTGAATAATACAGTAGTTTATAATTTGAAAACCAAATAAAGCTAAAACAAGATAAATAATAGAATTATCACTTATATTAATTCCATATCTTTCACCAGTTTCATATAATTTTTGACCTGTTTTATAACTCCAATAAATACCATAAATACCACAAGTTATAATAGTAAGTAAAACAACTGTACCACCAGATGTTGTATTATCACCGGTAACAGTATTAACATCACAAACAATCTTATAGTACCAATAAATTCCATATATTCCACATGTAACAATACTTAAAATGATAGCAACTGCAATATCTGTATTTTGAATTTTTGGACGATTTGGATCAATTTTTTTTGTTTCCTTTTCTTCATTTAGTTTTTTTCCACAATTCTTACAAAAAGAATCTTCTTTGGAAATTTCTTTTCCACAATTAGAACAATATTTAGCCATAAAAACTCCTTTCTTATAAGTAAATTATACTATTGAATTATATGATAATCAACAATTATTAGTTTTTATTTTCTCTTGATATACCTAGAATTATTCCCATACTTATGGAACTTATAAGTAGACTTGATCCTCCATATGATAAGAATGGTAATGTAACACCGGTTACGGGAATTAATCCAATGACTACTGATAAATTTAAAATGGTTTGAATAATCATTTGAAAGATTAAACCAAAAGATAAATATTTAGTAAAATTATTTTCACAATTTAGAGATATTTTAATTGAACGATAGAGCATGAACGAAAAAAGGGATACAACAATTATGACACCTAATACACCAAATTCTTCGGATATAATACTAAAGATAAAATCAGTTTGTGGTTCTGGTAAATAAAAATGTTTTTGTCTACTATTAAATAAACCCATACCAAGTAATCCCCCAGGACCAATACTATAAAGACTTTGAATTATTTGAAATCCTGTTCCAAGGGGATCAGACCAAGGATTTAGAAAAGATGTTATACGATCCATTCTGTATGGTGCTATCATAACTAATACTATTATTCCAATAATACCAATACATCCTAATATAGCAAAAAACTTCATATTAACACCAGCTATAAATAATAGACTAATGATACTTATTATGATAATCATTCCTGTACCAAAATCAGGTTCTAACATAATTAAACCAAATATAAATAATAAAATTATTAGTATGGGGATTATTCCATCTTTATAACTTTTTAAAAATTTATTACTTTTAGATAAATATTTTGAAACAAAAATAATTAAAGATAATTTAGCAAATTCTGATGGTTGTATTCCAAAACCTCCGATTCCAAACCAACTACGTGATCCGTTTCTGATAACACCAATTCCTGGGATTAAAACAAGTACTAATAGAACAATTGATATTCCTAGTAATTTATTAGCATGTTTATAATAAAAAGATGAATCTATTTTAGATAATAAAATCATTAAAATAATACCAATAATAACAAAAAAACCTTGATATATTAAATAATGAAAACTATTATTAAATTTATATTCTGCCCATATATAACTTGATGAATAAATCATTAGTAATCCTAATAACATAAGAATAATTATATCTATTAATAAATATTTATCTATCTTCATAGTATCACCTATAAAGTATATGAAAAATAATGGTTATCTATTAATTATAATTTGACAATAAAAATGATAAATGATATCATAATAAGAAGTTTTTGGGGGTTATATGGATTTTATTAAAATGATGGAAGATGATGTTAGTAAAATAGAATATCAAATAAAAAATAAAAAAAAGATAGATAAAAAAAATAAATTAATTAAAAATTTAAAGATTACTAAAAATGTTACTAAATTATCGTTACCATATGTTATTGTTCCATTTATTTCTTTTAGCATAATGTCGATGATTCATAAATCTCCTTTTTCATTGGAAAAGATCCAAGAAAAAGAAAAGGTTATTAGATTAATTGATAGTTTAGGACAAAAATCAACTATTTGTCAATATGAAAAGTATGATGATGTATATAATGTTATTTATCATTATAATAAATGGGAATATAAAGATGGACAGTATGAGAGAACTATTAATAAATATTATTTAGATACCAAAAAAATTACGGATGAATTTTATAAAAAAAGTGATGAAGAAATAATTGAAATGTTAAATGATGATAATTTTTTAGAAAATGGATTTATTATTAATATATATCAGGTAATGATTGAAAATAAAAAAGAAATATCTAAAGATGAACTTAATCAAGGGGAATTTTTAAAAATCATTATGTATTATGAAAATGATGAAAAGTTTATTTTGCGAGAACAAACAATAGATGAAAATATGTCTGATTTTGTAAAATATATTTTAGTAACTTTGGTATTAGAAGTAATAGTTAAATTATTGCAAAAGAAAGAAATGGAAAAAATTAAACAGGAAAATAAAGAAATTGAAGAGGAATATGTTCCTTTAGATATTAATCGATTACAAAAAATATTAGCGATTAGAAAAGATAATTTACAAAGATTAAGAGGGTGGTAATATGGAAAATGATAATATGATTTTTAAATATTTAAAACCTTTTGATAATGATCAAATTCATAAATTACAAGGGAAAGAATTACAAGATTTTCTTAATTATTTAAATGATTTTTATTTAGTATTAAGAGATAATTTAGGTTTAGATAAGAGTGTTACTTTTGGATTAGAATTAGAGTATGAGAATATTTTATATAAGGATGATGTTAATGCTTTAAATGAAATAAGAAAAAAACTAGAAAAGACTAGTTGGATTACAACATATGATAGTTCTTTAAATTTAGGGGTAGAAATTAATTCTCCTATTTTACATGATAAAAAAGAATCATGGTTATATCTTAATAATTTAATATCATTTTTAAAACCGCTTGTTTCTGTTGGTGATAAATCAGGTGGGCATATTCATGTTGGTACACAAGCTTTAGGAGATAATAGAGAAGATTGGTTATATTTTTTAAAATTATGGTCGATATATGAAAATATTATCTATCGTTTTACTAATGGAGATTTTTTAAATAGTAGAAAGAGTATGAAACAATATGCTATGCCAATGATGCGTAAGTTTTATGAAACATATAATATTTTAAAAGATTCGGAATTAACAGCTATTATTAATTATTTAAAACAATTATCAAGATATCAAGCAGTTAATTTTGTGAACGTTAATAAAGAACATCCTAATGATATTTTATATAAAAATACAATTGAATTTAGAAGTCCTAACAGTAGTTTAAATAGTGTTGTTTGGCAAAATAATGTTAATTTATTTACCAAAATGTTATTACATTGTAAAAATAATCATCAAGAAGATATTGTTAATAATCGTTTTGTTATTAATAATTATAAATATTCCGATGTTTATTTATATGATGAAATATATTTGGATCAAGTATTAGAATTTTGTGATATTATTTTTGATAATAATATAGATAAAATATATTTCTTAAGACAATATTTTAAATCTTTTGAAGTTGATGATGTACATAATCATTATGGTATAAAAAAAGAAAATTTTCAAAAGAAAAAAGAGATTAAATTCTCTTTATAAAATTTTTAATAACTTTTTTGAAATTATCTTCAGCCTTTAGGGCTGTTTTTTTGACATCTTCATGTGTTAATAATTCATTTGTTACTCCAGCGGCCATATTAGTAATACAACTTATACCTATAACTTTTATTGATGAGTGATGTGCGACTACGGCTTCTGGGACAGTACTCATTCCTACGGCATCAGCTCCTAATATTCTTAATGCTCTTATTTCTGCTGGTGTTTCATAAGTAGGACCCTTCATATAGGCATAAACTCCTTCTTGATAACTTCCTGTTACATCTTTCATAACATCTTTTAAAATATTAATATAATCTTTATCATAAAGGTTTGACATATCAATAAATCTTTCACCAAATTCTTCTTTGTTTGGTCCACGTAACACTGATTCTGCAAAGAAAGATAATTGATCATTAATTATCATTAAGTCACCTTTTTGGAATTTTTCATTAATTCCTCCAGCAGCGTTTGTTAAAATGATTGTTTGAACTCCTAATAATTTAAATATACGGATAGGGTATGTTACTTTTTCCAAATCATATCCTTCGTAGTAATGAAATCTTCCATTCATAGCAATAACAGGAATTCCTTCTAGTTTCCCAAAGATTAATTCTCCTTTATGTCCTGGAACTGTTGATACGGGAAAATTGGGAATGTCTTTATAGTTAATGATAGTTTTATCTTTAATATCATCTGCAAGACTTCCAAGACCAGAGCCTAATACAATAACAAGTTTTGGAATATTATTTACTTTTTCTTTAATAAATTTTACTGATTCATTCATTTTATCCATATAATTATCCATTTATTACCATCCTTTCTTTAATATTATTTAAAACTATTTCTTTATCACTAAAATGAATTTTCTCTTTACCAATTATTTGATAATCTTCATGTCCTTTACCAAGGATTAATAATATATCATTATTATCTAATGTATCTATTCCTTTAATAATAGCTTCTTTTCTATCTAAAATAACTAAATGATTATCTTTTTTGACACCTTCAAGCATATCTTTCATGATATCTTTTGGGTCTTCACATCTTGGATTATCATTAGTATATATCGCTATATCAGAATAAGTTTCCGCAATATGGGCCATAATAGGTCTTTTAGTTTTATCTCTATCTCCTCCACAACCAATAATGGTAATAATTTTTCCTTTTTTAAATTCAAGAGCTGTTTTTAAAACATTTTCCATAGCATCTGGAGTATGAGCATAATCGACGAAAATACTATTGGTTCCAAACTTTATCATTTCCATTCTACCAGGTGGAGAGGATAATTCTTCATTTAAATTAAGTATTTTATTAATATTAATTCCTAATCCATTTAAAATCATTAAACTTGTTAAGTAATTATAAATATTATATCTTCCTACCATATTGATATGTGTTTTGTATGTTTTATTTTTATAAGAAAAAGAAAAATCAGTTCCTAAATTTGTAAAATTCATGTGTTTTATTAAAACATCACCTTGTTTATTACTAATAATAATATTATGATTATCTTTATTTATAAAAGATTCATGATTTTCATCATCACCATTAATTATGGCAATTTTTTCATCTCTGGTTAAACTAAATAATTTCATTTTAGCTTTTTTATATTCTTCCATTGTTTTATGGAAATCAAGGTGATCTCTTGTTAAATTTGTAAAGGCTACAGCATTATACTTAAGTCCATAAATTCTATTTAAACTAAGAGCATGTGAACTTACTTCCATGACAACATATTCGCATTTATTTTCATAAGCTTCTAAAAGCATTTCATATAATAGATCAACATCAGGGGTTGTATTATTAAGTTCTTTTTTTACATTACCATAATAAAAACCAATTGTACCAATATATGCTGTTTTATAACCTAAATCATTTAACATTTGATATATTAAAAAACAGGTTGTTGTCTTTCCATTGGTACCAGTAACACCAATTAATTTCATTTTGGATATATCAGGATAATATGTATTATATAAATATTCTTCTAAATACTTTCTAGTATCAGGAACAATTATTGTTTCTACATTATATTGTCCTTCTTCACAAATGATTTTAGAAGCACCATTATCTATGGCATCTAAAATATAATCATGTCCATCTCTATTAACATTTCTAATAGCAATAAAAGTATCTCCTTTTTCAATTTTTCTTGAATCTGTTTTAATTTTCATACTTCCTTCTTTCTAAATCTAGTATAACATAGTTTTCTTAATTAGTTATATTTTTTTATATTAATAATTAAATTATCTTTCTTAGTATTAGATATTATATTATCAAACTTAAATTTACCAATTTTTCTTACTGAAAATGTATCATTAGTTTTTAGTAATTTATCATAATCTTTAAGTATTTCATCATTATAGATAACCATTTTATCTTTTATTAATTTTTTTACATCATCACGATTTGTATGAATTACTTTGGCAATAACAGAATCGATTCTTAAACTTTTTGTAATAACCTTGATATCAATAAAATCTGGCTCATAATCATTAAGTAAGTTTAAATCTCTTTCAATTAAATTAATATAACTATGTTTAATTTTTCGAAATTCTAAATTAAAGTAATCTAACATATATCTAAATGTATAAAAATAATAATGATCATTGTGAATAATAATATCACCAAATAATGAATCATCAATTCCTAAATTCATTAAACTACCTAAAATATCTTGGTGTCTTATTTTTTCTTTTATTTCTATTTCTAATAGAATAATATCGGGTATTTTATTATAAATAACAACTTTTTCACTATAATTATTTGGTTTATAAATACTAAAACTATTTTTCTTTAATCTATTTATAACATTATTTGTTTCACTTTTATTTAAAAAGAATGTATAACCAGTATTATAAAATCTATTTATTTCTTTTTCAAAATCATTCATAAATCACCTAAAACTATTGTAACATAAACCTTATGTAAACACTATTTCTTTTTGTTAATATTTATGTTAACATATAAACAAGGAAAAGTTATGAAATATATATTTATTTATCTTACAACCATTGTTACAAGCCTGGGAATGGAATTTATTAATGAATTACATTATTTTAAAGAATTAGGTGATCATTATCTTAAAGTTGATTTAGAAAAATTTTATAATATAAAAAAAGAATTTAATATAGATGATTCTAAATTATCTTATTTAATACCATTTATTAACATTTTATTAGTATTACATAATACTTATAATTATGAAGAAAAAAAGAAGAATTTTTATCTATTTCTTAATACATTTCATTTAATAATACCAATGACTTTGGAAGAGATAAAAGAGTATCAAAATAAACCAACTGGTTTAACTGCATATAAAATATCAAAAAGAAACAATAAAATAGAAAATAATAATTATTATCATGAATATGAAGTAGAATTAAATAATCATGATAAATCTATTAATCAAGATAAAATAGAAGAACTAAGGTTACTAAAAGAAGAATTATTGAGGAATGATAATAATATAGAGAAAAATAAAATATTAATTAAAAAGAAATGAATATTTATAAAATAACTTGACAAACTATTAGTAAATGCATAAAATAAGAATATAAATTGTTGATGAAGAGAAGTAGTATTAATAAACTCAAAAGCGAGTTAATGATTGGTGAAAGATTAACAAAGAAATATTAATATGAATAACACTTTGGAGAGCTTTCTGAAATTTAGTAAGAAAAGACGGAGGTTTACCGTTATCTAAACTATGGTTTATTGACCAAAAAAGTGATTACTGAAATAGTAATAATTAGGGTGGTACCGCGAGATAGGAGTCCCTCGTCCCTTTGGATGAGAGACTCTTTTTACATATATAGGAGGGATTAAAATGGATGTAAAAGAATTATTAGAAGATGCTAAAAAATATGAAGGGAAAAAGATTACTTTATCTGGATGGGTAAGAAATCATCGTAAACAAAAAGAATTTGGTTTTATTGACTTTTCTGATGGTACTTGTTTTAAACACTTACAACTTGTTTATACTAATAAGCTTAAAGATTTTGATGAAATAACTAAAATTAAGATAGGTTCTAGTATTGAAGTTGCTGGCACCTTAATTAAATCAGAAGGATCTGGACAAGATTATGAAGTAACAGTATCTAAAATTAAATTACTAGGTGATTGTCCTGATGAATATCCAATACAACCTAAAAGACATACAAGAGAATTTTTAAGAGAAGAAGCTTATTTAAGACCAAGAACTAATTTATTTCAAGCAGTGTTCCGTGTAAGAAGTGTAGCAGCAATGGCTATTCATACTTATTTTCAAGAACATGGATATGTTTACTTTCATGCACCACTAATTACTGCTAGTGATTGTGAAGGAGCAGGTCAAATGTTTCAAGTAACAACCCTTGATTTAAATAGAATTGCTAAAAGTGGTAAAATTGATTATTCCAAAGATTTCTTTGGTAAATCAGCAGGGTTAACAGTATCAGGACAATTAGAAGCTGAAACTTTTGCTCTTGCTTATAAAAAAACTTATACTTTTGGACCAACATTTAGGGCAGAAAATTCAAATACTAAAACTCATGCTAGTGAATTTTGGATGATTGAACCAGAAATAGCTTTTTGTGATTTATCAGGAGTTATGGATATTGAAGAGGATATGCTTAAATTTATTGTTAAATATGTTTTAGAAAAATGTCCTGATGAAATGAATTTCTTTGATCAATTTGTTGAAAAAGGACTACTTGATAAATTAAATAAATTATTAAAAAGTAAATTTACAAGAATATCTCATCATGATGTTATAAAAATACTAAAAGAAGCTAAAGTTAAATGGGAATTTGAACCAGAATATGGTGAAGATATCGCTAAAGAACATGAAAAATATATTACTGAATACTTTAATGGACCAGTATTTATTACTGATTGGCCAAAAGATATCAAAGCATTCTATATGAAACAAAATCCTGATCATGAAACAGTAGCTGCAGTAGATTTAGAAGTACCAGGTGCTGGTGAATTAATTGGTGGTAGTCAAAGAGAAGAAGACTATGACAAATTAATTAATCGTATGAAAGAATTAGGTATGGAAGAAAAAGGTATGGAATGGTACTTAAATCTAAGAAAATACGGAGGTTGTGTTCATTCAGGTTTTGGTATGGGATTTGAAAGATTACTTATTTATTTAACAGGTGTTGAAAATATAAGAGATGTTATCCCTTATCCAAGAACACCAGGTAACTGTGAATATTAAGAGTTAACGAAAAGTTAATTCTTTTTTTATCATAATTTGTGGACACAAATTTTATTCTTAATATATCATTTTTTCAATATAATTCGTATACTCTCTATAATATATATAATACTATATATAATTATATATCCTTAATATTAGCAACTATATAAAAGTCGTATATTAATATTGGAGGTAAAAAAAATATGAAAAAAATATTTTCTTTTTTAAATCACTTGCGGCGGTGATTTTTTTTAATTAAAAATTTATGTCAAAAGGAGGTAGTTTATGACTGATATTATGGAAAAAGAAAAAATTAATGAAATTTTAGAAAAAACTGAAGAAGAACAATTTGAAATAGCTAAAAGAACTGTCCTTGAAGGTGGAACTATTTTAAAAGTAAAAGATAATCGAACTTTCAAAATATTATTTAGTGAAAGACAAAAGAAATTTGTTACTTGGTTTATTGCTAATATATTAGAAAGACCAATTAGTGATATTAAAGATGTTATTACTATTAAAAATAATGAACTTACACCACTTAATAGTTTTGATAAAGGAAAAACTGTTGATTTTCTAGTAGAACTTAAAGATGAATTTATAATTATTGAAATGAATAATAATAATTCTGGTATTAATTATACAAGAAATTTATATTATGTTTTTCATACACTAATAAATAAAGTTATGATTGGGGAAGATTACAAAGAAATAAGTGCTTATTTAATAAATCTTAATTGGTTTGATGATAATTACTTAATTAAGAATAAATTAAAACCAATAACAACAATTAAATATCCCTATCCCATACTTGGTATGGAATATGAAAAATCAATTGTAACAGTTAAGAATGTAAATCTTTCTTTTTATGATAAAAAGGTGTATAATGGAATAAAGATGAAAGGGTTCTTGTGGAAATTAATGACAATTGATAATTTGGAAGAAATTAAAGATATCAAGAAAAATCTTCCAGAACTTGCCAATTATTGTGATGAATTAATTTATATTTCCCAAGATAAGGAACATATTATGTTTGTATGGGATGAAAGAATGGAAAAAAAATTCGAAAAAATACCACTTGAAGAAGCAAAAAAATTTGGACGTGAAGAAGGTCGTGAAGAAGGTCGTGAAGAAGGACGACAAGAAGGTCGTGAAGAAGCACAAAAAGAAATCATTTCTAATATGCTAAAAAAGAACCTTTCAATTGAACAGATGGCGGAATATTTAGATATGAATATTCAAGAAGTAAAAGAAATTATTGATGAAATAAAGAATAATGATTAAATTTATAAAGAGAATTGTTAATTATTAATAATTCTCTTTCTTTTACTTGATAACATGTCAAATATGCACAATATAATTGACTTTCTAATAAAAACTAATTATACTTAAAGTAGATATTAGTAGGTGATAATAATGATAAGAAAGATTGATGAAGAATTATTAAAATGGAAAAAAGATGAAAAAAAGATTCCTCTATTTCTTTATGGTACTAATTCAATTGGTAAAACATATTCTGTCTTAGAATTTGGAAATAAAAATTATAGCAATATTGCCTATTTTAATACATTTAATAATAAAGAATTATATCATCTATTAGAAAAAGAAAAAGTTTTAGATAAATTAATAATGAAATTATCTGTTATGTGTGGTGAAACCATTTTAAAAGGGGAAACATTAATTGTTTTTGATAATATATCAAATGCTAAATTAATAAAAAATCTTCATATTTTTAATAATGAAGCATCATTTTATCCTACAATATTTATAAGTAGTAATATTCCTTTAGTTAATAAATCAGTATATGAAGGATTTTATTATCGTAAGATGTATCCAATGGATTTCTTTGAGTATCTATCTAATACTGATAAAGCTCATTTAATAGATTTTATTAAAGATAGTTATGAAAATAATACCAAGATGCCTTTTCATAATATAGCCGTTGATACTTATTATGAATATCTAGAAACGGGAGGTTTTCCTGAAGTAGTTTACGCTAAATTAAATAATCAAAGTAGTCTCTATTTAGATTCTATTAAAAAGAAAATACTAGATATATATAGATCAAATTATTCTTTATTTAGTAATAAAATTCCTTTTAATAAAACAGAAGAAATTATAGAAAATATTCCATATGCTTTATCAAAAGAAAATAAGAAATTTCAATATGGAATAATTAAAAAAGGGGCAAGAAGCAAGGATTATGAATTAAGTATTACTGCACTTGTAAATAGTGGTATTGTTAATAGGAGTTTTAGAATTAATAATGTTAAAAGTCCATTAGTTAAAGAAAAAGATGAAGAAAGTTTTAAACTATATTATAATGATGTAGGTTTATTATATACTGGTTTATTTATGAATCATAATAAACTTTTAACTGATAATAATTTACGAAAAAGTTTAATTGAAAATGATATAGCAAATACGTTAATAAAACTTGGTTATAGTATTTATTATTATCAAACAGAAGCCAAGTCTGAAGTAGAATTTATTATTCAAAATAATATTGGTAAAATAATACCTATTGAATTAACATCAACAAAATCATCTAAATCAAAGATACTTTCTACATTTAGTGATAAATTTAATATTAATGAAGCTATTAAAATAACAGAAGATAACTTTATCAAGAGAAAAAATACTAGATTAATTCCAGTATATGCAATATGTTGTCTTAAAGATTTATAGAATAAAATCACCATTAATGTGTATATTATTAATGGTGATTTTTTATGGATAGAAAATTTGTTATTTATAATACAATTTTAACTTTTATTATGGGATTTTTGGTTCATGGTATGTATGGATGGTTTCCAAGTGCTATAACAAGTATTTTCCCAGTTAATGAAAGCTTATTTGAACATGTTAAATTAATATATTTAAGTCCCTTGTTTTCAAGTATTATTTTATATTTTTATTTTAAACATAAAGGTTATGGTATTTCTAATTTAATATTTGGTTTAATAGTTAGTACGATGTTTAATATCATTATTTTTTATCTTGCTTATTTACCTTTATATCGAAGTTATGGTGCAATTATGTGGATGACTTTATTAATTTATTTTATTACTATAATTTTAAGTAATTATTTATACTATTTAATAATAATTCTACCTAATAGTAAAAGATTAAATATCATAAGTTCTATAATGATAATAGTGATTTTGGGTATTTTAACATATTTTACATATCATCCTGAAAAAATAGAATTCTTTCGTGATCCTGAAACACATACTTATGGTATAAAAAAATAATTTGTTAATTTTTAACAATATAAAAAAAGTATAAAATTATTTTTTAAATTAATAATAATAGTGTAGCCCATTTTAAAAGGAGTGATAATATGAATTTTAAAAGAGTGCTACTAAATATTTTAATATCTTTCCTTCTTATTATTCCCATAAATGCTTATGCTTATTCTAAATATTTAATTCCTGGTGGAGATAATATTGGAATTAAAGTGTATTCAGATGGTGTTTATGTTGTAGGATTCTATCCTGTAAATAATAAATATATTGCAAAAGATGCAGGACTTAAAGTAGGTGATTTAATTGTAAGTATTAATGATGAATTAGTTGAGAATATCAGTGATTTAATAAATAAGTTTGAAGATAATAAAGATAAAGTATCAATAAAAATAGGATATCTAAGAAATGGTGTATATAATAATGCTAGTTTATCATTAAGTAAAGATCAAGATAATATTTATAAAACAGGTATATATGTAAAAGATTCCATAACAGGAATAGGAACACTTACTTATATTAATCCAGATAATAATACTTTTGGAGCTTTAGGTCATATTATAAATGAATCTAATACTAATAAAGAATTTACAATAAATAATGGTAAAATATATTCATCAAAAGTAACTGGTATAATTAAAAGTAGTTTAGGTAAACCTGGAGAAAAAAATGCTAAGATAAATAATCTTGATATTTTAGGAACAATAACTAAAAATAAAAAAAATGGTATTTTTGGTAAAATTGATAAAGATATAGAAAAGAAAGATAAAATAGAAATAGGAAGTATTGATGAAGTAAAGATAGGGAAAGCAGAGATAATAACAGTTGTAAGTGGTAATAAAAAAGAAAAGTTTGAAATAGAAATCCTCTCTATCGATAAAAATAGTGATACCAAAAATTTTTTAGTTCAAATAACCGATAAAAACCTACTTAATAAAACAGGTGGAATTATTAAAGGAATGAGTGGTAGTCCCATAATTCAAAATGGCAAAATCATAGGAGCTATAACGCATGCTCTTGTAGATAATCCAGAAAAGGGATATGGAATAGGTATTGAAAATATGTTGAAAGAGTAATTTATTTACTCTTTCTTTACTTTGTCAAATATTGTCAATTATTGTTGTAAAGTTTGAAAACTGTTTCAAAAACGATTGACTATCAAAATAATCTATAGTATATTTAAGATGAGTCCATTGATAATTAAAAAAATAATTAAATTTTATAAAAGTTGATATCGATTTAGGTTTAAATAGTGATCAATATTTGGGTAAAATTGTATTTAATTATTATTTATTCTTACTCAGAACTCATGCTTAGTTAAGTATAGAAGAATAAATTAAATTTAACTTTAGTTTAGGAGGTGATTTGTCATTTATTGAAAAATAAAGTAAATCATTATAAACTAAAAGTGATTTGCTTTATTAAGATAATTACTATAATTATCATTTCAAAAAAGGCAAAAAAATAAAAATTATTAGAAATAGTGAAGTTTCTAATAATTTTTTATTTTACTTAAAATTAAATGATAACCAACCTGGTTTAAAGATTAACAGAAGACCAATAATTAACATGATGATACCACCAATTAAATGAGAATATTTATTATATTTAGATGATATAGCAGTACTTTTTAAAGTTATCATTGAAATTACAAAGACAATCAAATCATCTAATATAAAACATATGATATAAAGAAAGATATATCTATAATAAGCATTACCAGTGATATTATTAACAGATAATATTTCGGTATACATCATTGGTAGTCCTAATGAACAAAGTAGTTCAATAAGATTTACGGTAATTGCAAGAATCATTATGCCTATTATTGATAAGGCAAAAGATTTGCTATTAACAATTTTTTTTATATTAAAAAATACTAATTTTCTTTTTTCTTTTTTTATGACAACACAACCATCTTCTTTTTTTTCTTTATAATAATTTCTTAAATTATAAAGAGCAAAGAGAATAGCAAATACGCCAATTATTATTCTAAAGTAATTAATACTATTTAAATAGTTATTAATATTTATCCATGCCATTAAAAATAAGAAATAGACAAAAGCTGATGTACCAATAAAGGTAAGACCTAATATCCACATTTTCTTTTTATCTTTCATATTAAATAGCATACTAATTAAAAATAATAATATCCACATAGCACAAGGATTAAAGCCATCAGTTAATCCCATAACAATGGTAATTAATGGAAGAGATAGATTTTTTAAATTAATTTTACCAAAAATAGTATCAACAACATATTCTTTTTCTTCATAGTGAATTATGGGATTATTATTTTTATCTACTAGTCCTAATTCTTCTCCTACAAGATCTTTATAATCATTATTTTTATAAAAATTAATCATTTTATTAATATTTTCTATTTTACTTTCACTAAAACCAATTAAATAGTCATTACCAATAATTATTAAAGGTACACTAGTTACTTTGATATTTAATAGTTCACATACTTTAATATATAAATTTCTATTATAGGCATTTTCATCTTTTAATAATTCGTAATCATATAGTTTAACTTGATCATCTTTTAAATCTTCATTAAAATACTTAAGAGCTTCATGACAATGAGGACAATTATAATTATGAAAGATATATACATTTACTTTATCATTGGCAAAGGTTATTATAGGAATAAACAAAATAATTAAAAATAATAAATATTTTTTCATAAGTACTCGTATAATCAATCTTAGGGAAATAACTCTCTTATGATTGATTATTTTCCTTTCCAATACCTTTGTTTTACTTCGCGAGTATTT
>CACZTI010000001.1 GCA_902783985.1 uncultured Erysipelotrichaceae bacterium | reverse complement strand
CCATCCGTAGTGTCTATGAATACTTTAGTATAAGTAGAAATGATTTTTCGTGAGAAAAATCGAATGAATTACGCAGTAATTTATTTTTGTTCTTGCTATATAAAATATTTACATTATCTTGACAAAAATCATATTTCTTGCTATTCTTATTTATGATAGGAAGGAGAAATATGATAGAAGATATTAATGTATTACAAGAATTAGCAGTAAAAAATAAAGAAATTTATTTAAATAAACTAGATATTGATCTTGAAAATAATAATGAAGTATTAATGATAACACTAGATAATATTCATGATCTATTTAATCAAGAATTAACAAACAAAATCCCTGAAATACTAAGTAGTACCTTTCAATTGGAAAATATTTCTAAAGCCATCACTAAATTTAATTTACTATTAAAAGAAGAATTAATTAAATTAATAAATAAAAAACAAGAGTCCCTAAAAGAAGAAGTAAATAATATTGATAATATTGATTATCGTAAAATAGTTGATAAAAAAACCTCTTTAATTATTGAAAAACTAAAAAAAGTATATCAAAAAAATGTAATAGAGTTAATAAATGATATTATCAATGAGTATACTATTAATGAAAAGGATCGAATAGAAGATTATCTTATAAATATTAATTTTGAAAAGTATATCAAAAAAATAGAAGAAACTATCAAAAATATGGATAATATTCTTTATAATAATTATCAAGAAAGTTTGAATAAATATCATGATTTAAATGAAAAAACTCTAAAATTATAGTATATAACCATCAATAAAGTTTAAAATAATATTGGTGATTATATGCAAAAGAAAGGTATTTCAAGAAGAATTGATGAATTAGGAAGGATTGTTATACCAAAAGAGATAAGAAGAAATTTAAAAATTAGAGAAAGTGATGAACTAGATATAACCATAGATGGAGAAAATATAATATTAAATAAACATGAAGTACTAGAAAAAGATAATATAATAGATGAATATATAAAACTACTTGGCAAATACATAAATAAAAATATTTTATTTACATCAAAAGATAATGTATTATCATCATTTCTAATAGATAAGGAAAGTATCGATACATTAGATAATAAGATTACAGAACTTATACTAAATAGAAAAAAATATGATAATACTAATAGTAATATTGTTAATTTAGATAAATACTATATAATAGATCCTATAATTATTAATGGAGATTTATTAGGTAGTATTATTTGTTATAGTAATAGTGAAATAAATGATAAAGATAAATGTCTTTTAGATTTTACAAGAATATTTTTCGAAAAACATCTTGAATATGAATAAAATACATGATATAATAACCTCGATTTATCCGTGAAGAAATGAGTAGTTATGGGAAATTTAAAGAGAGTCTTAGAAAGGTGGAACTAAGATAATGGAAAATAATGAAGTATGGTTTTGGAGATAAAACGATGACTCACGTTAAGAGAATAAGTGCATAGTCTTACTATGAATTAAGGTGGTAACACGGATAATTTCGCCCTTAGGTAATTATCAGTGTTTTTTTTATTATTAGAAAGGATGATGAAGATGAAAAAATTTACAATTACAACCGCGATACCATATGCAAGTGGTAAAAGTCATATTGGTAATGTTTATGAGGATGTATTAGCAGACGCTATCGCCAGATATAAAAGAAAGAAAGGTTATGATGTTTATTTTCAAGTTGGTCTTGATGAACATGGATTAAAAATAGAAGAGAAAGCCAAGGAAAATGGGATAACTCCGCAAGAACATGTAGATAAAATAGCCATTGTCTTTAAAGAAATGTTAGATTTATTAAATATTAGTTATGATAGATTAATAAGAACAACCGATCCTGAACACTGTAAAAAAGTTGAAAAAATCTTTCAAAAATTATATGACCAAGGAGATATTTATAAAGGAACCTATGAAGGATGGTATTGTACTCCTTGTGAATCATTCTATACCGAAAGTCAAGTTACTGATGGCAAGTGCCCAGATTGTGGAAGAGAATTAACTAAAGCTCATGAAGAAGCTTATTTCTTAAAATTATCTAATTACGCTGATAGATTAATTAAACATATTGAAGATAATCCTGATTTTTTAGTACCAGAATCAAGAAAGAATGAAATTATTAATAACTTTATAAAACCTGGTTTACAAGATCTTTGTGTATCTCGTAGTACCTTTACTTGGGGTGTTAAAGTACCATTTGATCCAAAGCATGTAATATATGTATGGATTGATGCTTTAATTAACTATATTACTTTTTTAGGTTATGATGTAGATGGAAGTAGTGAAGAATTTAAAAAATATTGGCCAGCTGATTTACAATTAATTGGTAAAGATATTTTCCGTTTTCATGCCATTTATTGGCCAATTATTCTTATGGCACTAGATCTTCCTTTACCAAAACAAATCTTTGGACACCCTTGGTTATTATTTTCAAATGATAAAATGAGTAAATCAAAAGGAAATATCACTTATGCCGATGATTTATGTAATAAATATGGAACTGATGCTGTAAGATATTATTGTTTACATGAAATACCATATAATCAAGATGGTAACTATACCGAAGAATTATTAATTGAAAGAATAAATAGTGATTTAGCAAATGTCTTAGGTAACTTAGTTAATCGTACGATATCAATGGGAAATAAATATTTTAATGGAAAAGTTACTAATAAAAAAGAAACTGAAGATATTGATAAAGAACTAATTGATTTAATAAATAGTACTGATAAAAAGATTGAGGAAGATATTAATACCATTCATTTAATTAATGCCTTAGATCATATTTTTGAAATCTTTAGAAGAAGTAATAAATATATTGATGAAACTATGCCTTGGGTACTTGCAAAAGATGAAACTAAAAAAGAAAGATTAGAAACCGTTATTTATAACTTATTAGAAGCCATAAGGGTAGGAGCTAATTTACTATCTCCATTTCTTCCAGAAACAAGTACTAAAATACTTGAACAATTAAATAATCATAAGGAAGAAGAAATATATCTTGATGATAATGAATATCATTTAAATACTCCTACACCATTATTTATGAGGATTGATAAAAATGAAAAATAATTACTTAATTGATACCCATTGCCATATAAGTTTAACTGATGATATTGACTCTATGGTTATGGATGCTGAAAAAAATAATGTATTAAAATTTATTATGTCAGGTTGTGACGCTAAAAGTATTCGTGATGGACTTGAAATAATTTATCGTTATCCAACAATCTATATGACTGCCGGATTCCATCCTGATGAAGCGGATAATGTAACTGATAAAGACTTAGAAGATTTAGAAAGAATTATTATTACTAATAAAAAAATAATTGGTATTGGTGAAATAGGACTAGATTACTATCACAATGATATGAATAAAGAAAAACAAAAAGAAATCTTTATAAAACAAATTGAATTAGCTGAAAAATATGATTTACCAATAGTAATTCATTCAAGAGAATCTATCCAGGATGTTTATGATATCTTAAAAGAACATCATGCAAGAGGCGTAATTCATTGTTTTAGTGGAAGTTTAGAAATGGCAAAATTATTTATTGATTTAGGTTTTTATCTAGGTATTGGTGGCGTATTAACTTTTAAAAATAGTAAATTAAAAGAAGTGGTTCAAGAAATTTCTCTTGATAATATTGTTTTGGAAACCGATAGTCCATATCTTGCTCCAGAACCATATAGAGGTCATACAAACTATCCACAAAATATTAAGGTAATTGCTCAAGCTCTAAGAAAAATTAAAGAAGTAACTCTTGATGAAGTAGCTGAAACAACTACTAATAATGTTCATAAAATATATAATTTATATAAATAGGGGAAACCCTATTTTTTCTGTAAAAACAATTGATTTAATAATAAACCTAATGTATAATTAAAAATAGGTGTTGTATGATAAAAAAAATAAAAAATTCTATAAGTACAGAAAAATTAATCTTTATAAGTATTATGGCTATTTTAATAGGAATTCCTGTTATATGTATCTTTATTTATACTTGCAATAAATTGCAAATACGTAATGTAATTTCTATAAACCATGCTCATATATTATGGTGGACATTACCTGTCTTAGCAATCTTATATGTGGTAGATATGATTCTTCATGAAAGAAAAGTAACCATTATTGATATACTCATGTATTTATTAATAATACTTGGTGTTGTATCAACAATTTTTGCTGTAGATATGAAAACATCTATTTATGGTGAACATGCAAGAGATGAAGGATTGTTATCATTGTTATCATATTATTTAATCTTTTTAAATGTCAAAAATATATCTAATAAAAAGTATAAAGATATAATAATAAAAACAATCATGATTTTAGGACTTGTAAATCTTACTTATGCTATATTGCAAGTATATACCAAAGCTTCTTTTATAATACGTTTTAACGCCCCATACCAAGCCCTTGGTTTGTGTGGACATCCTAATTTTTTTGGAAGTTATATGGTTACTTTAGCAGCCTTTGCTTTTTCAATGTATCTCTTAGATAGAAAAAAAAGATATCTTATCTTATCTATGCTATTCTTTATGGGAATATGTCTTTGTGCTTCTACAGGACCTCTTTTAAGTTTTATATTAATGGCAATATTCTTTGTAATATATTATCGTAAACAAATAAAATGGAAAAACTTATTAAAAATAGCATCTTTATTAGTAATAATATACTTTTTTGTAGCATATTCTGTAACATTTGTTCAAAATAAAATTTTAAATAATAATAAAGTTAAATCAGATTATTATGCATCTTCAATGGTAAAAGATTTTAAATCTGATAATTTAGGAAATGGAAGAGTTAAAATTTGGGAAGGATCTTTACCTTTACTAAAAAAATATTGGCCAATAGGAGCAGGAATAGATAACTTTGGAAAAGTATATGGAGTAAGAGATGGTGTGTATTATGATAAAGCCCATAATATATATTTACAAATAGCAATAACTAATGGTATTTTTGCTTTAATTATATATTTAACAGTAATAGGTTATATCTTCTTTAAAGGATTAAAAATAAAAGATGCAAAATATATATCGTTACTAATGGCTTTTGTAGCTTATTGTATTCAGGCTTTTGCCAATATCAATGTTGTCGAAGTTGCACCTACATTCTTTGCAATTTCAGGACTTGTTTTAGGAAAAATCCAAAATGATCAAAAAAGAATAAAAAAAGTTAAAGAAAGTTGAATTTTATCATAAATTTGACATTCTTTTTTTTATTTTAATTGCAAATTTTCAAGATATTTGACAGTAAAGCAAAAAAATGTTATTATTTAAAATAGAGAGGTGTGTATGGTAAGACGAAGAAAAAAAGCTATTATCAGTTATTTTTTAACCGTAGTATATGTTTTTGTTCTGGCTTTTATTATCGTAACTGGTAAAGGTAAAACCAAAATAACCACCTCTAATGTCAATAATGTTAAATCTATTCAATCATCAAGAATAGAAAATGATAATAATGTATTTAATACATCATATCGATTAAATAAATTAGTAACCAATGTTAATGATATTAAAAAATATGGTAAAGAATATCAAATAGAATTTAAAGGTACTCTAACTGGATATGGACCAGATTGTCCAGGTTGTGGTGGTAAAGTAGGATGTTACCCAAATCCAGATGTAAGAAATGGCAATATTTATTATACTGATAAAGATTATGGAAAAATAAGGATATTGGCAGCAGATAAATCAATTCCATGTGGTAGTATAGTTCATATAAGTAATTATCAATTTGTTGATAATAAAGAATTTACAGGAATTGTATTAGATCGAGGTAGTGCCATCGTTGGACTTACAATGGATTTATTATATCCAAGTGAAAAAGATACGGCAGTTATCGGAAGACAGAGAGATATTAATTTTAAAATAGAAAGATGGGGATGGTAACCATCTTTTTTTCTTTACAAAAAAATAAAAATTTTTCCCAAAATCTCTTGCTACTAAAAAAAATATATGGTATATTGATATAGTAAAGGAGGATAAAAGAAATGAATCAATCAAATAACAGCAAGCAAGTATTATTATCAGTAATCGGAGTAGCTATCTTAGTAGTAGCAGTAGTAGGAGTATCATTTGCATTCTTCAACTACACTAGAACAGGTCCAGCTAACACAGTTTCAACTGGAGAAATTCATTTTGAAACAACTCAATCTACTGTTGCAGTAACAAATTTATTTCCAGTTGCAGCAACTAATGTTACAGCAACAACAGAAGATAATGTTGCAACAACAGAAGTAAATATTTCTGGATGGACAAGTTATGAATATGGTCTTAAGTATGATGTATATGCTGATACTGTTGATTTAAAAGGATTACCAATTAAGGTAAAAGTATTTAAAGAAGGAACTTTAACAGAGAATGCTACTTTAACTCAATATGATGGTGCTACAGCAATAGGTAATGGTTCAAAATTAGCTGAAGGTACTATTGCTAAATCAACAACAGCTCCAACAACAACTCCAACTGGAAAAATTATAATTAAAGCTTATCTTGATACAGATAACATTTTAATTACTGATACTGATAGCACAGTAACTGCTCCAACAGGTTATACTAATGGAACAGATGCTAATGGAAAAACAGTTGTTACTACTGCTCAATGGAATGCTTTAGCAACCAATGCTGCTACATTTAAAATTAAAGTAGTTGCTACTGAAGGAACAGCTTAATAATAGAATATAACACCAATTATGGTGTTTTTTCTTTACTTTAAAATTAAATTATTGTATAATTTTAGAGAAATTGGAAGTGATTGTATGAATTATGATGTTATTGTTGTTGGTGGTGGACATGCTGGTTGTGAAGCATCTCTTGCTGCAAGTAGACTTAATCATAAAACTCTTTTAATAACTGGTAATATTAAAAATATTGCAGATATGCCATGTAATCCCAGTATCGGTGGTCCTGCTAAAGGAATATTAGTAAGAGAAATCGATGCCTTAGGTGGAGAAATGGGAATTAATACTGATAAGAGTTTAATTCAACTTAAGATGCTTAATACTAAAAAAGGACCTGCTGTTTGGGCACTACGAGCTCAAGCAGATAAAATAACATATCCAAAAGAAATGTTAAAAACTTTAAATAATCAAGATAATCTTGATATTAAAGAAGCTTTTGTAGATGATTTGATTGTTAGCGATAATAAAGTATTAGGTGTAATTCTTGAAGATGGAGAAAAAATATATAGTAAGACTGTTATTTTAACAACAGGAACTTATTTAAAAGCTGATATTTTAGTTGGTGATAAACGTAATCCTGGTGGTCCACATGGTGAAAAAGAATCCAAAAATCTTTCTGATAATTTAAGAAAATATGGATTAACTATTCAAAGACTTAAAACAGGAACTCCACAAAGATTAGATAAAAGTACAATTGATTATTCTAAACTTGAAAGAGAAGATGGTGATAATATTTTAAGAAGTTTTTCTTTTGATTATCCACCAATATATAAAATTGAAGAACAAGTTCCATGTTATCTTACATACACCAATGAAGAAACTCATAAAATAATCACTGATAACTTAACTAAATCAAGTATGTATGGTGGATATGTTCGTGGTATTGGACCAAGATATTGTCCATCAATAGAAGATAAAGTTGTTCGTTTTGCGGATAAAGAAAGACATCAATTATTCCTTGAACCAGAAAGTAGATTCTACGATGATATCTATTTACAAGGATTTTCTACTAGTATGCCATATGAAATTCAAGAAGAAATGGTACATAGTCTAAAAGGTCTTGAAAATGCTAAAATTCTTAAATATGCTTATGCTATCGAGTATGATGCTATTGATCCATTGGAAATGAAAAAGAATCTCGAAAATAAAATACTAGAAAATTTGTTTACAGCAGGTCAAATAAATGGAACATCAGGTTATGAAGAAGCGGCAGCTCAAGGACTTATAGCAGGAATTAATGCAGTCTTAAAAATAGAAGGAAAAGATCCTTTTATCTTGGGAAGAGATGAAGCATATATTGGTGTATTAATTGATGATTTAACAACTCGTGGAACTAAAGAACCATATCGTATGTTAACATCTCGTGCAGAATATAGATTACTTCTTCGTCATGATAATGCCGATATTCGTCTTCGTGATTATGGTTATAGATTAGGTTTAATTAATGAAGAAAAATATCATAATTTTCAAAATAAATTAAAAGATATCGAAGAATTACAAGAATTATTAAAAAATAAAAAAATTGTTACAAGTGAAAATAATTTACTAGAACAAATTGGTACATCAAAAATCAATGATGGAATAACTTTATATGATTTACTAAAAAGACCAGAAGTTACTATTGATAAATTAATTGATATAAAAAAATTAGAAGACATTTATTCTAATGAAGTTAAAGAACAAGTAGAAATTTATATTAAATATGAAGGTTATATTAATAAAGAAAAGAAAAATGTTTTAAGAATGAAAGAAATGGAAAATATCTTAATACCAGAAGATATTGATTATGATAAAGTAATTAATATTGCTAGTGAAGCTAAAGATAAATTAAAGAAAGTTTTACCAATAAATTTAGGTCAAGCATCTCGTATTAGTGGTGTCAATCCCAGTGATATAGCCATGCTTTCTGTATATTTAAAGAGGTATAAAAACCATGAATAAAGAAGAATTTATTAGTGAATTAAAAAAAATTGGTATCGAAATAAGTGATAAAGAAATAAAAATGTTAGATAGATATTATGAATTACTTAAAGAATGGAATGAAAAAATAAATTTAACAGGTATCATTGATTATGAGGAAGTATATTTAAAACATTTTTATGATTCTCTAACGTTATATAGAGATATTGATTTAAATGAAAATTTATCTTTATGTGATATAGGAACAGGAGCTGGTTTTCCAGGATTAGTATTAAAAATAGTTTTTCCTAATTTAAAAGTAACTTTAGTTGATTCACTACTTAAAAGAATAAATTTTCTTAATATCGTAATTAGTGAATTAAATTTAAAAGATATTTACACATATCATGCAAGATGTGAAGATTTCCTATTAAATCATGTTAATTCCTTTGATATTGTAACATCTCGTGCTGTTAGTAATTTAAATCTTTTATCAAAGATGTGTTTACCACTTGTAAAAAAAGAAGGATATTTTATTCCAATGAAAGCTAAGTGTGATGAAGAATTAGAAAGTTCTAAAGAAACAATTAACAAATTACATGGAGAAATAATTAAAATAGATAAATTTATTCTTCCTAAAGAGGAAAGCACAAGAACTATTTTAAAAATCAAAAAAATAAAAGAAACTAATGAAAATAGTTTAAAGAAAATAAAAAAAGATATAATTTTAAAAAAATAAAAAATATTTTAGCAAAATGATAGAAATATCTTGCAAAAAATATTTTTTTTTGTATAATTATAATATAGGGAGTTTATAGAATAGAAAGAGGGATGGATAATGGAAAATGAAATAATGTATATAAAGTTGGATGATATTATACCTAATCGTTTTCAACCAAGACAAATATTTGATGAAAAAGCTTTACAGGAACTTGCTGATTCAATAAAGCAACATGGTGTAATAGAACCAATTATTGTTCGCCCCATTTCTAATAAATTTGAAATAGTAGCAGGTGAGCGAAGGTATAAAGCATCAGCTCTAGCAGGGCTTACTAAGATTCCAGCAATTGTTAAAGTAATGGATGATAAAGAAAGCTCCATTGTTGCCTTTATCGAAAATGCTCAAAGAAGAGATGTATCGGCCATCGAAGAAGCGAGAACTACAGATCGAATTTTAAAGGCAAATAATATGACACAGGAAGAACTTGCTAAGGAACTAGGTATTAGTCAATCGACATTAGCAAATAAACTGCGATTATTAACATTGCCTGTTGAAATTCAAGAATCATTAATGAGAAATGAAATATCAGAACGACATGCAAGAAGTTTACTAAGTGTAAAAGATGAAAAAAAACAAATAGAATTATTAAATAAAATAAAAGAAAAAAGAATGACTGTAAGAGAATTGGATAGTGAGATAAAAATGATGAATGGAAATAATATGGAATTTAATTCTAATAACGATTATACAAATTTTATAAATAATTACACAAATGATAATAATATAAGTAATACAAATCCTATGGGAAATGGTAATATTGTTACACCAATACCAGATTCAATAGAAGTTCAAAATAATAATAATATTAATAGTAATAATAATACAGATTTCATGAACTTTTTAAATAATTATGATGCAACGCATCCAGTAAATAATCCACAACCAGTGGAAACTCCAAATAATAATAGTAATAATAATGTAGACTTCATGAATTTCTTAAATAACTATGATGCAACGCATCCAGTAAATAATCCACAACCAGAAGAAACTCCAAATAATAATAGTAATAATAATACAGATTTCATGAACTTCTTAAATAACTATGATGCAACGCATCCAGTAAATAATCCACAACCAGTGGAAACTCCAAATAATAATAGTAATAATAATACAGATTTCATGAATTTCTTAAATAATTATGATGCAACGCATCCAGTAAATAATCCACAACCAGAGGAAACTCCAAATAATAACAGTAATAATAATGCAGATTTCATGAATTTCTTAAATAATTATGATGCAACGCATCCGGTAAATAAACCACAAGAAGAAATTCCAGAAATGAATAATAGTACATTAAATTTTGATAGTTATCTAAATAATAATGCTAATGATAACGGTGTAGTGATAAATAATGTTAATCCACCTATTACATCAAATTTTAATGCTAATTCATATGTAGAAGATAATCCAAATTATGTTGATGTATCCAAAGCAACAGTTATTGATAGTGTTGATATAATTATTGATGAATTAAAAGCTACAATCGAAAAAATTAAAAATCAAAGTAAATTTAAAGTAGATACAGATGAAATTAATTTTGATGATGTTTATCAAATAACAATTAAAATTGATAAAAGAGAAACTTTATAAAAAAAGTTTTTCTTTTTTTGTTTTATCTATTTCATTATTTGCTATTTTTTGATATGATTATAATGGACTAAATTTTATAAGCAGGTGATAGTATGGGAAAAATAATTTCATTAGTCAATCAAAAAGGAGGAGTTGGAAAAACTACTACAAGTATTAATTTATCTGCATCATTAGCAGTAGAAGGGAAAAAAGTTTTACTTGTTGATTTAGATCCTCAAGGAAATGCCACAACAGGTGTAG
Source organism: uncultured Erysipelotrichaceae bacterium (assembly GCA_902783985.1). GTDB lineage: Bacteria > Bacillota_I > Bacilli_A > RF39 > UBA660 > RUG12783. Next base: position 18,939 of record CACZTI010000001.1, on the reverse strand, counting down.
GTTTTAATAAGGGAGACATTGATTTAAGCATCTATGATGTATTTAATGGCACATGTGATATTAGAAATGCCATATTGCATACCAAGTTTAAAGATTTAGATTTATTACCTTCATCACTTCAACTAGCAGGTGTTGATATTGAACTTATGGATAAAGGAAGAGAAGATCCAAATTTTAGAATGTCTTTTCAATTTAAAAATAAAATTGATTTATGTAAAGATAATTATGATTATATCATTGTTGATTGTCCACCAACACTTGGAGTTATAACAACCAATGCTTTAGTAGCAAGCGACTCTGTAATTATTCCAGTACAATGTGAATTTTATGCACTAGAAGGTATAACACAATTATTGAATGCCATTATGTTAACTAAGAAAAAGTTAAATCCTAATTTAAAACTAGAAGGAGTATTATTAACAATGTTTGATTCTCGTGCTAATTTAAGTATCGAAGTAATTGAGGAAATTAGAAGTTACTTTAAGGATAAAGTATATACAACACTAATTCCAAGATTAATTAGACTTGCAGAAGCACCAAGTCATGGTAAACCTATAATAGCATATGATCCAAAAAGTAAGGGGTCTTTGGCATATATGAATTTAGCGAAGGAAGTGATTATTAGAAATGGAAACACCTAGAAGAAGAGCCTTAGGAAAAGGACTTGAAGAATTATTTAGTACAGAAGTATTAGATTTTGATTCATTAGAAGAAAAAATTGTAACAGAAACACCAAAAGAAGAAATTATTGATATTAAATTGGATGAATTAAGAAGTAATCCATATCAACCTAGAAAGGTATTTGATGAGGTTGCTCTAAATGAACTTGCTGCATCTATTAAAGAACATGGAGTATTTCAACCAATTATTGTAAAGAAAAGTATTAAAGGTTATGAAATAATAGCAGGAGAAAGACGTGTTAAAGCATCCCGTATAGCAGGACTTGAAACAGTCCCAGCGATTGTTCGAGAATTTGATGATACTGAGATGATGGAAATAGCTCTTTTAGAAAATTTACAAAGAGAAGATTTAAATGCTATTGAGGAAGCAATGGCTTATGTAAAAATTATGGAGGCAAAGAATTTAACTCATGAAGAACTTGCCAAAGTTTTAGGAAAAAGTCAATCTTATGTTACTAATACAATTGGTCTTTTAAGATTGCCTGAAGAAGTTAAAGATTTAGTTATTAATGATAAATTATCTATGACACATGCAAGAATTCTATCTAAAATGAGTGATAAATCAACCATTCTTAATCTTGCAAATAAAGTAATGAATGAAGGCTTATCAGTAAGAGATCTTGAAGAAATAGCTAAAGGTAATGATATTTCCAAAATTGTTAAAGTTGAAAGAAAAGTTAAGGAAACTGATAAAGAATATAAATACGCTGAAGAATTACTTTGTGAAAAATTAGGTACTAAAGTAAGAGTATATAAAAATAAAATTGAAATTAAATACAAAGATATCGATGATTTAAATAGAATTTTTGAAATATTAGATATAGTAAAGTAGGGGAGAATATGGATAAAACATATGATATAGGAAATCTAGTTGTTTTAAAAAAAGGTCATCCTTGTGGTGAAAATCTTTGGGAAATTGTCAAACTAGGTGCAGATATTAGAATTAAATGTACTAAATGTGGTAGAATAGTTATAATTCCCAGAATAGAATTTAATAAAAAAATAAAGAAAGTTATAGAAAAGGGTCAATGATTATGTTTAAAAAAAATAAATTTAAAACTAAATTAAAAAGAAAGTCACTTGAACCTGTAACAGGTTATATCCTATTAACATTACTAGTTGTAATATTAAGTGGTATATTATCCCTATTTAATTTCAAAACAACTTATAATGTATTAGATTCAGTTAAAATAGAATTAGTTTCTATTACTGCAGATACCTTTAATTTATTTAGTTTCGATGGATTAAAATATATTGTTAGTAATGCTTCAAAAAATTTCATAGTTTTCGCGCCACTTTCCATGTATTTAGTGGGAATGATAGGTGTAGTTGTTGCATCAGCTAGTGGATTTATTGATGTATTATTTAAAAGAATGTTTGAAAAAATGAATAGTAAATTTCTAACTTTCTTAGTAGTTTTTGTTGCAACTATTTCATCCTTAATTAATGAAGTTGGATTTGTTATTTTAATACCAATTGCAGCCTTTATATATAAAGCTAAAAAAAGAAACCCAATGATAGGTGTTGTCGCAGCTTTTGCAGGTTGTGCCTTTGGATATGGAACAAGTATTTTTATAGGTTCTATTGAAACACAAATGATTCCATATACTGAAGCAGCAGCAAGACTTGTTGACAAAACATATCATGTAAGTTTATTATCTAATTTATATATTATGATAGCATCAAGTATTATTTTATCTATAGTAGGAACATTAATTATTGAAAAAATAATTGCTCCATCTCTTGGAAAATATCGTATTAAAAAAGAGTTAGAATTAACTGATAATTTAGAAATAATTGATGATGAAGAATTAGAACAGAATATGATAACAACAGATTATAATGAGAAAAAAGGATTTAAAGTAGCTAGTATTATTGCTTTAATTTTTGTATTATTCTTTATATATTCGGTAATTCCAGGACTTCCTGGTTCTGGACTATTACTAGATTATGGTGAAAAAACATATTTAAAACAAATATTTGGAGAAAATTCTTATTTCCAAGATGGATTTACTTACATGATATCTTTATTATTTGCTATTTCAGGTCTTGTATTTGGTTTTGTATCCAAGAAATTTAAAAATGAAAGAGATGTTATAAAAGCATGTCATGAACCATTATCAGAAGTAGGTAAGATGTTACTATTATTATTTGTTGCATCACAATTTGCTGGAGTATTTAGAAAATCTAATATTGGTACAGTAATAGCCGGTATTTTAGCAAATATATTATCTAATTTCTCCTTTAGTGGAATATTCTATCTTCTTATTGCTATTGTAATTATGATGATAAGTGATTATTTCTTAACAGGAGTACAAGCAAAATGGGCTATTTTTGCTCCATGTATTATACCTATTTTAATGAAAAGCAATATGTCAGCTCAGTTTATTCAATTTGCTATGCGAGGAGTAGATTCTATGACAAATGGTATTACACCATTATATGCATATTTTGTCATTTATATAGGTTATTTAAATATATATAATATTCGTGATGATAAACCAATATCAATTGGTGATGGAATAAAAATTCTTATGCCATATTTTGCAATTATAAGTATCACATGGATTTTAATATTAATTGGTTGGTATATTATTGGTCTTCCAATAGGACCTGGAGTATACCCAACAGTATAGGGAGGGTTTATGAGTTTAAAAGCAGGAATTGTTGGTTTACCTAATGTTGGTAAATCAACTCTATTTAATGCCATAACAAAACAAAATATTTTAGCAGCAAATTATCCATTTGCCACAATAGAACCAAATGTTGGTGTTGTTATGGTACCAGATGAAAGAATAAATGTATTAGATGAAATGTATCATCCAGAAAGATTAATTCCTACAAGTTTTGAATTTACTGATATTGCAGGACTTGTAAAAGGAGCATCAAAAGGTGATGGACTAGGTAATAAATTTTTATCTCATATAAGAGAAGTAGATGCTATAGTAGAAGTAGTTAGATGTTTTGATGATGAAAATATAATTCATGTAGAGGGAAATCCTGATCCTATAAGAGATATTGATATCATTAATCTAGAACTATCTTTAGCAGATCTTGAAATAATAAATAATCGTTTAGATAAAATTAAAAAGAAAGCAGAAACATCCAAAGATAAAGAAGCATTAATAGAAGTAGCTTTAATGGAAAAAGCAAGAAATGCTCTAGAAAAAAATGTTCCATTAAGAATGATTGATTTTACTGATGAAGAGAAAAAGATTCTAAAACCATTTTGTTTCCTAACAATAAAACCAATTATTTATCTTGCTAATGTTAAAGATGATGAATATAATAATGATAATATTTATTATAATGCTATATTAGATCATGCAAGAAGTGAAGGAAGTCGAGCTATTAAAATATCTGCCAAACTAGAATCTGATTTAATAGATTATACAGATGAAGAAAAAAAAGAAATGTTTGATATGTTAGGTATTTCTGAAAGTGGAATAGATTCTTTAATAAAGACAACCTATGAATTATTAGGACTTAGAACATATTTTACTGTTGGAAGCGATGAAGTAAGAGCATGGACATTTAAAAATGGTATGAATGCAAGAGATTGTGCTGGTATAATTCATAGTGATTTTCGTGATGGTTTTATAAAAGCCGAAATCATGTCATATAATGATCTAATTGAATGTGGTTCTGAACTAAAAGTTAAAGAAGCAGGAAAATTTAGAATAGAAGGTAAAGATTATCTTATGCAAGATGGAGATATATGTCATTTTAGATTTAATAAGTAAAATTGCTAAAAAAAAAGCAATTTTTCTTTATAAAATAATTGAAAAAAAATAAGAACTATATTATAATTAATTATATAATAAGAGGTGAACATGGATAAGGAAATAAATACTAAAAAAAGGACATATATATATATTGGAATAATTATTTTATTAATTATTGCCATTATAGGTGTATCATTTGCATTCTTTAATTATACAAGAACAGGACCACGTAATACTCTTCAAACAGGAAACATTGTTTTTAATTATGTTGATGGATCTGCATTAACTCTTTCTAATCAAGAACCTATTGGTGAGACTGAAGCAACAACTGGTGATAGTAATAAAATATCATTTTCTATAACATCTCATAATACATTACCAGATGGTATAAAATATAGTGTATATGCAGTATATGGAGATGAAGAAACAGGTAAAACAAGATTTCCTGATTCAGTAGTTTCCTTAAAATTTGTACCAGCTGCTGATGGAGATGGATTTACTACAAAAACTAATAACTATGAAACAGCAAGTAATTTAACATTTACTAATGGAAAAGCCCTAATATCAACAGGAATAGTAAAAGATACAATAGCAGAAACAACCAAAAATTATGAAGCTTATATATGGATTGATGAAACTAAAGTATTTGTATCATCTACAACCAAAAGAGCAACACTACCAGAAGGTAATCCATCACTTGCAGATGCAACAACAGGTAATGTAACAGCGGGAAGATATATTAAAAACGATAATAATTTAGTTAATACCACATTATATCCAGCTACAACAGAAAATGTTAATAAAATTATATATACAACAAAAGAATATTCAAATTCATATTATAGTATTAAAATAGTTGTTGAAGCAGAAGACTATGTCTATGTAACAGGAACAGATAAAGTAAGAGCAGCAATAAAAGCAAAGGAAACGGCTACTACTAATCAGTGTAATCCAACTTGGGTAGATGATATGGGAACAGAAAACACATCTGATGATATAACATACTTCTCAGGAACAAATACTTGTGTAGATATGAACTATGTATGGTATTCTGGAAAACTATGGAGAATAACAGCCATTTATCCGGATGGAGCCATGAAATTAGTAACCGAAAATAATATAACATCAATTGCTTTTAATGAATCATCAAGTAGTGATGCTACAAAGGCAAATTTCTATAATAGTGCAAGTGACACATCATATATGTATCAATGGTTAAACGAAGATTTTTATGACACATTATATAATGCAGAAGAGTTTATTGATACAACAAAAAAATGGAATGCCACAATGCCAGCAGATACCAATATTAGTACAAAACCATTAGAAACTAATATGGTATCAGCTAATGTCGGTTTATTAAATAGTTATGAATATTATAATAGCTACCGATGTATAGGAAGTACAACCTGCGCAGGTTCAATTTCTAGTACAAGTTATCTTAATATAGGTTATTATTGGTGGTTATTAAATCCGTATAATTCGTCGTCCGTTTGGTATGTGCTCAACGTCGGCGGCGGCATGCTCGATAATCCGTCTCTCGCGTACGGCGGGCGTCCTTCTATTTATCTAAAATCCGGGCTTGAATTTACAGGTAATGGTACGACAAGTGAGCCATATAAAATAGTTGGTGATAAGGATGCTGGTAGTGTAAACGACTATGTAAATACAAGACTAAGTGGAGAGTATGTAAAACTTAAAAATGGAAACAATGAACAACTATTTAGAATAATTGATGTAGAAGATAATAAAACTAAAATTATTGCTATGGATTATGCTGATAATAAGGCAACTCGTAAGTTTGCAACAAGTTCTTCTGGCACATTATGGGGAAGTGGTACAACAACGGATACTGATACATGGTATACTTATTTAAATAATACCTATTTGCCAAATTTAAAAACAACATATAATGAATTATTTGATAGTGGCATGTATTATTTTGGTACAAGTGGATATAATTATAAGCTTTCAGTTTGTGCTAATACAACAAGTGGTAATACCAAAGAATGTGCAAAAACAACTCAATCTGGGACATTTAATATAGGACTTCCAAGATATGGAGAGATGTTTGCCACACAACAGTCAGGTGGCACTTCTAATTCCATTCATATGTGGTTAATTAATAGATTTAATGCGTCGCTCGTTTGGTTTGTGAACGACCGCGGCAACGCCGCGCTCGATTATCCAACTTACACGTACGGCGGGCGTCCTACACTTCATCTAAAATCTACGGTTAAAATTTTATCATGTGATGGTGATATATGTGATGGGACACAAAATCATCCATATGTTGTAGGTTTGTAAAGGATATAAAAATAATTATATTATTTGACAAATATAAATTGATTTTTAAAAAATTATGTTATATAATTTATTTAGAATAATTTCCAAGGAGGTATAAAGCATGAAAATTACAAAAGTGCAAGGAAGAAAATTCGAAAGACCAAATTCAAATGTGAAAGGAATCGTAGAGGTAACTCTTGATGATTGTTTTGTTATTAAAGACATTAGAATCATTGAAAAACCAGAAAAAGTTGTTGTTGCTATGCCTAGCAAAATAATCCCTGGTAGAAATGAAGATGGAACAATCAATGAGGAAGTTAAAATCCATGTTGATTTAGCTCATCCAATTAATGCAGAAACTAGAAAAATGTTTAATGACACTATTCTAGGTGCATATGAAAGAGCAACTTCTAACGAATTTAAAGAAGAATTTTAGAAAAGAGTTATTCTTTTCTTTTTTTTTCATAAAATTTAGTGGAGGAAGATATGGAAAAAGAAAAAGAATTGAATAACTTTAATCATAGTGTCAATATTATCGAAAGAAAAAATATTTTAATCACTGGAGTAAAAAAAGTTGATAGTTTTGATAATGAAGAATTTTTAGTTGAAACAATTATGGGATATTTAGTATTAAAAGGGGAAGAATTAGAACTAGTTAAACTTGATACATTACAAGGAACAGTAACAATTAAGGGATTTGTAAAAAGTTTTGATTATTTAGATGATAATACTAAAAAAGAAAAGGAAGGATCTATTTTTAATAGATTATTTAAATAATGGAACTATCTATTCAAATAAAAAGTTTAGTTATGTCTTTTTTATATGGAATATTTTATAGTGTTAATTATAATCTATTTTATAATTTATTGTTTACTAAATATAAATTTATTAATGTTATCACTAATTTCTTTTTTAATACTATCATTTTTGGAATATATTTTTTATTATTATATATCATTAATCATGGTGTTATCCATTTTTATTTTTTAATAGTATTTTTTATAGGATTTGTAATTTATAACAAAATATTTGTCAAGTTACAAGTAAAGTGGCATAAAATAAAGGTTTAATAATTGAAAAAAATACTAGTTTTTGCTATTATTAAATTAGGAGAGTGTCATGAAAAAAAGAAAGAAAACTGTTCTTAAAAAACATACTAGAAGATTTTTAGTTTTTGGTATATCATCTTTTTTAATTATTGCCATTGTATTGGTAAGTGTCTCCAAAATAGTATTTGAAATAATTGATAAATATAAAGAAGCAAGTGAATTAGAAGAAAAGAAAGTAGCTTTAGAAGAAAAAGAAAAAGATTTAAATAATGAGATTATAAAATTACAAGATCAAGAATACCTTGCAGGTTATGCAAGAGAAAAATATTTTTATTCTAAAAATGGAGAATTAATAATTAGAATACCTAAAGATAATAAATAAATTTATAAAAATAATGAGAAATATCTTGATATAAAGATATTTTTTCTATACAATAAAGTAAAAGAAATTTTGAAGGAGAACTAATGAAAGAAGTTTATAACTTTTTATTAAATAAAATTAAATTAAATAAAGATGATATTATTGTTGCTGGTGTATCAGCAGGTCCTGATTCGATGGCACTTTTATACATTTTAGAGGATATTAGAAAAAAGATTCCTTTTAAAATTATTGTAGCGCATATTAATCACAACCTAAGAAAAGAAAGTGAAGAAGAAGCATCATTTTTAAAAGAATATTGTTTATCACATAATATAATTTTTGAATATATGAAAATAGAAGAATATGGTGATGATAATTTTCATAATGAAGCAAGAAATATTAGATATCGTTTCTATGATGAATTAATAAATAAGTATCATGCTAACTATTTAATGACTGGACATCATGGCGATGATTTGATGGAAACTATTTTAATGCGATTAACAAGAGGTTCTACATTAAGAGGATATAGTGGTTTTTCAAGTATCATTGATAAAGGTAATTATCAAATAATAAGACCATTAATCTTTGTTACCAAAAAAGATTTAGAAGATTTTGATAAAGAAAATAATATTCCTTATCGTATTGATAAAAGTAATTTTAAAGATAAATATACAAGAAATAGATATCGTAAAGTAGTATTACCATTTTTAAAAGAAGAAGATCCTTATGTTCATCAAAAATTTCTTAAATTCAGTAATATGCTTGAAGAATATAGTGATTTCTTTGATAAATTAATAACTTTAGAAAAAGATAGAGTATATAAAGATGGTATTATTGATGTAAGTATTATGAAAAATCTAGAACCAATTATTCAAAAAGGAATAATCGAATATATTTATCGTAATATTTATGAAGATGATTTAATAATGATTGATACAAGACATATTGATTTAATGATGCAAGCGATTAATTCTAATAAGGAAAGATTATCATTTAATTTACCAAATGATTATATTATTGATAAAAATGGTAATAAAGTATATTTAAGAAAAGAAATTAAAGCTATTATGCCATATGATATTGAACTTCATGATGAAGTATATTTACCTAATGGAATGACTATAAAAAAAATAAATGAAAGTGATAAGGATGGCAATGATATTATGAGGATTAATTCTAAAGATGTATCACTTCCACTTCGGGTTAGAACAAGAAAACAAGGGGATAAAATGACTATAAAAAATTTCTCTGGTACTAAAAAAGTAAGTGATATTTTAATAAATAGTAAGATTCCTAAAAGAGAAAGAGATTCTTGGCCAATAGTTGTTGATTCTAAGGATACCATAATTTGGATTCCTAAGATAAAAAAATCAAAATATAATAGACTAAAAGATGATAAATGTGATATAATATTTAAATGTCTATAGGAGGAAATTTATGAACAAAAAAGATATGAGAAAAAATGTAGTACCTTATATATTGTTAGTAGGTTTAATGCTAGTATTATTTTATATGTATAAGGTTATGAGTGTTAAAGTACATGATTTAACATTTAATGAATTTATGGGAAAAATAACTGAAGGAACAGTTGAAAAAATAGAAGTTACTCCAAGTAATGATGGTGGAGTTTATAATATTGAAGGTAAATTAAAAGGTTATAAAGAAAATGAATCTTTTAAAGTTACAGCACCACTTTCTGATGAAGTAATCAAAGAACTAGTTGATGGATATGAAAAATATGATTATAAGATAGAAGTTAATAAAGATCCAAGTTCTAGTACCTTACTTGTATTGTTAGTTAATTTCTTACCGATAGTATTAATTGTTGGTGGAGGTTTATATTTCTTAAATAAACAAGCTGGTGGAGCTAGTAAATCATTTGATTTTGGAAGAAGTAGAGCTAAACTTTCTGATAATAAAAATAAAGTTACATTTAGAGATGTAGCAGGACTTAAAGAAGAAAAAGAAGAAGTTAAAGAACTTATTGATTTCTTAAAAAATCCAAAGAAATTCCAAAAATTAGGAGCAAGAATTCCTAAAGGAGTATTACTTGTAGGTCCTCCAGGAACTGGTAAAACATTACTTGCAAGAGCTGTTGCAGGAGAAGCTAATGTACCATTCTATTATATAAGTGGATCTGATTTCGTAGAATTATTTGTTGGTGTTGGTGCAAGCCGTGTAAGAGATATGTTTAAACAAGCTAAAAATAATGCCCCATGTTTAATCTTTATTGATGAAATAGATGCTGTTGGTCGTCAAAGAGGAACAGGTCTTGGTGGTGGACATGATGAAAGAGAGCAAACTCTAAACCAATTATTAACCGAAATGGATGGCTTTGGAGCTAATGAAGGAATCATTATTATTGCTGCAACAAACCGTGCTGATGTCTTGGATCCTGCACTACTTCGTCCAGGAAGATTTGATAGACAAGTAACAGTTAATTTACCAGATAGAAAAGGAAGAGAAGAAATTCTTGCTGTTCATGCAAGAAACAAAGTTTTAGATAAAAATATTACATTATCTAATTTAGCAAAAAGAACTCCAGGTTTTTCTGGAGCTGATCTTGAAAATTTATTAAATGAAGCAGCATTACTTGCCGTTCGTCGTAATAAAGAGTTTATTACTATGAGTGAAATAGATGAAGCAACAGACCGTGTCTTAATGGGACCTGCTAAAGTAAGTAAAAAATATACTGAACAAGAAAGAAATATGGTAGCCCATCATGAAGCAGGACATGTTGTATTAGGATTAAAACTTAATAGTGCTAATGATGTTCAAAAAGTAACTATCATTCCAAGAAGTTATGCTGGTGGATACGCTATGATGGTTCCAAAAGAAGAAAAGTATACCCAAACAAAAACCGAATTATTAGAACAAATTACTGGTCTTCTTGGAGGTCGTGTATCTGAAGAAATCAACTTCCATGAAATAACAACAGGAGCTCATAATGATTTTGAAAAAGCAACTAAGATTGCTAGAGCCATGGTTACAGAATATGGAATGAGTGATTTAGGTCCAGTTCAATTAGAACAACAAAGTGAAAGTGTCTTTATTGGAAGAGATTATAATAAAACAAGAAATTTCTCTGATACCGTAGCTCATGAGATTGACATTGAAATAAGAAAGATAATGGATGAATGTTATAAAAAAGCTACTAAGATTTTAAAAGAAAATATTGACTTAGTACATTTAATAGCAAATGCCCTACTTGAAAAAGAAACATTAACTCATGAAGAAATTGTTTATCTTGCTGAAAATGGTAAACTTCCAGATGATACATCACTTAATGATTTAACTCTTGATGAATTAAAAGAAAAAGCTAAAGAATTAGGAATTAAAGGATACTCTAAAATGAGTAAAGAAGAATTAATTAAAGAACTAAATAAATAAAAGAAAAAATTGATGGATTATTCATCAATTTTTTTATCGTTTAGAATTTTTTTAACTTCTTCAATAGATAAATTAGAAGATTTACTAATTAAATCAAGAGATACACCATTTTGATAAAGATTATTTATCATTTCGTGCTTGTTTAGTTCAATTCCCTTTTCAATTCCCTTTTCAATACCTTGTTCAACACCTTTATCAAAGCCAACTTTTTGATAATATTCCATATCAAGTCTTGTAATCTCTTCGTTGCTTAAAAACAGTGGCATTTGTGCTCTGCCTGCAATTTCTTCGGCATTCTTAATTACTTTTTCCATAAATTCATCATCCTTATATACTTTATCTCTTTCTTCTTTATTATTACAAATTAGAAAGTATAAAAGTTTAACAAGTTTGTTATCACTTTTAATGACTTCATTATAATTCAACTTACTTAAATAATCAAGAGATATTCTAAATCTTTTGAAGAATTCATCATCTGGTAAATTATATTTATTATCTTTCAATACTACTTCATATAACAATTCACCTTTATGAAAGAAATCATAGTCTTCGATTAATATTTGAATAACACCTTTAGCATTTTTATAGTTTTTGCTAGATTTTAATTGACCTAAATATAGTTCAGTAACATAACCATTTAATTGTGCTTTTCTTGTTGGACCATATGAATAATTAATTTCAATATTAATAATATTATCATTTGTTTCATACATAACATCCGTATCACTATCAACAGTTAATGCGTTTATTCCAATATCAGTAAATGATGGTGTAAGATTATCATATATCTCCTGATAATCAGTTTTTAAGATAATACTTACAAGTCTTGCAGTTAATTCTTTTCCTAATTCTTGATCTTTGAAGATTTTCTTAGCAATACTATCTCTCATTAAGTAATGTTCTTTTCTAATCATAACATCACCCCCTCTCAGAGTTTGTTATATTATCATAATGTTTTGTCGAAATTTGTCGAATTATGTCGAAGAATGAAAAAATATTAAAATATGATGTCATATTATGTAAAATAGTAAAAAAAGTCGATAAATTATGATATACTTTAATTGTACAAAAATATTAGATAGGGGGAGTCATTATGAAGAAAAGTAAACTTAGTACAATCTTCTTATGTTTCTTATTAGTATTTACTATTCTAATTGCTGCTGGATGTGAAAAAAAGGAAGATGAAAAAAAAGAACCTGAACAAGGTCAAAAAGAAAATAATCCAACAGGCAAAACAGATAATACTGATAATAAGAATAATGGTTCCGATACTACTAAAAAAACTGTTAAACTATTAAAGAGAAATGGTGTTGAATGGAAAGAAAACACTAGAATTAATTCTAAAAAAGGTGCTAAGAGTTATAAAGTAGTATGGGGAGATACCTTAAGTTTAATTGCTAGAACATGGCAAGTTAATTGCTATAAATTAGCAAAATACAATGGTATTAAGAATATTGACTTAATTGAAGTTGATCAAGTAATTTATAATTACGCAGCTAAGAAATAAGAGTTAGATTTATAATTTAACTCTTTTCTTTTATATATTTTTAGTTTATAATATCAAGTGTTTTATTGAAGTGGGTGATAAAGTGATTAAAATAGGAAATGTTATAATTAATGGTAAAGTAGTTCTTGCACCAATGGCTGGAATATGTAATAGTGCTTTTAGAAAAATTATTAAAGAACAAGGTGCTTCATTAATTTATGCTGAAATGGTAAGTGATAAAGCGATATTTTATCAAAATAATAAAACTAAAGAAATGCTATATATGGAAGATTATGAAAGACCTATTGCCCAACAGATATTTGGAAGTGATAAAGAAACATTTTGTGAAGCAGCAAAATATATAGAGGAAACTATGCATCCAGACATTATCGATATCAATATGGGATGTCCTGTACCTAAAGTTGCTGTAAAATCACAAGCAGGTAGTGCCCTTTTAAAAAATCCAGAAAAGATCAAAGAAATCGTATCTAGTGTTGTTAAATCAGTAAATGTTCCTGTAACTGTTAAAATAAGAAGTGGCTGGGATATGAATAGCATAAATGCTGTAGAAGTAGCTAAAATCTGTGAAGAAGCCGGTGCTTCTGCTATTTGTATTCATCCACGAACAAGATCACAAGGCTATTCTGGTAAAGCCGATTGGTCTATTATCAAAAAAGTTAAAGAAGCAGTTAATATTCCAGTAATAGGAAATGGTGATATTAAAACTGTTTATGATGCTAAAAGAATGCTTGATGAGACAGGATGCGACCTTATCATGATAGGAAGAGGAGTCCTAGGTAATCCTTGGCTTGTAAGTGATATAAATAACTATTTAGAAAAAGGAAAATTACCAAAAGAAAGAACTAAAGAAGAAAAAATAGATATGTGCTTGCATCACCTTGATTATTTAAGTAAAATAAAACCAGAAAAAGTTGCATGTCTTGAAATAAGAAATCATATTGCTTGGTATTTAAAAGGTATAAAAAATAGTAATATAATTAAAGAAAAAATATATCAAGTAAATAAACTATGTGATATAATAGATATATTAAATGAATTCAAGGAGGAATCATGAAAAGAGAAAAACCTTATATTTATAAAAGAGTCATAGCATTTATAATTGATACTTTAATTGTAACTGTTCTTTCAGGACTATTAACCATTGTGTTCACTAATAGTGATAAATATAATGAGGATAATAAAAAGTTATTAGAATTAACTGAAAAAATAGTTAGTGAAAAACAAGATCAAGATAAATACATGAAAGAATTTAATGAATTAAATTATGATTTAACAAAGGATAGTATTGAAGTAACTATTATTACAATTGGTGTAAGTATTGTCTATTATTCTATTATGTGTTATTTCTGTAATGGTATAACTTTAGGTAAATATATTTTAAAACTTAAAATAACTTCCGCTAATGATAAAGAATTAAATATCTTTAATTATTTCCTAAGAAGTTTAATTGTTAATAGTATCTTATCTAATATTGTAATTATTATTTTAATAAATACTTTATCTAAAGAAAGTTATATTAATATATCAGGAAGAGTTGGTAATGTCTTTACTATTCTTATGGTAGTATCGTTTATTATGATGATGTACCGTGATGATGGAAGAGGATTACATGATTTAATGGGTAACACTAAAGTTATTAATATTAAAGATTTAGAAGAAAAAGAAGAGGTTAAAGAAGAACCAAAAGAAATTGAAGAAGCAACTATTGTTGAAGAAAAAAAGCAAACTAAGAAAAAAGGAGAAGTAAAAAATGAGAGAGTTAACCGAACAAGAAATAGTAAGAAGAAATAAATTAGAAGAAATAAGTAAAGTATGTAATCCATATCCTGAAAGATATGAGATAACCCATCGTCTACATGAAGCAATACTTCTTCCTGATGAAACAAAAGATGTTAGTGTAGCTGGAAGAATTGTTTTCATGAGAAAAATGGGTAAATTAAGTTTCTTAAGAATAAGAGATTTAGAAGGAAGTTTACAAGTATCTATTAAAATTGATTTAGTAGGAGAAGATAAATATGCTTTCTTTAAATCCATGATTGATGTTGGAGATTTTATTGGTGTAAAAGGAGAGATGTTCACAACCCAAACAGGAGAGAAAACTCTAAGAGCAGATGATTTTACTTTCCTTGGAAAAGCTCTAAAACCATTACCAGAAAAATTTCATGGTTTAACCGATATTGAAGATAAATATCGTGAAAGATATGTTGATTTAATATCTAATGAAGAATCTAGAAAAATCTTTCTTGGAAGAAGTAAATTATATTCATTTATTCATCGATATTTAGGAGAACATGAATTCCTACAAGTAGAAACACCTATTATGCAATCTGCTGTAACAGGAGCTTCAGCAAGACCATTTTATACCCATCATAACGCTCTTGATATTGACTTAAACTTAAGAATCGCTCCAGAAACATATTTAAAACAATGTATATCAGGAGGATTTCATAGAGTTTATGAAGTAGCAAAATGTTTTAGAAATGAAGGAATGGATACTGAACACTTACAAGAATTTACACAAGTAGAGTGGTATGCATCATACTGGAATTTTGAAGATAATTTAAAATTCTATCAAGAATTTATTAAAAACTTATTAATGGAATTAGTAGGAACAACAACTATTACTTATAAAGATAATACTCTAGATTTTGGTAAAGATTTCAAAAGAATTAATTATGTTGAAGAATTAACTAAAATTTTAGGATTTGATTTCTTGAGTATCACAGATCCTATGGAATTAAAAGATAAAATTATTGAAAAAGGTTTATTTACAAAAAATGATTTAGAAGATTATCACTCATTAAGTCAAATAATTGATTTTGTATATAAAAGAACGATAAGAGAAGGAATCATTGAACCTACAGTAATCTATAATTATCCTGCTGTATTAATCCCACTTGCCAGAAGAAATGACAAAGACAAAAGAATTATTGATGTTTTCCAAGTAGTAGCTGGAGGAACAGAACTTTGTAAAGCTTATTCCGAATTAGTAGATCCAATAACTCAAAGACAAACATTTGAAGATCAGTTAATCGCTAAAGCTCAAGGTGATGATGAAACAATGGAAATAGATGAAGGATTTATGGGAGCTATGGAACAAGGTATGCCTCCAATATCAGGTCTTGGTTTTGGAATAGACCGTTTACTTATGTTAATTTATAATACCCAAAACATAAGAGATGTTGTCTTATTCCCCTTAATGAGACAAAATGATAATAAATAAAATTATCCACTAAATAATAGTGGATTTTTTTAATGTTTATTTAATCTTTCAATAATATAATGATAATGTAAATTGAAAAGGAGCATGTTATGATTATTGATAGATTAGAACAAAAATACTTTCTTAATAATGAACAATTTGATAAATTATTAAGACTTATAAATAATAATTTAGAAAAAGATAAATATTTTAAAGAAAGAATCTATAATATTTATTTTGATAATGATGATTATGAAATGATAAATCATTCCATAGATAAACCAATATATAAAGAAAAAATAAGGTTAAGAAGTTATAATAAAGATAGTAATGAAATATTTCTAGAAATAAAAAAGAAATACTTTGATAACAGTAATAAAAGAAGAATAACCTTAAATTATAGTGATTATTTAAATAATCAAATAGATACCAATAACCAAATATCAAAAGAATTAAATTATTATTTTAATAAATATAATTTAAAACCTAAAATCAAAGTAAATTATGATAGACTATCTTACTATTTAAAAGAAGATTCATCTTTTAGAATAACTTTTGACAATAATATCAAATATAGTTTTAATGATTTAAATCTTTATCAAGAAGATAAAAGTAAATTACTATTTAATAAAGGTTATATTATGGAGTTTAAAACATTTAATGGTATACCACTTTGGTTAAATGAAATTTTAAATAAATTAAAGATTTATCCAACTAGTTTTTCTAAAGTAGGGAAAATATATGAAATAGAATTAAATAACCATTAATAAATTGCTATATTTTCACATAAATGCTATAATCATATTCAGGAGGTCACAATGAAAAAAATAATAGGATTATTACTAGTATTTGTAGGTATTATTACCTTTACAACTGCTTGTGGAAAGGATAAGATTAATTACTTGGTAATTGTTAATAAGCAAAATAAACTACCATCTGATTGGGAAGAAAAACTAGAACTTGTTGATGTTAAAACAGGTTTAGATGAAACATATCAAGTAGAAAAAGAAGCTGCTGAAAAGTTTAATGAATTAAGAGAAGCTTTACTTAAGGAAGGTGTTAATATTGAACTTGATAGTACTTATCGTTCAGTTAAAAGACAACAAGAAATATGGGATGAATTTGAAAAAGAAAAAGGACTTGCTTATGCTCAAAAATATGTAGCCGTTCCAGGATATTCTGAACATCATACAGGTCTTGCTCTTGATGTTAAATTAGTTAAAGATGGTAAGGTTATTGAGGATAATGATGATATGATAGCTGAAAGAGATACTTTTGCTAAAGTTCATGCCAAACTTGCTGACTACGGTTTTATCTTAAGATATCTTGAAGGAAAAGATTCTATAACTGGTTATGCTTATGAACCATGGCATTTAAGATATGTTGGAAGTACTAGTGTAGCTAAAGAAATTATGGAAAAAGGATTAACACTAGAAGAATATTTAAATATTGATTATAGTCCATATATGGGATATCAATTTAGTGGAAAAGATCCATGGGATAATCTTTTAGCAGTAACTATCCGTAAAATTGAAGGTGGTAAAATCGAATGGACTTATACAAGTTCCTTTGGAAAAGATATTTCTTTATATCATGAATTATCTACTGACTTTAATGAAGGTAAAACAACCTTTACCATCACTGATAAAAAAGAAAACTATTCTTATAAATATACTGGCAATCTAGTATTAAAAGATAATAAAGTAATTATTACTTATGAAGATGGTTCTCTAACAACTATAAGTACTGAAGGAAATTCCGATAGTAATCAAGTAAAAGTTTTAGATAATAAAGAAGTATCATTAACTAAAGTAATTGACAATAATTAAAAGTAGAAATATCTACTTTTTTTTAAATTATCAAAAATTTATGTTATACTATATATAGAAAGTAGGGAAAATATGGAAAATTATGACGGATATGTCGGTAAACTTGCCGAAAAACAAATGGATGCTAATATGCAATTACATTTAAAAGATTATGGAAAAAAAGATTATCCCAAAGAACAAGTAGATTTACTAGATAGATTACCAGCAGATACTAAATTAAGTTTATATACTTTCTTTACCAATACTTTAAGAAAACTTTACCAAAGAGAAACAATAGATTCTGATAACCAAGTAGATGAACAAGAAATAGCAAGAGCAATAAAATTTATTAATGAAGAATGCTTAGATGATAAAGATTACTCTAAAGTATTAACTGGTGCAGCAAAAGAATTTTCTAAAGATATTGAAAAATATACCATAAGAGATAATAATGATCACTTTGTTCATGTAAAGATATCATATCTTCCATCAATAGATACAGATACATCCAATATTTTAAGACTTCATATCATGGAAATACCATCATTAAATAGTAGTAGATCTTGTTATATTGACTTTAAAAGTGATGGTACCTTTGATATAACAAAAATAGATAATCAAGAGTTTTATTTTAAACAAGATGTTTTACAAGATATTGAAGATTATCTAATGAATATTTATGAATTAGCAGATCTAAGCACTAATAAAATGCATAAATAAAAAGAGCATATAGGAAAATAAATAATAAAATTTTCTGAAAGCTCTTTTTTTACATTAAATATTATTGACATTAATATAAGTAAATGTTATTATCACTATCGATATACCTAATTTTGTTAGGTCACTTCCCTTTAACAAGGAGGTGGTATCATGAGAATAAAAGAATTCTTTTTATACATCATGGTATTTGCATTACTTATCTTAGTAT